>JBBQJF010000090.1:0-16254 GCA_038325665.1 Dehalococcoidia bacterium | reverse complement strand
GATTGATGGTACGCAGCCGGTCAGCCGCATCGAGCATCTGGCGGCGGGCGTGCATCGCCACACCTTCCTGCGGCACCACGGCATCGACGAGCGCGGACAGGCCCCCCGGCGGCTCCAGGCTGCTGCGGCTGCTCACCGCCTGCCGCTTGAGCGCGAACAGCGCCAGCAACCCCTTCTTACCCGGCTGCTCTAGCGCCGCGTCGATCGCGTCGAGGCGGGCAATCACCGGGCCGGTGATGTCGGCCGCCAGCGCGGCGAACGGGTACACCGTGCAGAACTGGTAGCGTGGGAAGAAGTACGACGCCTCGGCCTCATACGGCACCGTGCCGTGGATCACGATCAGCGGCGTATGGAAGAATTCGAGATTCTGCTTGGCGACGCCTTCCTCGAGATCACCGACCAGCGCCTCGACCTCCAGCCGTAGCGGGCCGACCATCGTGCGAAAAAGGGCCATGCCAACCTCGACCGGGCCGCGCACGCCCAACTCATCGAAAGTGTGCAGCCGTTGGTTCTTCACGAACCGGCCCAGCTCGCGTAACTTACCGAACGGCAGATCGGGCAAGACCCGCAGTCGGTTAAAGATGCCCCAGCCGTGGATCTTCTCGGCCGGGAACAGCGGCCGGTCACTCTGGCGCAGAGTCGTGCCGGGAGGCGCGTCGGGGCCGGCTTTGAGGGCGGCATAGCACAGCACCTCACCCGTCTCGGCCGAGCCGGCGAGGTAATGTACATCGTCCTTGCTGAGGTTGGAGAGCGGCTCATACTCCATCCCCGCCTCATACACCATCCGTCCGTCGATGAAGTTGACCGCCAGATACTGGGCCAGGCGGTACTTCATGAGCTTGACCAGATGCTCCTCAGCGATGTCGGGCGTGCGGAGCGCGACCACACTGACGCCGTTGCGGTTGACGACGCGGTAAAGCGCGTTGGGATGATCACCGCCGAACAGCTCAGGGAGCCGCTGTCGCGCGGCATCCTCGATCAGTCGTTGGACGAATTCCTGAACCTTCGCGTCGGTATCGGCGCTGGGCTGGTTCTCCGTGGTCACGATGTCCTCCAAGGTCGCGGTCCGCCGGCCCTCACCGCGATCAGCGGTCCCGCGGCGGGACGGACATATCCGTGGCGGGCGTCCGGCGGCGCATGGCGTACCCGGCGGCGAACACCCCCGCGATGATCAGGCCGACAAAGCCGGCGGCGCGAAGCGGGCTGATCGTGGGCGGCTTCTCGCTGACGGTGGTGTTCGCCACGGGCACGGCCTCGGGCGGCACCACACCGCCCTCGCCCTGAACGAGGATCGTCGCTTTCATCCAGGGATGCGGCTGGCAGAAGTAATTGAGCGTGCCCGGCCGGTCTATCTTGAGCGTGACGGACTCGCCGCCCTTCACCAGTCCGGAGTCGAACCCGCCGTTCGAGGCCGTCGCCGTATGCGCCACCTGGCCGCGGTTGGTGAACGTGACCGACTCGCCCGCCCGGATCGTGACCGACTTCGGTTCGTAGCCCCATTGCTGAACGTCTGATGGTTCGATGATCGCGATTGTCGCCGCCACACCGCCCGCCGGAGGCGCCACGGCCGGCGTCGGGCTTGGCGTGGAGCGTGATGTGACGGGTCCGCTGGGCTTGGGGTCGGCGGGTGGCGGCAATTCTGGTCCACGGGCAGGCTCGGCGCCGGGAATCACCCGCAAAACCTGGCCCCGGCCGTCGTTGCCCTCGTTGCCGTAGTTGTTCACGTACAGCGCGCCATCGGGGCCGAAGGTCATTGAAGTGGGAAAGGCGAGGCCGGTCACCACCGGCTCGGTCGTGGCATCGGCGCGCACCCGCAGCACGAAGCCGCCAAAGGGCGCGTAGCGCCGGCGGGCCGGGTCGAACTGTGATACGAACTGGAGCACATACATCGTGCCGTCCGGCGCGAAGGCAACGTCGATCGCATTGGAGAGATTCTTGACCACGCCCTCGGTGATCTTGCCATCGGGCGTGATGCGGTCGACCCGCGCAGTACCAGGCAGGTACGGCTCGGGGCTGAACTGCGCGACATACAGGTTGCCGTCGGGGCCGGCGGCGGCGCCGACCGTGACCGGGCTGTTTTCCCAGGCGGCAAGCACGCTCAATTGACCGCCCGGCGTCCACTTGAGCACGCGGTTGTAGTTGCCGTCGGTGATGTAGAGACTGCCGGCCATCGCGACCAGATCATACGGGTTGCCGGTGGGTAGCGCGTCGCCGTTGCTCGGCGGTGGCGGGTTGTTCTTGTTGAACTCGCCGATGTCGGCCACGACCGTCATCGTGCCATCGGGCGCGACCCGTGAGAGGGTGGGCGACACGGTCATGTGCGCGGCGGCAAGCTCGTACAACTGACCGTCGAGCACCGCGACGCTGGCGGCGCCGAGCATCTCGACGCCGCCGTAGATGCCGACGTTGGGCAGATTGGTGAGGAAGTCCTCGCGCTGACCGCCCGGCCGGATACGGGAGACGCGGCCATTGCGCCCGATCGGGCCGTTGCCGCCGTAGCCGGAGGGCAGCGCCACCGTGACCTCGCCCGGTGCTCCTGCCTCGGCGACGTACAGGGTGCGGTCGGGTGTGAATGTCATACCCTTCGGGTTGACGAAGCCGGTCGCGTAGACCTGAATGGTCGTCACGCTTTGAGCGGCCGTCACCGTCGCGGTGTCAGACGACGCGGTCAGCGCGGCGAGCGTGGCGGCGAGGATAACAAGGAGGGCAAGGGGACGGGCCAAACGCTGAGGACGACTCATATCACCATCTCTAAGAGGCGCCAGCCGGCCAGGGGCGGCGCAGCGACAATGGGGAACATCCACCCGACCTACAATCTGCCTGATACTATCACGGGCGAGTCACGACCGCGACCGCCCTAACGGGGCTCATCCGTCAACTGCCAGAAGAAGTATCCACCATTGATGGACCGATCACGTCCGCCGATCGGTCCTCTTTTGAGGAGTAGCCGCGTGTCAGTTGTGTGCCGCGCCGTGCGGTGGGCAGCGGCCACGGGGAATCAGCGCAGAAGATTATCAATTATTAGCACAGCTTGTCGGTGAGTGCTAAATGGTGGTAGACTCAAGTGACTTCTCTGGGGAGGTAGGCGGGTGCCGAAGTACGATTACCGATGTACGGCGTGCGGCAAGGTGTACGAAAAGCGTGAAGGGTTCGACGCGCCCGCCTTGCAGGCATGCCCGAGTTGCGCCGGTCAGGCGCGCCGCGTGCTGACAGCGCCATCAATCGTCTTCAAGGGCAGTGGCTGGTACAAGACGGATAGTCGCGGCTCCGACCCGGCGCCGTCGTCGACGAGCGCGCCCGCCGATTCCCCAGCCGCCTCGGACGTATCCACGGACTCGAAGGCCGATATCAAAGCCGACACCAAGGCCGAACCCAAGACCAAGGCTGACACCAAACCGACCAGCGCCCCCAGCGATGCCGCGCCCGCCGCGCCCGCCCCGGCAGCGGATTAGCGGCGCGGGCGCGGTCCGTCGCCCGCTGCCCCTGACGCGGTCGGTCCGCCAACGTTGGTCACGGGAGTCGCCCACGCCCCTCGGGGCGCTATCAGGGACGATCGGGCGCGCCGTGCCCCAGCACCCAACACCCACGTTCAAGGGAGCCGTCCGTGCGTGCCGTCATTCAGCGTGTGCTGTCCGCGTCGGTGGAGGTAGGCGGCGAGACGGTCGGGAAGATCGGCGCCGGCCTCTTGATCTTGCTCGGTGTCGGACCGGGTGACAGCGAGCGAGAGGCCGCGCTGCTGGCGCGCAAGTGCGCGGAACTGCGCATCTTCTCCGACGCTGACGGTCGCTTCAATTTATCACTGCTCGATACCGGCGGAGCGGCGCTGGTCGTCAGCCAGTTCACCCTGTACGCCGATACCCGCCGCGGCCGACGCCCCGGCTTCACCGATGCCGCCCCGCCCGAGATCGCCGCACCGCTCGTCGAACAGTTCGCCGGCGATCTGCGCCGGATGGGCGTCGCGGTCGCCACCGGCGTATTCGGCGCGCATATGCGGGTCGCGCTCGTCAATGACGGGCCGGTGACGATCATGCTCGATACCTCGACCGGGGCGATGTGATGCGCAAGCCGCCCGCGCTCAGCGGTCAGCCCGCTGGTTCTCGCCCGCGGATGAGTCAGGGGCTGCCGCGCGACCACGCGCGTTCGCGGGTGTCCAACGCCCTATTACCGAGGACTGACCGCTGACGGCTCATCATGGCATAAGCCGTTAACCTAGCACGCGGCTGGCGCGTTGGTGCGGGTGACGGTTTTACCGAGGGTGGTTTCCGTGCAGCAGATGTCCCTCCCGCGCTCGCGACGCTCGTTCCTGCGCACGCTGGCGCTTGGCTCGGCGGCGGCGCTGCCGTTGCTCCACGCGGGCCGCGCCGCCGCCGATGATGACGATGACATGATCCCCGTGCGCGTTCCCGATGACATCGGCGAGAACGAGGCGTGGGTCGATATCAACCTCTCTCACCAGGCAGCGGTCGGCATGATCGGTGATGGGTGGACCCGCGTTGCTCTGATGACGAGTGGTAAGCGGGGGTGGGACACGCCGGAGGGACAGTTTCGCATCGTACGACGGGTGGCGAATGAGACCATGACCTCGGCGTCGCTCGGCATCACCGACCCCAACGACCAGTACGTGCTGCGTGATGTGCTGTATACGCAGTACTTCACCCTCCAGGGCCACGCCCTGCACCTCAACTACTGGCGGCCGGATGCCGTGTTTGGCAACGCGCGCACCAGCCACGGCTGTATCGGCCTGCGGCTGAGCGACGCCGAGTACTTCTGGCGCCATCTCCGCAACGGCTCGCGTGTGGTCATTCACGGATAGGGCAGCGCCGGTGCGCGTGGACGCGATGCGCGCGGACCCGGCGCGGGACCGATGTTAACCGGAGCAGCGCCCCGGGTGCACGGCGCGTTCCGTGAGCGGGCGCGATGGTTCGTCACACCTCGGGCGTCAGATCGAGGCTGATGTCGAGCGCCTTGACCGAGTGGGTGAGCGCGCCCAGCGAGATCAGGTCAACGCCGGTCTCGGCGGCGGCGCGCAGATTGGCGAGGGTGATGCCGCCCGACGCCTCGGTGAGGGCGCGGCCCCGGCATTTGGAGACCGCCTCCCGCATCTGCTCGGGACTCATGTTGTCCAGCAGAATGATATCGGCGCCGGCGATCAGCGCCTCGACCACCTGGTCGAGCGTATCCGCCTCCACCTCGACCCGGAGGGTGTGCGGCGCTCCCTGACGGGCGAGCGAAACCGCGTCGGCCACGCCCAGGCCACGGGCGCGAAGGGCGGCCAGGTGGTTGTCCTTGATCAATATGCCGTCGGCCAGGTTGAAGCGGTGATTGTGGCCGCCGCCGACGCGGATCGCGTACTTCTCCAGCATGCGCATACCAGGGATAGTCTTGCGCGTGTCCACGATGCGCACCGGCAGGCCGGCGACCAGCTCGACGGCGCGGGCCGTGGCGCTAGCGATGCCGGACAGCCGTTGTACGAAATTGAGCGCCACCCGCTCGGCCCGCAGCATGGCGGCGTAGGGTCCGCGCAGATCGGCGATCTCCTCGCCGGCGCGCACGCGCCCGCCATCCCACACCCGCGGCCGGAACTGGATCGTGGCGTCGAGCGCCTCGAACGCCGCCGCCATCACGGGCAGGCCGGCGAGCACGCCCGCTTCCTTGGCGAGCACCACGCCGGAGCCAGTCTGCTCGGGGGCGACGAGCGCGCCGGTGGTGACATCGCCCCACGCGCCGTCCTCATGCAGCGCCGCCTCCACCATCGTCCGAACCTGAACCGAGTCGAGAAACGGCAGGCGCATGTCTTACCTCGCGTCGGATTTGTTAGGGATGGCAGTGTACAGCACCCCTTCAGACCAGTCCGGCGTCGCGTCGATGCACGAGCCGTCCGGCCCGAACAGGTAGCCACCACCGGGGAAATCCTCATCGCGGGTTCGGCCGGCCTGGGTCGCCACCGCGATATACAGGCCGTGATCCCGCGCGTATTGACCCAGCTTGGTTGCACATTCATCCCGCCACCATGCGAAGCCTGCCTGCCAGTCCCGTGTGAGTTGTGACCCCCACAGACCGGGGGCTGCCGCCTCAAACACCACGCGGGCGCCTTGTCGCGCGCAGCCGGCAAACACATCGGGGCTGTCGATATCAGCGCAGATCGCCAGTCCAAATCTCAAGCGTCGGTCGGTAACGACCGCCGGCAATGTTCCCGCGGAAAAATGGGGCGATTCATCCTCCGGGATGGTTCGCTTGCGGTACACGCCGCGTATGGCGCCATCGCTCACCGCTATCTGGGTGATGAATGGCTTTGTTCCCGATCGTGCCTCGACCAGGCCGGCGATGGCAGTGATCTCGCGCCCTTTCGTGATCGCGGCGAATCGGGCCACGGCCGGTCCATCCAGGCACACGACCGCATCCGGCCACCGGGCGGGATCAATGTAGCCGGTGATGCTCATCTCGGGGAAGCAGATGATGTCCGTACCGCGCTCGTCCGCGGCCCGCACATAGGCATCAATGTGATTAAGGTTGCGCGAGACCTCGCCCTTCTCGCAGTGCATCTGGACGAGCGCCAGATTTACCATGGCTTGTCACCACTTCTTCGACCGCGTATGTGGTCGGTCGCGGGCTATCGGGAGTACGGAGCGGGTCGAGGCGGCATGTCGGTGCGGACGTGCGCGCCGTGGCTCTCCTCGATTCCCACGGATCAGAGTTTTCCAGGCTCACAGATCTCGCGGATCGGTGACGGGCGATCGATACCCTGCCCGGATCATTTGTGTCATGAGCGCATTTGACTCGTCGAACGTGAGCAGTCGCTCCTCGACAAGCGCGAGCAAGATACCGAGGTTTCCGCCGCTCACCACACCGAAAGTGGCCGCGTACGCGCGTGCGGGACGATCATCGGTGAGGAATCGCCATCCTCGCGATGCAGCGATCGCCAGGGACACTGCTTCTCCGGAATGCAGCCAGGCTGGCATGCTCCCGCGCGATCTCACCTCTTGCTCGTCTTCCAGATCGACCAGGTCTATCCATCCCCGATGGTCAAGCTGGGCGATATGGGAATGAAGGTCTGTCATGAAGTGGTAGCCCTTCTCGACGCCGACCAGTGATCTTCATCCACCGCCCGCGCGAGGTGCGCTCGCTTGAGCGTGGCCTGCAACAGATCCAAGCGACCAACGACCGCGCAGTTGACGATGACAGTCGCATCAATGAGTGTCGACATCACGCCAGCGGCGCATGGCGGCCACCTCCTCGCGGGCCTCCTCGATCGTTGCCGGGCCGAGACGTGGTTCGATGCCGCGCTCGATGAGGATCTCCTTCATCCGTTGGATGTCTACCCTCGCCAGGGACGCCGCACGCGCCAGTGTCAGTGGCTGATTGGCTTGGTAGAGGTGCACGGTAAGACGGCCGCGCATGTCCGGTTGGCTTTCGACCAGTAGTGTTGGGGCGTCCCGCACGACGTCGTCTTCACGGGCGTAAAGACCCGCGTTCACGAAGTCCGCCGGAGTGACCGGCAAGAGTCGCGTTGTCATGGCGCGTCTCCCTCATCTCCCGGGCTGAGCCGGCGAATGGCGCCGGGGGCGGAGGTGAGGCGCGGCTGCTGGTGTTGTCATTCTACTGCCGGTACACGAGATGCCGCTGCCATGCGTCCAGGGGGTGCGGGAAGTCGGTGCGGAAGTGTGCGCCCCGGCTCTCCTCGCGCCGGAACGCGGCCTCGGCGGCGAGGCGGCCCACGAGCACGAGGTTCGCCAGTTCATGGCCGGCCCGGTCACTGGCCGGGGGCAGCGTCGCCTGCCACGCGGCGAGGGCATGGCGGGCGGCATCGAGGCCGGCGCCGTCACGCACGATGCCGACGCGGTCCCACATCAGCCCCTGCAACTCGTCGAGCGCCGGCGGTGGCGCCTCGGCAGGTTCCGGGTCGGGCAGTGGCAGGCCGTCGGTCGATGCCTTCAGCGTCGCGTCAGGCGCGAGCTGGGTTCGCTCGATCACGCGGCGCGCGAACACCACGGTCTCCAACAGCGAATTACTGGCGAGGCGGTTGGCGCCGTGAACGCCGGTGCAGGCGACCTCACCGCAGGCGTAGAGACCGGTCAGTGTGGTCGCGCCCCAGGTGTCGGTGCGTACCCCGCCCATTGTGTAGTGGGCCGCGGGCGACACCGGGATCGGCGCGCGGGTAATGTCGAGGCCGTGCCGGCGGCAAAATTGCGTGATCTGCGGAAAGCGGGCGGCGATCCGCTCCGGCGGCAGGTGTGTGATGTCGAGCTCGACGTGGTCGGCGCCGGTGCGGGTCATCTCGGCGACAATCGCGCGGGCCACCACGTCGCGCGGCGCGAGTTCGGCGCGCGGGTCGATCGCGGGCATGAAACGATGGCCGTCGACACCGCGCAGCACGGCGCCCTCGCCGCGTACCGCCTCCGAGATCAGGAACACCGGAGCGCCGGGCAGCCGTAGCGCGGTCGGGTGGAACTGCATGAACTCCAGGTCCATCACCTCGGCGCCGGCGCGGTACGCGAGCGCGATGCCGTCGCCGGTCGCCACCGCCGGGTTGGTGGTGAAGCGGTACAGCCGTCCGGCGCCGCCGGAGGCGAGCAACACATGGCGGGCGGTGAACGTCTGCTCGGCTCCGCTGATGCAATCCAGCGTCCGCACCCCGGTCACACGCCCGCCGTCCCTCTCCAGGTGGGTGACAAGCTGGTGTTCGAGCACGGTGATGCCGGGAGTACGGGCAAGCGCCGCCAGCGTGACCTCGATGTGGTAGCCCGTGGCGTCGCCGCCGGCGTGGACGATGCGGGCGGCGCGGTGGGCAGCCTCGCGGCCGAGTGTGATCGCGCCCTCGACCGCGTCAAACGGCACGCCCAACCGCACCAGGTCAGCGATGCGCTCGGCCGCATCGGCGGTGAGGATACGGGCGGCGGCGGCATCGACAAGGCCCGCGCCCGCCGCCAGTGTGTCGGTCAGGTGCAGCGCCGGCGAATCATCCGCGCCAAGCGCGGCGGCGATGCCCCCTTGGGCGTAGCGTGTGTTCGCCTCGTCAATCTCGGATTTGGTCAGCACCAGCACGCTGCCGTGCTCCCGCGCGATCAGCGCCGCGTACAACCCCGCGATCCCCGACCCCACGATCACATAGTCGAAGCGAGGGTGATGGGGAAGCGCGGTACCCCGCGTATCCGGCCGCGCGTCTTCCGTCATCGCTCGTGCCCCCGTCCCCCAACACCTAACACCTCGCACCCATCACCCGTGCGCCTTAGCGCACCGCCAGCATGCGGTCGAGGGCGATCTTAGCGTCGCGCTTGGTGTCGTCGTCCACGAGCACCTGATTGACGACCTCGCCGCGCACCAGGCTGTCGAGCACCCAAGCGAGGTAGGCGGGATGGACGCGGTACATGGTCGAGCAGGGGCAGACGACCGGATCGAGGCAGAAGACGAGCTTGTCCGGGTTCTCGACCGCGAGCCGGTGAACGAGGTTGATCTCGGTGCCGACCGCCCACTTTGAGCCTGACGCGGACTCGGTGATCACCTTGGCGATGTACTCGGTCGAGCCGTCGTGGTCGGCCTCCTGCACCACCTCAAGCCGGCACTCGGGATGGACGACCACCTTGATGTCAGGGTGCTTGGCGCGCGCCTCGCGAATCTGATCGACGGTGAAACGGGCATGCACCGAGCAGTGGCCCTGCCACAGGATGATGCGACTCCGTTCCAGTTGTTCGAGCGAATTGCCGCCGAGAGAACCGAACGGGCGATGGAAGTTCCACACGGCCATTTCATCGAGGCCGATGCCCATCTTCACGCCGGTGTTGCGGCCGAGGTGCTGGTCGGGGAAGAAGAACACGCGCCGGCCGCGGGCGAACGCCCACTCCAGCACCGCCGTGGCGTTGGACGAGGTGCAGACGATGCCGCCGTTGCGTCCGCAGAACGCCTTGAGCGAGGCGGCCGAGTTCATGTACGTCACCGGAATGATGTCGTCGATGCCGGCCTCGTGCAGTTCGTCCCAGGCGGCGAACACATCGTCGGGCGCGGCCATATCGGCCATCGAGCAGCCGGCGGCCATGTTCGGCAGGATCACCTTCTGGTGAGGGGCGCGGAGGATATCCGCCGCCTCGGCCATGAAATGGACACCGCAGAAGACGATATACTCGGCCTCGCGCTGGGACGCGGCCCACTGGGACAGCTTGTAGGAGTCGCCGCGGAAGTCGGCGAAGGCGACGATATCCTCACGCTGATAGTGGTGGCCGAGTACCACCGCGCGGCTGCCGAGCGCGGCGCGGGCGCGGGCGACGCGCTCCGTGAGTTGGGCGGCGGTGAGACCGCGGTACTCGGCGGGGATGTCCTTCTGCCACAGGCCGAAGGCGCGTTCATCGAGCAGCGGCACAGTGTCCAGTCCCTTGTCCGTCTCGCAGATCGCGTTGGAGAGCGTCACTGTCGCCGTCGCTACCATGGGTCACCTCCGGGTCGCCGTCGGTCGAGCCGCTTAACGGGCGCGAGTTCGTGTCACTTACACACTTACTCTTACCCTATATCGGAGTTCGTGTCAAGGTGACACTTATGCAACACCCGCGTAATACGCGCGCTGAAGGACGCCACGGGACAGGGTTGCGGCCGCCGTGTTGCTTTGCGCGGCGGAGCGCGGTAGTCAGTAAGCCACGCGTCACGCGGGAGTGTTGGGGTCATGGACGGATTCGTCGGGCGGCCCCGTCCTATCCATGACGGCCGGCATCGTGATGAGGGTCACGAGCTGGTTCCGGCGATCGCGGACCGCCGTCCGCGCGGCAGTCTGCCGCGCCGCTTGGACTACCGCCTCCAGGTCCGCGAGCAGTTGCCGGGTTTCCTCGTCGGTGAGGGTCAGCGTGGTCTGCTGGAAGGATACGCTGTCGCACACCAGATCGATTTCCGTCTGCTCAAGGTAGCGGCGATGGTCGGCCAGCAGTGCGCCGACGAACGCTTGGAACAGCCGGCGGTGGTCGTCGCGACTGAAGCCGGCCAATTCCTCGCCGGTGACGCGCGCCGGCACGCGGAGCGAGTAGGTCCGCTCGGTCGCACCACGGACCCGACGGGTCGCGACCACATCGAGCAGTCCGCCGCCGACCAGTTTGGCGAGCTGGCGGTACAGGGTGGCGGGCGGCACGTCCGGTAGCAACCCCGCCAACTGGCGCGTGGTCAGGTGGCGACCAGTGGCCGCTTGGACAACACGCATCCGCACCGGGTGCAACAGAAGCGCCACGGTGCTGACGGCCCCCGTCGTGGTGTCGTGTGCTGCAGCGCTCATGCCGTCTACCCTACCTCGCCGAGCGGCTCGATGACAGGTGGCAGCATCCCGTTTCCCGCGAGCTGCCGGCGCCGGCGGGAGAGGCGCTCAGCGCCGGACACCATAATCACCACGGACGCCGCGACCCACACGGCGGTCGTGATCAGGAGCCGTTGATGTGCGTCGGAGCCTGCATCGGGCACGGCCTCCCACACGGCGCCGGAGGCGTTGATCACGTTGTGCAGCAGCAGCGGAAATAATAGGCTGCCCCTCGTGCCGTTATACAGCCACGTGAACAGTACGGCGATTCCGAGCATGTTCGCGATGGCGAGAGCGCCTGGAATAGACCCATAGCTGAGCGTGGGGTTGAAGAACAGCGACAGGTGTCAGAGCGTCCACGCCGCGCCCATCGCTAGACTCGCCCCGCGGGCCGTGTATCATCGCTGGAGCAACGGCAACAACATACCCCGCTAGCCAAACTCCTCGCCCACCGGCCCGAACACCAGCGCGATCGGAATGACACTCGCGAAGATGCCGGGCAAGAGCCGGACCACCTGGCCCCGAACGGGCGGCTGATGGCGGCGGCCTGCAACGCGAACGGGCCGAGGAGAGCGGCCCCGCGTACCAACCCGGCGCGGCACGCCAGCGCATCGCACGACGGAGCAGTGGGCGCACCCCCGCGCCTCCCGCCGCGCGGCGCGCGAGTAGCAGGCCAGCGAGACTGGGTCCAAAACCCCCGATCATGAGTAGCGGGTCTGAGGAGAAGGGCAGGGAGAGGGCGGCCTGTTCCACGAGCGCGGCGCCCCACCAAAAGGGCCAGGTAAGCCCGAACGCGAGCGCCGCGAACCGTATGATCGCGCGCTCTGGCGAGCGCGGGCCGTGGGAATTCCTGGGATCGGCGGCGGATGCTCGCTCACCGAACGGGTGTGGGGATACGGGAGATTGAGAGGCCTCGACGAAAATAGGTGGTGTTGGTCGCGGGTGCATGGCGGGGCATCCTTTCATGCGAGCCGTGTGGTCACTGCTGGTCATCAAGGCGTTGTTGTGGCTGCCGGCACATCACGTCGCGGGGTTGCCGGCGTCACGGCGTGGGTCGAACGGGGAATGAGGGATGCGCGTGGCATCGCGCGGTGTGCATGCGCTGGTCCCGTGGGGGACAGCTCGCCCGCGGCGTCCAGTGAAGGGTGTTCCGCGCATGCCGGATCACCGGCCACGTCCTTGTGCAGTGTGAACGCGGGAGGGCGATAGCCCAACCGCCCCTTGGTGAGGAGGATGACGAGTAGCGCGGCCACGCCGACGATTTTGACGATCTCCCAGGGGTCCGACGTTTCATAGACCGTGGGAGCGAACGCCGAGAGGGCGTTGCTGCTGGCGTGCGCGAGCATGGCGATCAAGATGCTGTTCCGCGCGTTGTTGCTGACCCAGGTCCAAAGGATGCTGGAAAGGACGATCGCGAAGGAGTTGATGATGAACACCTGCATGCTGAACGTGTCGGTAATGGCGCCGTGCACAAAGTAGATCGGTAGGTGCCACAGCGCGTGAATTGAACCAAGCAGTAGCGTCGCCACCAGTGGCCCGTGTCGCGCCTGCATCCGCGGCAGCGCGAAGCCCCGCCATCCCGTCTCCTCACCGACCGACGGCAACAACAACCCGAGCGGGATGCTAACCAGATACACGCTCCCGAACGCGGGCCACATGTGCCCGAGTGACGCGGGGAGGCTCGCGCCGTAGAACAACATCACGCCGAGGATGAACATGATCGGGTAGCCCAGCACGATCACCAGATACCATTGCAGCCCCACTCGCCACTGGACGATGCGCCCCAGCAGACGGCGCACGCCCGTTCTCCCTTCCATCAGCGCCGTCATGGCAAGCGAGGCGGTGAAGGGGCCTAATGTGGCGAGGAAGAAGAACGCGAGCGTGGCAGCGTCGGGGAGCGGAACGACGTCGAATGCCCGTGGGGATAATAGGATGGGAACAGCCAGGAGCCAGGTAAGACTGAACGCCAAAACGACATATGCGAATACCGGGTGGGACCGGCCGAGGCGCGAGGCGCGCATGGCGGTGGTCGGATATTCGTCCCGGACAGAGATAGCGGACATGGCCCGTCTCCAATTCTCAGCGGCTGCCGCTGAGTCCGCGTGAGCCGGGTAAGGCAGCGCCCGCATCCGAGGCGAATGTTCGACTCACGAGTGAAGAATATCAATATTGATAATGATAATAATACCGACTTTCGGCCGGATTGCAGCGGTCGGACGGCGGGTACGTCTGCCATACCTCCTTCGCCACCCGCCGTGGGCCGGCCGAGATTGGCGTCCTGCACATCGGCGACTTTCGACCCTCGCCGCGAACCATGGATAAGTCGCGGCCGTGAGCCGGTCCCGCGGGCGCCGCGAGCTCTTGGCTGTCGCGGTAATGAACAGTGCCGCTTGACCCTCACGTCACGTCAGGCCTCACCATTGCCTTGAGAGGGACGGGCCATGAGCTACTCGGTGGGTGACGTAGCAAAGCTGAGCCGCGTGACGGTGCGGACCTTGCACCATTACGACGACATACGGTTGCTCCGCCCCACGGCGCGCACCACGGCCGGCTACCGTCGCTACTCGGACGACGACCTGGCCCGATTGCAGCGCGTCCTGTGCTATCGAGAGCTTGGGTTCGGCCTTGACCAGATAGCGGCCATCCTCGACCGCAAAGATGTGGACCCACTCGACCATCTGCGCCAACAGCGCGCACTCCTGGTCGAGCGGGCCGAGCGACTGCAGCGAATGATCGCCGCGGTGGAAAAGGTGATGGAGGCACGACAGATGGGCATTAACTTGGACCCCACCGAGATGTTCGAGGTCTTCGGCGAGTCGGACCCCACGCGGTATGCCGACGAAGTGGAACAGCAATGGGGCACGTCCGCCGCCTACCTGGAATCGCGGCGCCGCACGGCGGAGTACACGAAGGACGACTGGCTGCGTCTGAAAGCGGAGCAGGAGCAGATTCAAGCACGATTCGTTGCTGTCCGGTCCGCGGGACAGCCAGCCAGCAGCGTGGAGGCGATGGAGGTCGCCGAGGAACATCGCCAATCCGTTAACCGCTGGTTCTACGACTGCGACTACCCGATGCATCGTGGACTCGGCGAGCTGTACGTCACCGACCCACGGTTTACCGCGACCTTCGACAGGGTAACCCCGGGACTCGCACGGTACATCCGCGATGCGATCCATGCGAATGCCGACCGGCGCTCCGCACAGGACACCGGGTAAGCGCTTACCGCCGCGAGGTTGCTCGGCACGCCGCCCTACGTCCGATATTGCAGGCCGGTATTGGCCTTTGGTGACGGAGACACGCTAGAGTAGCGGCACGCCTCCCGGCCGCGAGAACGGGTGAGACGTGTTGGAGAACGAAGGCATGGCAGTCATTGATGAGTTGATTGAGGCGAACCGGGCGTACGCGTCCGCGTTTCGCAAAGGGACGCTGCCCTTGCCGCCCGGCCGGCGGATCGCCATCGTCGTCTGTATGGACGCGCGCATCGACCCCGCCCGGCTGTTGGGTCTGGAAGAGGGCGATGCGCACGTCATCCGCAACGCGGGTGGCCGCATGGTGGAAGCCCTGCGCAGTCTCGCCATCAGTCAGCAACTCCTGGGCACCGAGGAGGTGATGGTCATCCACCACACCGAATGCGGCATGCTCACCTTCACCGACGCCGATCTGCGCGCGAAACTCCGGGACAATCTCGGCGCCGACGCCGACCACATCGCCTTCCTGCCGTTCCCGGACCTTGAGGCCTCGGTGCGCGCCGATCTGGCGGTGTACCGCGGCGCGCCGATCGTGCGGCAGGACATCCCGGTTCGCGGGTTCACCTACGATGTGCACACCGGCGCGCTGCGCGAGGTCGCGTAGCACGGGGTAACGAGCGTCGCCCGCTCGTGTGCGCGAGCCGCGTCGCCGGTCACCGTGGTCGGCGGTCGCGCCCCTGTCGCCAGCGTGCCCCCGCGGGTTGAACGAGTTCGTGGGGCTGGCGAGGGAACGCTCGCGCGACCGCCGAGATCGTCCGATCAAGCCGCCTTCAGTCATACTTCGGTTCGCAAGCCGCGCGCTTGACCAGGGGCCAGGAGGGGGAAGGACCATGAGCAAGTACGTGCTGGTGGCAATGTTGGCAGGGGTCTGTCTGATTGCGGTGGGTTTCGGCCGCGCGGCAGCGGGGGCGCAAAAGCCGGCGATGGGACCGGCGCTGGAGACGCCCGCGGCAGTGCTGGCGGCCGCTCTGCACTGCCCGCCGTCATTGCGAGGTGTGGAGCGCGACCCGGTTTTGCTCGTGCAAGGCACGTCGATGGACGGGCCATCGAACTGGAGCTGGAACTACCTCGTGGCGCTGCCGGCCGCCGGGTTCGCGACCTGCTATGTCGAATTGCCGGACTTCGCCCTAAATGATGCCCAGGTGGCGTCGGAGTACGTCGTGTACGCGATCGGCGAGGTCAACCGGCTCAGCGGCCGGCGGGTGGCGACGATCGGTTACAGTCAGGGCGGCCTGGAGCCGCGCTGGGCGCTGCGCTGGTGGCCCGAGCTGCGCCCACTGGTGTCCGACTCGATCAGCCTCGCCAGCACGCACCACGGCACCGCCGTCATCGACGCGGGCAATGTCTGCGCCACGGCTTGTACTCCGGCGGTGTGGCAACAGCGCCCGACCTCGCGTTTCCTGGCGGCGCTCAATAGCGGCGGCGAGACGTTCGCGGGCATCGACTACACGGCAATCTACACCACCGCCGACATGACCGTATTCCCCCAGCCGGAATCGTCAAGCTTGCAGCCGAGCGGCGGGGCGCGCGTGACGAACGTGGGGCTGCAGAACATCTGTCCCGACCACGGACCGATCACCGGGACCAACGGCCACCGGTCGATCTTCGCCGACCCGATAGCGTACGCCCTGGTGCTCGACGCGTTGACCAACGACGGCCCCGCGAATCCGGCACGGATCGCGCGCTCGGTGTGCGGCCAAGCGGTGATGCCCGGCATCGGCCCCACGACAGCGGAGGAACTCG
>JBBQJF010000089.1:0-16316 GCA_038325665.1 Dehalococcoidia bacterium | reverse complement strand
ACCGCGATCGCGGTGCCGTTCGGTGTGATCTCCGCGATGAAGCAGGAAACCTGGCTCGATTATGCCCTGCGATTCTTCAGCATCGCCTCACTATCCGTGCCCAACTTCTTCCTGGGTGTTCTGCTGATCGCCCTACCGGCGATCTGGTGGAAGTGGGCCCCGCCCGGCGCCGGGTATGTGCCGCTGGTGAAAGATCCGTGGGTGAACTTCCAGCAGTTCATCCTGCCAGCGGTCGCGCTCGGGCTTGCCTTTTCCGCGGGACTGATGCGTATCATCCGCTCATCAATGCTGGAGGTGCTGCGTCAGGACTACATCCGCACGGCGCGGGCGAAGGGGCTGCGCGATCGCGGGGTAATCTTTCATCACGCGCTCAAGAATGCTCTTATCCCGGTCGTGACGTTGTTCGGCATCCAGCTTGGCGCGCTGCTGGGCGGCGCGGTGATCATCGAGTCAATCTTCCGCCTGCCGGGTCTAGGGCAGTACACGTTCAGTGCAATCTCACAGCGCGATTTCCCGGTGCTTCAGGCGAATGTCCTGATCTTCGCCGCCGGCTTCCTGATTATCAATTTGATTGTTGACCTGTCGTACGGGCTGATCGATCCGCGGATCCGGTTCGGCTAATCCCATGAAGCTCCCATGGCCCCGCCCGCGGCCGCGGCGACATGCCAGGCGGCGGCGCGAATCGGAAGGGTCGTGAGGATGCCACCCCGTCAGCACCGGCGAGCGAGAATGCGCTCCGCCTCCCGATACCTCCACTGGAGAACCGTATGACGAGCATCGGTCCGACCGCCACGGCGCATGTCGCATCGCCTGCCGCCATCCAGCCGCTCGCCAGACGGCGCGGCCCGGTTTCGTCACTGGGCCGTGCGGCGCGCGCCAAACCGCTCGGCGCCGTCTCGGCGGTAATCGTGCTGGCCCTGACATTGACGGCCGTGTTCGCTCCGCTGATCGCCCCGCACGACCCCGTCAAACCAAACGGCCTGATCACGCGCCAAAAGCCGAGCGCGGAGCACATCTTCGGCACCGATCAGGTCGGACGCGACATCTTTAGCAGGGTGATTTACGGCGCGCGGCCGTCACTCCAAGTCGGCATCTATTCCGTCATGGCCGGTACGCTGGTGGGATCGTTGCTGGGGCTGATCAGCGGCTACTTCCGCCGTTGGGTGGATGTAGTCATTCAGCGCATTATGGATGCAATCCTTAGTGTACCGCCGCTGGTGCTCGCCGTCGCCGTGGCGGCAGTGCTGGGAATCGGCCTGCGAAACACGGTGATCGCGATCTCGATCGTGTTCACCCCGGCGGCGGCGCGCATCGTGCGCGCGGCCACCCTGTCGGTGCGGGAGCAGCAGTATATCGAGGCCGCCCGCTCGATTGGCGGCCACGACTGGCACATCATCCTGCGCCATGTGCTGCCCAACGTGGCCGCGCCGATCATCGTGGTCGCCTCGATTCAAGTGGGCAATGCGATCCTGGCCGAGGCCGCGCTCAGCTTCCTCGGGCTTGGCACACAGGTGCCGCGTCCATCCTGGGGCGCCGACATGGCGGCGGCCCGGTCGGTGGTGGTGATCGCGGTATGGGTGTCGCTGTTCCCCGGCTTGGCGATCAGCCTGACCGTGTTATCGTTCAATCTACTCGGGGATGCCCTGCGCGATCTGCTCGATCCGCGCCTGCGGCGCGCAACGTAACCATGGGACCGGTCGTCGGAGACGAATGAGGAGGGGGAGAAACATGGCAGACAACTACTGGCAGCAGCGGCTGTCGCGGCCCACCACCCGGCGTCGCGCGCTGGGCGCGGGAGCAACCGGCGTGGCCGGACTGACAGCCGCCTTCGGGCTGGCATGCGGCGGCTCCGACAAGGAAAGCGCGCCGGCGGCGAGTTCGTCCGGCGCGGCCTCGGGAAGTGCAGCCGCCGGCGCCGCATCGACCGAGGGCAAGGGCAAGCCGGGGGGCAGCCTCGTGCTCTCGCACAGCGGCAACCCACCGTCCTATGAGATCACCGACAGCTTCTCGTACATCACCAGCGGCTTCGTTAGCCTCGTACAGAACGGCCTGCTCACCTTCCGCAACGGCACGTCGGGCTTCGCGGATCCGGTCGACAATACCGTCGTACCCGACCTCGCGTCGGCGGCGCCCGAACAGCCCGACCCGCAAACCTATGTGTTCAAGCTGCGGCCCGGGACCAAGTGGCAGAATAAGGCGCCGATGAACGGGCGTGTCCTCACCGCCGAGGACATCAAATGGTCGTACGAGCGCGCCGCCGGTATCAACTACGACAAGTCGGTGCTCAAGTCGGACTTCGGCGTGATCGACAAGGTTGAGGCGGTCGATGGGCAGACAGTCAAGATCACATTGAAAAAGGTCTACTCACCCTTCCTCACGATGATCGTGGGCGGATTCAACCGCTACATTCAGCCGCGTGAGGTCGGTGAGGCCGGCGGCCTCAAGACCAACCTGATCGGTACGGGGCCATTCATGCTCGACCGCCACGAGCAGAACGTGCGCGGCGTCTTCAAGAAGAACCCGGACTATTTCAAGAAGGATGCCGACGGCCAGGCCTTGCCATACGTGGACGATGTGAACTGGCTCGTGATCGGCGACTCCGGGGCGCGGTTGCAGGCCAACCAGTCACGCCAGGCCAACGTGAGTTGGATCCTGTTGCCGGACGAGATTGAACAGCTCAAGGCGACCAACAGCAACGACCTCAATTTCCTCGACGCGCCGGGAATCTCCAACTACATCTACATGCGGCAGGACAAGCCGCCCTTCAACGACAAGCGCGTCCGTCAGGCGATGTCGCTGGCGGTCGACCGCAAGGCGATGATTCAGGCGCTTGGTCGGGGTAAGGGCGACTCGGACCTGCCCATCCCGATCTTCCTCAAGGATCAGTCGCTGGCGATCGACAAGATGGGCGACCCCGGCAAGCTCTACACGCGCAATGTCGCTGAGGCGAAGAAGCTGATGGAGGCAGCCGGTCACGGTGGCGGCCTCAAGACCACGATGAGCTACACCGCCCAGTACGGCGCCATCTTCGTGCAGGCATACCAATTGGTCCAGGGGTTCTTGAAGGAGATCGGCATCGAGGCCGAGGCGAAGCAGGTCGAGTATGCGCCGTATCTGAGTACGGTCTTCCGTGGTGAGTTCGAGGGGCTGGCGTACGGCCCGCGCGGCCTGTTCCCGGACGCCGAACCGTATTTCGGCTACTTCTACCGCCCCGGCTCGATCTATTACCAGGACCACTCGAACGACGCGCGGCTGATCGACATGCTCGACAAGGAGGCGTCTCTCCTCGACAAGTCCGAGCGGCAGAAAGTGCTGAACGACATCCAGATCTACCTGTCCGACCAGCAGTACCGCGTGTATGGCGTGGCGATCAACCGCTCATACGCCTGGGCGAAGAACGTCAAGAACTACCGCGGCCACGATTGGTTCCCGTACTCGAACTTCGAGACCACATGGCTGGATAAGTAGGATACCTAACCTAACCCCCCGGCCCCCTTCCCCGCGGGGAAGGGGGAGAACGGAAGTCGCTATCCGTGAATCGGACTCCCCTCCCCTTGCGGCTCCGCGCCGGCCTGCCGGGGGGGAGGTTAATCTTCACGCGCGCAGCCGCTTGAAGGCATCGAACGCGTTCGTCATCATGCTGCCGTAGGTGGCGACCTGGCCCGTACCGTTGTACAGCGCCGCGAAGGTGTAGAAATCCTGCCGTTGCAATGCCAGCAGCCGCGGTGATTCCGACCCGGCGCCGCGCACAAAGTCGAAGAACCCGATGATCTGGTGACGTTCGCCGGCGCAGAAGGCGTCGAACATCTCCTGCACCGATTCGCAGCCGATTCCCGTGCAGTTGAAGCCCATGATCTGCGGCGCGCCCATGCTGATCGATGACTTGGCCGCCGTGTCATCGAGGCTGCACGCGAACTCGAACGCTGCCCACTCACTGCTCTGATCGGCATGTGGGTCGGCCCACACGGCGCCGGCGCTGGGCCGCCACCAGTGCTCCTGCCACGGGCGCTCGGCGTCGAAGCTGAAGTGCCGTGTGAACACGTCCGGGTGATCGCGGCCCCAATGGTCGAAGAAGATGTGGCTCTCGAAGCGGATGATCAGCTTGCCGGTCTCGCCGAGGCCGCGCCCGCCCGCCTCGATCGCCAGCACGGCGGCGGCGACACCGGCATCGATGTCCAGCTCGTGCGACATCACCGTCAGTAGACCGCCGTAACGGTTCCATGCGCCCGCGACCCGCCGCTCGACATCTCCGGTGACGCCGTCCAGGTTGATGCGCTCCGCGTCGGGCGGCTCGACCGGCGCCGCCGCCAGGTCGGGCCGGGTGCGGAGGAAACCCGGGACCACGGCGTGTTCATCAAGCATGACGAAATCGCGGTGAACGAATCCGGTAAGCCCGCCCGCGCTCACGCGCAGGTAGCCGCTCTGCTCCTCGATCACCTGAAGCGGCGTGCCAGGCGACAGTTCGCGCAGCACCGGGAATGCGGTGCCAGGGCCCGAGCGGAGGTTCGGACTGGCGATGGTACGTCCGGCGCGCGGTGGCGCGGTACGCCCGTCGAGCGTCACCAGGCTGGCGTGGACGAAGCCTTGCCCCGCCGCGGCCTTCACCTCCAACCATTCGCCCGTCTCGCTCATTAGCTCGACCGCCACCCCACCAGCGAGCACGGCTAGCACCGGGAACTCCATACCCGGTCCCGAACGCAGGTTTGGCCGACCAGTGGTAACGCCGGAGCGGGTCGCGACCGCGGCATCGGTCACGGTCGGTTCCGCCTCTGCCTCCTCTAAAGGAGCGGCATGTCCATTCGATGCGGCGGGCGGCGCGAAGTCGAGGAACCCGCCGTACATCCAGCCCTCGCGCCCATCCCACCACACCGGATACCAGCCCTGGCGGATGATCGTCACCTCGGCCCCGGCCGGCGCCGTACCGAGCAGGCGGGTGTCCGCGCTCGGCCCCTCGCGGAGGTTAAGCGCTTCCGTCACGCGTGCGTGCAGTCCGACGGGCGCGGCATTGGGGTGGAGGAACGGCGTCGGATCGATATCCTCGCTACCTCGCCGGTACTCATAATGGAGATGGACGCCGGTCGTGTTGGAGCCGGTGTTGCCGACGCCGCCGATCTCCTGGCCGGCGACGACCCGCTGCCCAACCTGCACCGCGATCGTGCAGAGGTGGCCGAAGAGCATCGCGATGCCGTCGTCTCGGTCAATGATCACACAGTTGCCGTAGCCGCCATTCGGCCCCACGAACGAGACGGCGCCTTCCCCGGGCGAGATGACCGGTGTGCCTTCCGGTACCCCGGCGATATCGATGCCGGTGTGATAGCCCTTGACATAGCTGTCCCGTACGCTCGGGTCAGTACCCTCGGGGCCGTACCCCTGGGTGATGACACCACCCCACACGGGCAGCATCCATCCTGTCGCCGGATCGGTGTAAAGCTGGGTCAACGTCATGCTCCTCCACGCGGGTTGCGCCACTGGCGAGGGTGCGTTACCAAGCTAAACGTGCGGCGCGACGCTCTTAGCGGGACGGTGTTCGGCCCATCGCCCCGCGCCGCTCCCGAGAAACCCTCGGGGCGCCCCCTGTGCTGCATTCTCGACCGGTCATCTGGGATTCGCAATGATATCGCGAGTCACGAGGTTTCATAGGCGTGGCGCCGGATGGCAACCACACGCGTCAGATGCCGATGGGCGCGAACGCCGCCGTGATGTGACGCGCACGGACCACCCAGCGTGTCACACACGGAGCCGTTGGCTCGACGGCTCGTGCGGTACGCGGGGTCGGTCGCCCGACGAGTAACCACAGGGCGACAAATAGTGCTACCATCGGCGCGACCAATATCGTGATGTGCCGAATTCGTCCCTTCCGGAGGCGCGCGATGACAACCAGTTCCTCTCTGCATACTCCGCTCTGTGATCTGCTCGGGATCGAATACCCGATCATCCTCGCCGGCATGGGCGGCGCCGCCGGCCCCACACTGGCGGCGGCGGTGTCCAATGCCGGCGGACTCGGCGTGGTCGGCGCCACTGGCTACACGCCCGACGAACTCCGCGAGATGATCCGCAAGCTGCGCTCGCTCACCGACAAGCCGTTCGGAATCGATCTGTTACTGCCCTCGAACATCGCCGACAGTGGCGGGCGCGAGGAGTTCGCCGCCGCTCTGCCGGACACACACATCGAGTTCGTCAACGGTCTGCGCGAGCGCTTCAACGTGCCGCCGCCGACCCCGCGCCGCCTGGAACGCCCGCCGTTGACTGCCGAGCACTACCGCGAACAGGTGCGCGTGGTGCTCGACGAGCATGTGCCCGTGTTCGCCTCGGGGCTGGGCAACCCGGCGTTCATGGTGCCGGAAGCGCACGAGCAGGGCATGAAGGTGATCGGCCTGGCGGGTAATCTCAAGCACGCCCGCCGTGTTGCCGACGGCGGCTGTGATGCGGTCGTGGCCCAGGGCACCGAGGCAGGGGGACACACCGGCCAGATCAGCACGTTGGTGCTGGTGCCGCAGTTGGTGGACGGTGTCGCGCCCACGCCAGTGATCGCCGCCGGCGGTATCGCCAACGGTCGTGGGCTGGTCGCGGCGCTGGCGCTGGGTGCGGTCGGCGTCTGGTGCGGCACCGCCTTCCTGTTGTCGCGGGAGGCATACCAGGACGCGGTCGAGATGGAGATGCAGACCGAGTGGTACGTGCGGACGCTGAAGGAAAAGTACCTGCGGGCCGAGCCACAGGACGCCAAAGTCGGCCGCTGGTACTCGGGCAAGCCGATGCGCCACCTCCGCAACCCCTGGTCGGACGCCTGGGAGGAGCCGGGCGCGCCAGGCGCACTGCCGATGCCGCTGCAAGGGCTGCTCGTGGGCGACGCCCTGCGCAGCGTCTCGCAGCACCACATTGACGATCTCGTCTACGGGCCGGTCGGCCAGGCGGTCGGGCTGATCGACGAGATCCTGCCCGCCGCCGATATCGTCGCACGCATGGTACGCGAGGCCGAAGAGGTGATCGCGTCCCGGTTCGCCGCCCGCCAACCGGTGTAGCCGGGTCCACACGTCCGCACGCGTGGCCCGCGGACGTGCGCCAATCCGTCTGTTGACAAGGGACGACGCGGGTCCGACCGTGTGTTGACCCGGCACGGGTGCGGACGACGGGGGGCTGACCTCTCCCCCGGCCCCTCCCCGGCGCGGGGAGGGGAGTTCCATCACCCCCTTCCCTGCAAGGGAAGGGGGTGATGGGGTTAGGTATCTCCAAGGAGGGGAACGCGGCATGGACGAGAATCGATACGGCAATCACTGGCGGGCCATCCGCACGCCCCGCCGGACCTTGCTGCATGGTGGCGCGACGGCCGGCCTCGGTGTCGCGGCAGCGGCGCTGGCGGCGTGCGCGGGTGGCGGCAGCAAGCAAGAAGACTCCACCAAGGCGACCACGGGGACAGCCCCCGCGGCGGCGGGGGCGGCCGCTGCACAACCGAAGCGCGGCGGGACGTTGAACCTTCGCATCAACGGCGACCCGCCCAGCCTTAACCTCTGGACCGAGTTCACCTACATCGTTAGCAACTCCATCGCCCCGATCTACAACCAACTCCTCCAGCTCGACCCGCTGGACGAGTCCAAGGTGATCGGCGACCTGGCCAAGAGCTGGGAATACACCAACTCCGACAAGACCGAGGTCGTCTTCCGGCTGCAAGACGGCAATGTCACCTTCCACGACGGCAAGCCGTTTACCACGGAAGATGTCAAGGCGACGTACGAATGGCTGCGCGAGCCGCCCAAGGGCATGACCAGCCAGCGCACCACCGCCGCGCGCAACATCGATTCGGTCCAGATTCCGGACGCGAAGACCGCGGTGTTCAAACTCAAGCAGCCGCAAGCGTCGTTCTTAAGCTCGATCTGCAACCATCACTACGCGATGGGCGCGAAGCACATCGTCACCCAGACCGGCACGTTGCTGGATGCGCAGCAGCAGCCGATCGGCACCGGCCCGTTCGCCTTCAAGAACTACAAGCGCAACAACGTCATCGATATGGAGCGGTACAAGACTTATTGGCGGCCGGAGCGCCCCCTGCTAGACGCCATCAGCGTGTACATCCTCCAGGAGGACACGACCGCACTGACCAACTTTCTCGCCGGCCAGTTGCAGGTCCTCCGAGCGCGTATCAGCGATCTCCCGCGCATCGAGAAGGAACTCGCGGGCCGAGGCGCGGTCGAAGTCACCCCCGGCCTGAGCCGCGTCGCCCTTATCCCCAACGGCACGCGCCCGCCGTTCAACGACGTGCGTATGCGGGAGGCGCTCAGCGCCGCGATCGACCGCGACGAGTACAACAAGATCGTCGACGAGGGGCGTGGGTTCAAGGGCTCATACAACAACCCCAAGGGACAGTGGGGCATGGCCGAGAGTGAGCAGGCGAAGTACACCGGCTACAACGGCAAGGCGGACCTCCAGAAAACGAAGCAACTGATGACCGCCGCCGGCTTCGGTGACGGATACAAGGGCCGCATGCCGGTCCGCCAGGACTTCGAACAGAACGGCGTGACGTTGCAGGCGATGTTGAAGAAAGCGGGGTTCGACGTCTCGCTCGAGGTCGAAAAATCCGCCGTGCTCACCCAGCGCGCCACCGGCACCGACTTTGACGTGTTGTGCCATACCTGGGCAACGCCGTTCGACGACCCCGACGACTCGTTCGCCGAGATGCTGATCCATCCCGACCGCGCCGGCCGCAACTGGGCGAAGATCGTCATCCCCGAGGTTGATCGCCTGTTTGATCAACAGCGCGCCGAGTTCGACACCAATAAGCGCAAGAGCATCGTGCTCGAATGTGACCGTGCCGCGATGAGCGCCTTCCCCAATATCGTCGTCGTCTATGACCCCCAGATCCAGGCGCGCTACGACGTATTGAAGGACTACAAAACGCACGTCAGCATCTACACGAACCAGCGGTTCGAAAACGTATGGCTCACGCGATGACGGTGCGGAAAAGCGCTCGGCGCTCGGCTATCAGTTCTCGACGACGCGGAAGCGACGGCCACGGAACACGCGCGACACGACAGGACGGGAGCGGGTTGGCGGCGCGCGGATGGCAACGAACCAACCGAGCGTTGACGGCTGAACGCTGACAAGGTGCGGCATGACTCAGTACATTCTGCGACGGCTGCTGTTGTTCATTCCGACGATGCTACTGTCCACCGGGCTAATCTTCGCCATCCTGCGGGTGATTCCCGGCGACGTGGCGGCGCTGATCGTGACCGCCGGCGGTGAAGGAAAATTCAACGAACGCGCCTACACCGAAGTCCGGCAGCAGCTCGATCTCGACAAACCGATTCCGGTGCAGTACGCGCGCTGGTTGGGTGACGCGCTCCAAGGCGACTTCGGCAAGTCCTATTGGTCGAAGACCGATGTGCGGCGCGACCTGGCCGATAAGCTGCCGGTCACGCTGGAGATGGCGATGGCGGCCCCGATCCTGGCGCTGGTGATCGGCGTGCCGCTGGGCGTGATCTCGGCGGTGCGGCAGAATACGCCGGTGGACTACGCGGCGCGATTTGTCTCCATCACCGGCCTGTCCGTGCCGCACTTCTGGCTCGGCATCATCCTGATCCTGGTGCTCGCCAACTATTTCAACTGGGTGGTGCCGATCCGCTATGCCGAATTGTGGGAAGACCCACGCACCAACATCGAGCAGATGTTTTGGCCCGTGATCGTGCTCAGCACCGCCTTCACCGCCTTGCTGGCGCGGGTCACCCGCTCGGCGATGTTGGAGGTGATGCGCTCCGACTACATCCGCACGGCACGGGCGAAGGGATTGCGTGGGTTGGCGGTGATCGGCCGGCACGGACTGCGTAACGCGCTGTTACCGATCATCACGGTGTTCGGCGCACAACTTGGCGGCCTGATCAGCGGCGCGGTCGTGACCGAGCGGGTGTTTAATGTGCCGGGGATGGGACGGTTCTTCATCGAGTCCGTGTTCGTGCGCGATTTCCCGGTTGTTCAGGCAGTGGTGTTGCTGATCGCGCTCACCTATCTGGTGGTGAACCTGGCCGTCGATCTGGCCTATGCCTGGCTCGATCCGCGCATCCGGTTCACGTAGCGCGAGACGGGGGACCCCATGGCAATGCAGGCGGTCGGTGGCGAGCTTCAGGCTCTGGCAGATGGAGCGCGGGAATCCCGGTCACGGGTGGGGCGGTTCGGGCGATTGGCGAAGGAACAGCCGCTCGGACTGGTGAGCTTCCTCGTGCTCGTCGCATACGTGCTGGTGGCCGTCTTCGCGCCGGTGATCGCCGCGAAGGACCCGTACGAGATTAACGCCGCCGCGACCTACAAGCGACCCGGCGCGGCCGGACTGATGGGCACCGATAACTACGGCCGCGACGTCTTCAGCCGCGTGGTCTACGGCACACGCATCTCCGTCTCGGTCGGCTTCACCACGGTGTTGTTCGCGGCGGTGATCGCGACCGTGATCGGCGGCGTCAGCGGCTATATGGGCGGCATGGGCGACCTGCTCGTGCAGCGGGTGGTGGACGCCTTTCAGTCGTTCCCGGCGCTGATTCTGGCGACGATCGTGGTCGCCGTGCTGGGGGCGAGCGCGATCAACGTGATCGTCGCCTTGACGCTATCCTCGTGGCCAAGCAGTGCCCGCGTGATCCGCTCCCAGGTGTTGAGCCTCAAGGAGAGCCAGTTCGTCGAGGCGGCGCGCAGCACCGGCGCGTCCGACGCGCGGATCATCATGCGGCACCTATTCCCCAACATCGTGCCGATCCTGCTGGTGCTGGCGTCGGCAAGCGTCGCCACGATCATCGTGGCCGAGGCGACGCTCAGCTTTCTCGGCCTCGGTATCCCTCAGCCGGAACCCTCCTGGGGATCGATCCTCACCGGCGCGGAACGCTACGCCCAACGCGCGCCCTGGATCGGAATCTTCCCCGGTCTCGCGATCACCGCCGCCGTGTTCGCGGCCAACTTCCTCGGCGACTCGGTCCGCGACCTGCTCGATCCACGATTACGCCATTGACGCTATGCTCGATCGGCAATTCCGACTCGACTAGGAGACTGCCATGGCAGGTCCGTTGCAGGGCATCCGTGTGCTGGATTTCACCCGCTATCAGCAGGGGCCGTATGCCACCTCGTTGCTGGCGGATATGGGCGCGGACGTGCTCAAGGTCGAGGGACGCCACGACGGTGAGTACGGCCGGCAGACGGAGATGGACGGGTCCGGCTTCTCCGCCTACTTCGAGTCGTACAACCGGGGCAAACGATCAATCACGCTCGATATCCGCCGGCCGGAGGGACGGACGATCGTCGAGCAGCTCGTGCCGGAGATGGATGTGATCGTGGAGAACTTCCGGCCGGCGTACATGGACCGGGTCGGGCTGGGGTACGAGGCGCTGCGGGTGATCAACCCGCGCCTAATCTACGCTGCCGCCTCTGCCTTCGGTCCCGTGGGACCGCTTGCCGGACGGCCTGGATACGACCATATCGCCCAGGCGGTCGCCGGACTGATGATCGAACAGAGTGGCGGGCCGGGACACGAACCACAGCCGGCGCTGCCGGGCGCCGCCGACCAGGTCAGCGCCATGCTGTTTGCCTTCGGCATCGCCTCGGCTCTGGTGGCTCGGGACCGCACGGGTGAGGGGCAGCGGGTCGATGTCTCGCTGCTCGGCTCGATGATTGCCTTCCAAGGGCGGCAGATCACCCGGTTCCTTTACACCGGCAAGCAGGGGCGCGCCCGGTTCCGTCGCAGTCCGGTTTACAGTCACTACCGCGCCGCCGATGGCTGGGTGGCGATCGCTGCACAGGATCCGAAGCGATGGGGGGCGCTGTGCCGCGCGCTCGACCGGCCGGACCTGGAGCATGATCCGCGCTTCGCCGGCCCATGGGACCGGCACGCCAACGCCGAGGCGCTGGAGACAGAACTCGAGGCGATCTTCGTCACGCGCCCGGAGGCCGAGTGGCTGGAGCGGTTGATCGCCGCCGATGTCCCCTGCGGCCCGGTGAACGACTACCGCGCGCTGGTGGACGGCTCCGACCTGCCGGCGCAGATCGACGCCAACGGCTACATCGCCACGGTCGATCACCCGAACCTCGGCCCAATCCGAACGGCCGGAATCCCCATCCGCCTCTCGGGTACGCCCGTCGGGCCGGTTCAACCGGCTCCCGAGCTTGGCCGGCACACCGAGGAGGTGCTGCTCAGCCTGGGCTACACCTGGGCGGACATCGAGCAGCTCAAGGACGCCGGGGTGATCTGACCCCGTGTGGCGATGCTATCCTCGGTGCATGAGGCCCCATGGGGCAGAGCGGCATTGTAGATGAGGCAGAGGCCATGACGACGGACGTTGAAGCCATGCCCTTCGAGGAGTTCGCCGCCGACGTTGCCGGCGTGTTCGACCGCGTGGTCCGCGAGAAGCTGCCGATCACGATCGAACGTGACGACGGCTCGCGCGTGGTGCTGGAGCCGGACCACTCACCACGAACGCGGGCAGATTCCTCGCGACGGCCAAGCGCGGAAGACGCGGAACTCTCGCGCCAAGGCATTGTGAAGGCAGCCGGAGGCTGGGAGGGCCTTGTGGATGCCGAGGAGTTTAAGGCCTACATATACGAGCGTCGCCGAATGCCCGGCCGGCCATCCGTGCGCCTGTGAGCCTGTACCTGCTCGACACCGACTGGATCATTGACTGCCTGAATGGTCAAGTAGCCGCGGTACAGACGCTCGCGGAACTCTCGATAGACGGCCTTGCGCTGAGTGTCGTGACGTAGGGTGAGCTTCATGAGGGCGTTTATTACGCTCGTGATTCCCAAGCCGCGATGCTTGTACTCCAACGCTTTCTGGATAGTAAAGAGATTCTACCGACAACCATGGCGGCCGTGGAGCGATTCGGTGTGATTCGTGGTGGTCTGACTCGCCAGTTGGGCAGCAGATCGGCGATATGGATCTGCTCATCGCCGCGACCGCCATCGATCATGATCTCACCCTGGTCACCCGCGATCCGCGCGCCTTCAGACACATTTCCGGCCTCAAGCTGTATCAGCCATGACGGCGACTCCTGGTTGAAGGGCGGGCGCGTGTGGAGTCTTGGACTCGACACCCCGCCGCCTTACCCCGGATCGAGCGGCATCCCCGCCGGTTCGCCCACGGGGGCGCCGAGCGGTGAGGTGATGGTGAGCAAGGGCAGATCATCGGGGAAGATCGTGCCGGGGTTCATGATGCCGTTCGGGTCGAGGGCGCGCTTGATGCGGCGCATCGCATCGAGGGCGGGACCGTGCTCACGCGCCATATATGGGGCGCGCGCGGCGCCGACGCCGTGCTCGCCGGTGGTGGTGCCGCCCATGCGGAGGCCGAGTTCGTGAACCTCGTCGGCAACCCGCAGCACGCGCCGGATCTCGTCCGGGTCACGGCCATTGATCAGGTGGCCGGGGTGGAGTCCACCGCCGCCGATGTGGCCGTAGGTGGCAATCGGGATGCGGTGCTTCGCGCTGATCTCCTGGATGGCGCGCAGCGTCTCCGGGATGCGCGACACCGGCACGCAGATATCCTCGCCACAATAGGCGCGATTGGAGCCGGGACGCAGCACCCCCACCGCCGCGCCCACCACCGACCGCGCCTCCCATAGCGCGGCGATGCGCGCCGGCTCGTCCGACCACTCCGCCTCCCGCGCCAGCGGACGCACCAACCGCGTGATCTGCTCGGCGTCGTACCGCACGCCCGGCGGGTTGCCATCGACCTCGAACAGCAGCAGCGCCTCGACCTCGGGCAGACCCAGGCCCGGTCGGTAGAGATTGACCGCGCGGATACAGCGCTCGTCCAGAATCTCGATCGCCGACGGGCCGATGCCCGCCCCAAACACGGCCTGAACCGCCGCGCCCGCGTTCTCCAGCACATCGAACAGCGCCAGCACGAGCGCCCGTGCCGGTGGGATCGCCATCAGCTTGAGCCGCAGCCGCGTGATCACCCCGAGCGTACCCTCGGCGCCGACGAACAGCTTGGTCAGTTCCAGACCCGAGGACGACTGCTTGGCGCGGGAGCCGGCCGAGCCAGTCTCGATCAACTGCCCGTCGGGGAGCGCCACGTCGAGTCCCAGCACCCAGGCGCTGGTCGGCCCGTACTTGACCGCGCGCATGCCGTGGGCGTTGGTCGAGGCCATGCCGCCGGCAGTCGCCATCCGGCTGGAGCCGGGGTCGGGTGGGAAGATCAGCCGGTGAGGCGCGATCCGGTCATTCAACCCCGCGTGGACGACCCCCGGCTCGCAGAACACCTGCATGTTTGGCGCGTCGATCTCGATCACGCGGTTCATCGCATTGAGCGAGAGCACGATCCCACCGGTGAGCGCCACCGCGGCGGCCGCCTGCCCCGTGGCCGCACCCCGTGGCGTCACCGGGATACCGCGCTCGTTCGCGTAGCGCAGCACGGCGCACACGTCGTCTGCCGTGCCGGCGATCACCGCCGCATCCGGTGGGTGCGGGCTGAGCTGGGTGAGAAACGAGGCGTCGTGGGCGAAGGTTTGTAACTCCGCCTCGGCATCGACCACGCGGCTGTCGCGCAGCAGCCGGCGCAAGTCCCGCGCGATTGCCGAACCGCTCCGCCCGCCCATGCCGCCGCGCGAGTCATCCGCCATATCGTCGTCGCCTCAGTCCTCTATCCCAGTGTCTTGCCACGCGGTTCGCGGTGGTCGATCCTGCATGCGCCACTGGTCAGGGGTGCGCGTCCAGCGGTCAGCCCGCCCGGTCGCTTCGGGAGGAAATTCGCCGTCCCCTGAAAATACTTAACCCCCGGCCCCCTTCGCCCCGGCCGTGCCGGGGCAGGCGTGCAAGGAAAGGGGGCGCACCGACTCCCCTTGGTCCTCTTCCTGGCATGGCATCTGGATTCGACAGTTCGTGAGCCAGTGACGATCTCGCCTCCATCGGTGTTCCTCTACCGCCTATCACGGGGAGGGGAGTGTCTGTCCGCGGGCTGGTGGCGGCCACTAGCTTCTGATCACCTTCCCATCGTTGACGGCTCATCGTCATGGCGCACTCGCCTCATCGAGCAACTCGACCAGGTGCGCGACCCGCGCCGTGGAGCCGCGTGCGACCAGCCCGCCGCGTAGTTGCAACAGACAGCCGGGGTTCGCGGTGACGATTACTTCCGCCTCGGTCGCGAGCGCGTGGTCGAGCTTACGCTGCTGAAGCTGGCGCGACTCGCGCGGGTTGGTCAGGTTATAGACGCCGGCGCTGCCACAGCAGAGCGTGCTCTCGGTCATCTCGCGGAGTTGAAGGCCGGGGATACGTCGCAGCAGTTCGCGGGGTTGGCGGCTGATCCGCTGAGCATGCGCGAGGTGGCACGGTTCCTGATAGGTCACCGGCACGTCGATGCCCCGGCGCATCGGGATATCGCGCACGGCAAGGAATTCGGAGACGTCACGCACGCGCGCCGAGAACGCCGCCGCCCGGCCGGCCCACCGCGGGTCGTCACGGAAGTGGTGGGCGTAGTCCTTGAGCATCGCGCCGCAGCCGGCGGAGTTGCAGACGATCGCGACATCGCCGCCGCGCTCGAACGCGTCGATATTGCGCATCGCCAGCGCCTTCGCGCCCTCGAGGTCGCCGCCGTGCGCGTTGAGCGCGCCGCAGCAGCCCTGGCCGGCCGTATTCTCGACATCGCAGCCGGCGCGTTGCAGCACGCGAATCGTGGCGCGGTCGATCGCGGCGAGCGCGGTGGACATCACGCAGCCGGCGAACAACGCCACCGGTGCCGGCAGCGCGGCGCCTGCTCGCTCGGTACTCGGGTGAGGGCCGTCCGCCGCGTCGTCGGTATGGCGATGCGCGTCGTCCGGCGCGCACGCGGGTGAGCACGCGGACGCCGTCACTGCCGGGTAGATCTCACCGCGCGGGACCACGAAATACTCTGGGATCGGGGGCAACATCCCCTCGGCGGCATCGAGCCGTAGGAGCTTGAGTATCCCCGAGCGGCGGGCAAACCACTGCACGCCCGAGCGCTGGTACAGCCGCAGAAGCCGGACGAGGCGGCGGAAGGCCGGCATGTCCGCGAATACGCGCCGAAAGACGAGCCGGCGCAGCGTGCGCTGCGCCACCGGGCGGCTCAGCGACGGCTCCAGAGCGGCGCGGAGGGCGACCTGCATCGGGTCCATGTGGACGCCGGCGGGGCAGACGGCGGTGCAGGCATCGCACACCAGGCAGTTCTGCTCGTGGCGCACAAGCTCGGGCGTGATCTCAATCTGTCCTTCGACCAAGGCGCGCATCATGGCAATGCGCCCGCGCGGCCCCTCGGCCTCGTGCAACGTGAGCACGTAGGTCGGGCAGGAGGTCAGGCACAAGCCGCAACGCACGCAGGCGAGCATGTTGTCGTACTCGCCCATCAG
>JBBQJF010000088.1:0-16334 GCA_038325665.1 Dehalococcoidia bacterium | reverse complement strand
TCGAGACCAAGCTGGCGGAATACCAGCGGCGCGGCGACCTGGAGGTCTGGCGCATCCACCCGTACGAGCGCACGCTGACCGCGTGGGTGCGGCAGCCCGATGGCAGCTATGCCGAGACGTTGTACCGGGGCGGTGTAGTGACGCCCGTCCATCTCCCCAACGTCACCATCGATCTCGACGAGTTGTTCGGGTTGGTTTGACTCACGGGGTCAGCCGGCCGGTACGCCGTTGAGGACGAACCGACTAATGTTGGGAAACTGACCGATGACCGCTGACGACGATGCATGGCAGGAATGGGGAACGCGCATGCCGGTGACGGAGCGAACGTATGAGCAGGTGGCGTTGGAAGACCACGAGGGTCACTGGGAGCTGGATTGTGGCAAACTGCGCCGGAAGCCGGTCATGACCTCGGAGCACTACTATGTCGCGCGCTGGCTGGCCGCGCGACTAAACCGGCGACTGGATGAGAACCAATTTCAGGTGGCCACCGACAATACCCGCCTTCGCATCTCCACGGGACGGTACTACCTGCCGGACTTGTGCGTGATACCGATGAGTCTGCTCCGCCCGAAGTTGAATCGCTCCGGCAGGCTCGAAGTCTACGACGATCCAATGCCGCTGGTGGTCGAGGTGTGGTCGCCGTCCACCGGGGAGTACGATGTTGAGACGAAGTTCCCCGAATACCGGCGGCGCGGCGACCTGGAAGTCTGGCGCATCCACCCGTACAAGCGCACGCTGACCGCGTGGGTGCGGCAGCCCGACGGGGGCTACGCCGAGACGTTGTACCGGGGCGGTGTAGTGACGCCTGCTTATCTGCCCAACGTGACGATTGCCCTGGACGAGTTGTTCCGTCTGCTGGGATGAGGCGGCCCACCGCACGGTCGCCCTTCGCCGGCTCAACATTCGTGCCGCGACTGCTGTACTGGCCGATCAGGCGATGTACCAATCCCCGCGTGTGCCGTATGATTGTTGCGACCGCAGCAAACAATCGTTGCGGCAGATGCACTGATTCATGGGGGACACGATGGCCGAGCAACTCGCGGCAGGCGTACAGAAGCTGTTGACGGCTCCGAACTTTGGGCACATCGCCACGATTATGCCCGACGGTTCGCCGCAGGTGACACCGGTATGGGTCGATACCGACGGCACGTATGTCATCTTCAACACGGCTGCCGGCCGGCAGAAAACACGGAACCTGGAGCGCGACGCCCAAATCGCGGTATCGATCACCGATCAGAACAACCCCTACGCCTACGCGGCTATCCGCGGCCGTGTCGCCGAGGTAACAGCGGAGGGCGCGGACGCGCACATCGACAAGATGGCGAAGAAGTATCTCAACCAGGATACTTATCCCTACCGCAACGCGAGTGAGCAGCGCATGATCGTCAAGATCCTGCCCGAGAAGGTCCACTCCCAGAACCTTGAGTAGAGGGTCGCCAGACTGATCGTGTGATTGTCCCGGACACGAGGGCGACCCGCCGGGTCGCCCCTACCATGGGGTGCCTCGTGCATTCGCGCCGGGCAGTGGGTCGCGCGGGTCGCCACCGTTACATCGAGAACGCCGGTCCAGCAACCGGACGGTGAACGTGGTACCGAATCTGGCGCGGGTTCAATGCAGGCGCGACGGAACCGGTGGTGAGTAGACGTGGACATGAGCCGAGGCCACGCCTGAACCACCTGACGCCGGCCGAGGCCCCACATCGCCATGATCGCGGGCATGAGCCGGCGCTCGGCGCGTGACTCTGAGGAATGGAGCGCCCGGCTCATCCTTCGAACAGGCTCATCGGCAGGAAAGCGGAGACGACCCAGTTGGGCGCATCCACCACCTCGCTCAGCTTGAGATCGACGGCCACCGAACAGAGAATATACGCGTCCTCGCGCGAGAGGCCGTGGTGCGCGCCCAGATAGGTGATCATGTGGCGGATAGCGTTACGCGCCGCCTCCATCAGGTCGGGGCCGTGGCCGGTGGTGGCGTACCACTCACGGGTGTTGGTGCGCGGTAAGAGCGGGCCGGCGGTGCGGAACTGGAACTCGGGCAACTCGCGGCTGTTGTGCAGCGTGAAGCGCAACGTTGCCGCCATCTCGCACTCGATCGCGGTGATGCAGACCTCGCCATCACCCTGGGCGGCGTGGCCGTCGCCGCAGGAGAACAGCGCTCCCTCGACCAGCACCGGTAGGTACAGCCGCGCGCCGGCGGTGAGCTGCTTGGTATCGACGTTACCGCCGTTTCGCCGGGGCGGCATCGTGCTGTGCGTACCCGGCTCGGCCAGCGCCACGCCCATCACACCGAGAAACGGCTCCAGCGGCACACTGATGCCCGAGCGGAATGGCGCCGGGTCGCGCGTTAGGTCCCAGATATTCTGATAGGGTTCCGCGAAATCGTCGGGCAGCAACCCGCGACCGGGCGAGAAGCGGGTGTAGCCCCATATCCCCGGCGTCAGGTCGAGGATCTCGATTTCAAGGGTGTCGCCCGGCGCGGCGTCGCGGATGAAGACCGGGCCGGTGAGAGGATGGCCGCGGAACGGCTCGGTCACGGGCGGCACGGGGCCGGTCTTCATATCGGGCCGCACCCGGCCATCGGAGGCGTCGCGTGTCTCGAAGCCGACCGTCTCGCCCGAGTTGATCGTCAGCAGCGGCGCGATTGAGTTATCCCAGGCGTGATGGACACGCTCCCTGGAGAGCGCATATCCCGGCGCAACGGTCATCATGGCACCTCGTGGTAAATGTCTGACAGCCGTTGCCGGCTCGGGCAGAGCATATCACCACGGTCCGAGTGTCGCGCGGCATGGACTCGACCGCCAATCTCGGCGACGGCGGCGACGTCGAGCGATATTCAACGACATGGCGCAACAATGCGTCAGGACATGTTCGTGGGCGTGGCGTCAGCATATTCAGTGATGCGCTCGACGGACCAGCAGGTGCGCGAAACCACCGTCACCGTTGACAGAGACGGCATCTGGGGTGCATAAGGACCTCATCCGACGCCGAGGAGGCCCGCCCATGTCCGCCGAGAAGAATAAGGTCCTGGTCCGGCGCTTCATTTTGCCCGCCCCCGCTTCCTGCCAGATCACGCTGGATCCGAGATTTGGCGTGGTGGCGAACACATGCCGCGGAAGTCAACCGAGCGTCATCACGGGTTCCAGTCCTTGTCGCTCGGTGACGGACTCAATTGGGCACATGCCTAAGGGGCATTGTGGCGAGGTTCGGGGCACAACCGATGAGCGATGATCTACTGGATGTATACGGCGCCGCACGGCTGCTGGTGCTGTTCGACGGCTGTTGAGGGATTTGATCGCGCGCCGTGGAATGGGTCCGCGTGCGCGACCCCGCCGGCCGTGTGCTGGCGCTCCCGAACCAGACCCCGGGCCTGACCGAGCGCTTGGGCTTATCCCGCGTACAGGTGGACCGCGCGGTGTGGGTGATCACACGCGATGGCCGTCGGTATGCCGCGGCCGAGGCGACCAACGTAATCCTGGCGGAATTGGGGGGAGTTTGGCGCTTACTATCGTTGTTGTATGCGCTACCCCTGGTGGGCGGGTTCGAGGAGTGGTTCTATGAGTGGTTCGCACGCAATCGCGGGCGTTTCGCGCGTTGGGGTGTGCCCCCGGCCCGCGAGCGCCCGCGTGTCCCGTGTGATCCGGCATGACCTCGTTAATCTCCACTCCGCACGCCCCCGCCAGCCCTCGGTCGGTGAGGATCCGACGGCCAGGCCGCGTCATCCGTGCGACTCTTCAGGCTGCCTCGACCTCGGCCAGCGCTGACATGACCGCGCGTTGCAGCGACTTCGACATCCGGCGGGAGCTGTCTGTCTCGCGTGAGTAGCACCGCAGGCAGACGCAGCGGTCTTTCCCGCCTGAAACCACCACATCGTCGAACTCTGTTTCGAACCGGCAGATGATGCATGTCGTCATGGTCGTATCCTCCCGTGAAAGCGGCGAACCGCGCGTTCCTTGCAGGAATGATGCCGCATTCGCGAGGGGACCGGTGCATCGGGGAGGACAGAGCGAGTGTAGTCCAGGGCACAGGTCACGGGTCATAGGTCACGGGGACGAGGGGCATGGGTGCGGGCGCCGCAAACCTGGCCGGACGTGGGTCAGTCCGTTGAGGATGGCACGCGAAGACCCCCTCCCTCGATGCCGAGAGAGGGGGCCAGAGGCCGGGAGGCACGCGATCCGTTGCTAGTCTCCCGCGGCGTAGGATGCCTCGCCGCCGGCCGGAACAAGCTCCGGCACGGGCGCGGGCGCCGGGTGCTCACCGCCCTCGATGTTGAGCGACGGCAGCCACTCCAGCCAGCTCGGCATCCACCAGTTGTAGCGTCCGAGAAGTTGCATGCTCGCCGGCACCAGCACCGAGCGGATGATTGTCGCGTCGAGGAACACCGCCACCGCCAGGCCGAAGCCCATCTGCTGCATCGAGGCGAGCGAGCCGCGGGCGAAGCCGGCGAACACCGCGACCATGATGATGGCGGCGCTAGTGATCATACCTGCCGTCGAGGTCACACCTGCGGCAACGGCCTGCTTGTTGTCGCCGGTGCGGGTGTACTCCTCCTTGACACGGCTGAGCAGGAAGACGTGGTAGTCCATGCTCAGACCGAACAGGATGCTGAACAGGAACAGCGGTAGCCAAAACTCGATTTGCTCTGTCTGAATCAGGCCGAGCCGGTCGGCGAGGAAGCCGTGCTGGAACACCAGCACCAGCAGACCGTACGCCGCGCCCACCGACAGCAAGTTCATCAGGATCGCCTTGGTCGGGATGGCAATCGAGCGGAACACCATCAGAAGCAGCAGGAATGATAGGCCGAGCACGAAGACGAACACCAGCGGGGTCTTGGTGTCGTTCTCTGCCTTCACGTCCACGAACACCGCCAGCTCACCGCCGAGGCGGGCCGTCGCGCCGGAGCCGTCGAAGGCCGATGGGATCAGCGTCCCGCGCATCTCCGCCGCCAAGTCCTGCGAGGCCTGGCCGGTGTCCGCGGTGGTCGCCGCGATTTCGATGATTGCCGTGCGTCCGCTCGGGTCCGTGACCACATCCATCCACTGGAGGTCGCCGCGGCCGGCAACCGACTGCTTTAGGCGGGCAATGCTGCCCTGCACCGCCGGACTATTCACATCACCATCGACCACGACCTGAAGCGGGCTGACGCGGCCGGCGGCGAAGTCCTGCTTGAGCGCCGTGACGCCCTGGTAGATGCCCGTGTCCTTCGGCAGTGATTCGATGCCGTTGGAGCCGAGATCGATCGTTGCCAGCGGCGCGGCGGCAGCGATCAGCAGGCCGGCGCTCAATACCACGAACATCAAGGGCCGCGCCTGCACCGCGTGTGTCACCCGACCCCAGAAGCGATGACCGAGGTTCGCCTTGCCCAGGAACGGAACCCGCGCCCAGTTGATCGCCCGACCGATGACGCCGAGCAGGGCCGGCAGCAGCGTCAGGGAGGCGGCGACCGCCCACAGCACGACGACCATCGCGCCGATGCCGATGCTGATGAAGATATTGGTGCGCACGAACAGCATACCGGCCAGCGCCAGTAGTACGGTGATGCCGGAGAAGAACACCGCCCGGCCGGAGGTGTCGGCGGCGATGCCGAGCGCCGTCAGCCGGTCATGTCCCTTGGCCAGTTCTTCACGGTAGCGGCCGATAATGAACAGTGAGTAATCGATGCCGACCGCCAGGCCGATCATCGTGATGATGTTGGTGACGAAGAAGCTCAGCTCGAACACCCGGCCGATGAGGGCGACCGAGCCGATTGCCGCACCGATCGAGGCAAGCGCGAGCAGCAGCGGCACACTGGCGGCGACCAGTGCGCCGAAGGCGAGCACCATCACGCCCAGCGCGATCGGCAGGCCGAACTTCTCACCCGCCTGTAAGTCGTTCTCGGCAAGCCGGTTCCACTCTTTGTTGCCCGACGACACGCCGACGATATGGACCTGGTACTCCTCGGATACGGCGGCGGCGTTGACCACGTCAAGCACGCCGGTCACGTCCTTTTCGGCCTGCTCGATATCCGTGCCGAGCGCGACAACGATCAGCCCCGCGCGGCGATCGGCCGAGACCATGCCCGGATCGCCGGTGTCGCGGTAAGTGGTGACGTTCTGTACGCCGTCAATGCCGCGCAATTGCTCGGCGATGCCGGTTACGAAGGATTGGAAGGCCGGATCATCGACCGTCTGTCCCTCGTTGCGGATGACTACCGTCTCGGTCAGCGGGCGGTCGCCAAAGCGCTCATCGACGATATCTTTCGCTTTCGCCGACTCCGAGCCGGACAGGTCCTTTTGTTCAGTGGTCAGGACCGAGCCGATGGTCGTCGACGCCACGCCCGCGAGAACGATCACGAGCAGCCAGGCGGCGAGCACGTACCACTTGTGCCGGAAGCTGAACGTTGCGATCCGTCCGGTAAATGAAAGTTTGGCCTGCATCTTGCTGCTTCTCCTGCTCCAGAGATCTGTGTCCGGAGGTCTGCATACAGGATGCGCGACGACGCCCGCCGTGACATGGTGCAACGGACCCCTGCCGGGTCATGACCATTGAGCGCCGGCGCTGGCCCGAGCGGCGGAGCGGGGCGGGGGGCGGACGGCCGGGTCGTCATCAATACCAAAGATCATGGTTGACCGCGGCGCGTGATACCGTGGGGCATCCGGGGCACACATCGAAATCGAGGAGGTTCGCGTGATCGGTACAGCCGAGCAGGATGAGTTCATCACCCGGAACAAGTGGGCGGTCGTGACCACGCTACGCGGTAATGGCAGCCCGACCAATTCGGTCATCTTCTATGCGCGCGATGGCGACGCGCTGGTGTTCAGCACCACGGCGGACCGGGTGAAGACGAAGACGCTGCGCCGCGACCCACGGGTCGCCCTCACCGCGCTAGACGAGGGCCATCCCTTCGGATTCGTGACCATCGAGGGCAGCGCCACTATTCACCCCGTCGCCGCCGACGACGCGGCTGTCACCTGGCACGAGTCGATCCTCAAGGCGATGATGGGGCCGGACACCGAACCGCCGGAGGGCTACCGCGAGCGCCTGCTCAAAGAGGGCCGGGTGATTGTCCGTGTCTCCGCCGAGCGCGTGTCCGGCGTGCCTGACCGGGGCAAGCGGATCGCGCGACCACGGTAGCAGCGGCACATGGTCTGGCTGGAGATGCCCCCAGCTGCCGATCTTCGTTGAAACAGGCGCGGGCGTATCGCCCTCCGACAACAGCGAACCCCTCTTCACCTCAGAGGGGAGAGGGGTTCGCGCGATGAGTATGGGGTGAGGGCCGGTATTCGGCTATCCGCGCGGCAGACCCAATCCGCGGGTGGCGATGATGTTGCGCTGGATCTCCGAGGTGCCGGCGGCAATCGTCGCCGAGACACTGCTTAGGTACATGTGCGAGATGCGCGCCTTGAGCGGGGCGTAGCGGTCCTCGATGTAGGAGTTGCCATAGAGGCCGATCAGCTTCATCCCGGTTTGGGCGATGCGCTGCTGCGCCTCCGAGTAGAACATCTTGTTCATTGAGGCTTCGTAGTTTGGCACCTGGCCGCGCTTCTGCATCGTGATGATGCGGTAGCTGATTAGCTTGGCGATGTCAGCCTCGATCGTGCGCTCGGCCAACTCCGCCTTCATCGTATCGTTCAGCCGGACCGGCGCCGAGCCGGATGTCGCCGCCTCACGGGCAAACTGGGAGATGTCGTTCACCGTGTGGCGTAAACCAATCGACGCGCCGATATTGGAGCGCTCGAAGTCGAGCAGGGTGGCGCCGACGTACCAGCCACGGTTCTCCTCACCCACCCGGTTCTTTACCGGCACCCGCACATTGTCGAAGAACTCCTGGTTGAAGGCATGGTCGCCGGCCATATTGACCAGGGGTTGGATGGAGATGCCGGGGGTCTTCATCGGCATCAGCAGCATCGAGATACCCCGGTGCTTGGGCGCATCCGGGTCGGTGCGCGCCAGCAGGAACATCCAGTCGGCCCGGTGCGCCCCCGACGACCAGATCTTCTGGCCGTTGAGCACGTAGTCGTCGCCGTCGCGCACCGCGCGGGTCTGAAGCGAGGCAAGGTCCGAACCCGCCCCCGGTTCGGAGTAGCCCTGGCACCAGGTCACATCCCCGGAGGTGATCCCCGGCAGGTGCTCGCGCTTCTGCTCGTCGGTCCCGTACAGAATCAGCGTTGGGCCGATCATCGTCACCCCGAACCCGCCGTTGCTCGGCGCGCGATTAAGCGCCATCTCTTCATTGAAGATGAAGTGCTCGCCGGGCGACATACCGGCGCCGCCGTATTCGGCCGGCCAGTGGGGCGCGATCCAGCCGTGCGTCGCCAGCGACTTGCGCCATTGCTTCTCGAATGCGAGCTTCTCCGGGTCGTCGGGACCGTCGAAGCGCTGCGGGCCGTCCGGCGTGGCGTAGCCCGTGGGCAGATTCTGCTCGATGAAGCCGCGGATCTCACCGCGGAATGCCGCTTCCTCCGGCGTGTCACGGAAGTCCATGGTCGCTCTCCTCCTCGTGCTCGTGCTCACTCTCGGCTTGTACTCGTTGTGCCCTCAATCATGGTGGCAGCGGAAGGCTCGGTCAAATGGGATGCCCTGGCGGGCGCTCGTCTCTCTACTCTGCCCAGAGGGAATGTCACCTGTCGCTGCCGAGGCCTTCATGTTCGACGCCTCAATGAGAGGGGAAGACCAAGGGGCTACCTAATCTCTTGCCAGACCTGTCGCGCGAACGTCAGAACGTCGGGGAGGAGGCCACCGGCGAAGGCAATCGAATATCGCTGATGCGGGAGCTGCCCGCGTTGCGCGTTGTAGTAGAGCGAGTCCATGCGGTCGCCAAGGGTCATGAACCGGACGAGGATTGCATGTGTCGCAAAGTAGGGCTTGGTACGGTCGCCCAGTTCGTGGAAAAAGACGATCCGCGCCTTGTGAGCGGTCTTGTCTTGGATACCTCCGCTGGGCGATGGGTAGGCCTGGATGGTCTTGCCGGCGGGCGAAACGAGCTTCGTCCAGCCCTCGGGTGGGACGGCATAGCCATGCCCCGCGATGAATGCACCGAGGACGCACTCGTAGGCGTGGTAGGCATGAAAGACAGCCGTGTCGGCTAAGCCCGCCCGGAGGAGATGTCGGGCCATGCGCAGGTGGCGAACGGCGAGACGGTACCACTGCCGGCTCTCTGAAGGTGATGTGGCAGGCGACAATCCTCACCTACTCAGGAGCGTAATGCCGAACATAGCCTCACGCCCCGCCGCCCGCGCGCGGGACTCGGTGCGCTCCCATTCGGAGAGTGTTTCCAAGCGGAACTGGACCAGGATGTCATCATCGCCGAGGTCCGTGAACACGTCCTCCGCGATCTGGCGGTGCAGCGCGAAAGTCTGTTCGCCGGCGCGGAGCACAACGTGGAGCATCACCTCGTCGTACGGCAAGCCCCGGAGGTCGATCCCCTCCACGACCCAGTCGCCGGCCGCGAGCACTTGGTCGATGTCATCACCGTGGCTGCTCGCCACGCGAAGTAGGATCGTCTGTAGAACCTCCATGAGCCGTTGGAGCTGCTCGTCGAATTTCGGGTTGCCAGTATTCGCCTCGCGGAGACGTGCATGAAGTAAGGCGATGCCGTCGGGGCTGAGACGCAACTGACCGCGCGCTTGCTCGACATGGAGTTCCTCGACCTGCCCGCGCGAGGTATCGGCCGGCGCGGTATTCGTGACTGGTGTGCACTGTCGGCGTGTAGCCATCCGTTTCACACGTCCCGGATTGCTAGCGACTATCTGCCATCATGCTACTGCATTGGATATCGTTGTGATCTCAAACGTCGCTGCTGGCACGGCATCGCCTCGGGCGGCCAGAACACCCCCTTCCTGAAGCGGTCCACCACCTTGGCCGGAAGGGGGTGCTTTCGGTCGGAGACCCTACACACATTCGAATCGGCCGGCTGCACCTACCGAAAGTGCGGCAGCACCTCGTGGCACAGCAGCCGCAGCGACTGCCGCACGCGCTCGTGGGGGATCAGCCCGCCGCAATTGAGTTCGGCGAGGATGCCGTTCAGTCCCAGCTCGGTGTGGAGGGTCTTCAGTCGTTCGGTGACCATCGCCGGTGTGCCGACAATCACCTTCTCGCGTCGCGCCTCGTCGAACGAGACACTTTGCAGCCGCTGCCCGCGTTCCGCCCGTTGTTCGGTGGCCCGCGCCCCCGGTCCCGACGCCGACTGCTCCAACTGCGTGCCGAGGCCGCGGTAGAACTGCATGATGCTGGTCTCCGACTCGGCAACGGCCTGCTCCTCGGTGGCGGCCACGTACACGGGAACGCGCAGAAACACCTCTCCCTGGCCGGGATGTCCGGCTGCCTGGTACGCGGCGCGGTACGCGACGATATGCGGCGCCAGCTCCGAGAGCGTGCCCAGCCGCACCGCGGCGAAGATCGGGTAGCCCTGCTCGCCGTACATCGGAAACGTCTCCGGTGAGTTGGCGGCGACACGGATCGGCGGGTAGGGCTGCTGATAGGGCCTGGGCGTGACCGTGACACGGTCGTAGCGGTGGAATTCGCCCACGTACGAGAAGGTGGGCGACGCCCACGCCGCACGGATCACGGCGAGCGCCTCGGCGAAGCGCTCGCGGCTCTCGGCGTAGGGGACGCCGTACGCCTCGTACGACCGAGCGAACCCGCTGCGACCCACACCGAAGATCAGCCGGCCGCGGCTGATCTGGTCCACCGTCGCGACCTCCTCGGCCAGGCGCAGCGGATCGGCCAGCGGCAATACCTGGACGGCGGTGCCGATCTTGAGCCGCGTGGTGCGGGCGGCGATCGCGCTGGCGATTGTGAGCGGCGCGGCCAGTACCGAGCGGCCGGGGGCGAAATGCAACTCGGCCAGCCACACGGCGTCGAGTCCCCACTCCTCGGCAGCGGCGACCAGGTCAAACCCCTCGGCAAACACCTCCGCGTCGGTCTGACCCTCGCGACAGGCAAACTCATGAAAGATGCCGAACTCCAGTGCCGCGTTCATTGGGCGCCTCCCCATGCTCGGACCGACGACGTGTCGCATCACATCAGGATATCCGGCCGTTGGTCGATTGCTGCTGGTTGCCCGCCAGCGCACGATACGCCATACAACAGCGCTGGTATACTCTCCTGGTCCGCGAGCACGCGTGCAAGGGGGCCTTGGCCAGGTAGCGACGAGCCTTGCATCGGTAAGGCATCACGAACAGGGAGCGCCGCGGGGGTCCGAGGGCCGCGCCCCCCACACCCAACACCCAGCACCTATTTTGAAGGGAGGCGACCATGACCACGACCGGAACCGGCACGCAAACCCTAACCGGAGCGGGTGCGGTGGTCGAGCGCATGGCAGAGGCGGCCACCAACCTGCTGGCCGCGCTTGCGCCCGAGCAGCGCCGTAAAGCGTCGTTCGACTTCCCGGCGGAGGACGAGCGCCGGCAGTGGTTCTACACCCCCACCGACCACGGCGGGCTGCCGCTGGCCGAGATGGACCCGTCGCAGCAGCAGCACGCGCACCGGCTGGCGGCAACCGGGCTGAGTGCGCCCGGCTACGCCACCGCCTCGACCATTATGGGCCTGGAGAACACGCTCGACGCCCAAGAAGGCTGGAACGCCGGTTTCTTCCGCGACCGCGGACCCACTGCTCGTGGGCGGGACCCGCAGATGTACTACGTCAGTGTTTTCGGCGAGCCGGGCGGCGCCGCGCCGTGGGGCTGGCGCTTCGGCGGTCACCACGTCTCAATCCACTTCACCATCGCCGGCGGCCAGATCGCGACGCCGACGCCGACCTTCTTTGGCGCGAACCCCGCCGAGTCACGGCTCGTTGGTCCTGCCGTGCTGCGCCCGCTTGCCGGTGAGGAGGATCTCGCCCGTGAGTTGCTGCACGCGCTTGATGCCGAGCAGCGTGGCACGGCCGTGCTCTCCCCGGCCGCGCCGTGGGATTTGGTCATCGGCAATCGCCCCCGTGTGGAGGACGGCGCGCTGCCGCCGTACGCGTGGGAGATCTTCCGCGAGCGGTTCGACGACGCCGAGACCGAGCGACGCCGGGTGGGTCAGGTCCGCAACGAAGAACGGCTGGGCATGACGCCGGAGTACACCGAGGCGTTGCGCTACTCGCGGACGCCCAAGGGCCTGCCGGCGGCGCGGATGACCGCCTCGCAGAAGCAGGTACTGACCGCGCTCGTCCGCCAGTACATCGACCGTATGCCGGACGAGATCGCCGAGATCGAGGCGGCGAAGCTGCTCGGCGCGGCGCTCGATGGCGTACACTTTGCCTGGGCAGGCGGCCTGGAACGGCGGCAACCGCACTACTACCGGCTACAAGGACCACGTTTCCTGGTCGAGTACGACAATGTACAGAACGACGCGAACCACATCCACTCGGTGTGGCGCGACCCCGACGGTGACTTCGGCGATGACCTGCTCGCCCAGCACTACGCGCAATCACATTGAGCACGGCGCTCGCTGGTGGTGATTATTTACCCCCCGCCCCCCTTCCCGTGCAGGGAAGGGGGAGACGGTGGCCACGAATCCGTGACGCTAGATTCGAATCGCTCACCCAACGGGTGAAGGTTTTGACCCTAGAGTCACGACTTCGGGGTGGCTCCCCTCCCGTTGCAGGGGAGGGGCCGGGGAGAGGTGTGGCCCTCACTCCATCTCCATATAGACCTTTATCGCCTGGTCGTCCTCGGTCAGGCGGCGCAGGAACTCGGCGTGGTTGTCGAGGCCGCGCACCGGCGTCGTCAGCAGCTTCTGCAGCCAGCCAGGATATAGCGCCTCGGCTTTGATCAGGTCATCCACGCCGCGCTCGAAGTCGTCACGGCTGGCGTTCACGCTTCCGACCATAACCTTATTCCCCAGCACGAAGCCCTGATTGATGCGGTCGGTCGGTATCTCGGCGGTGTGGTCGCCGCCGGTGACACTCGTGAGCACGAGCACGCCGTTCTTGCCCAGCGCCTCGGCCGCCTCGAATACGAGCGGACTGTAGCCGGTCGCCTCAACGATGATGTCGAACGGACCGAAATGGGTGGCCGCGCCGGTCAGCGGTGTGTTCACTGAACTCACGTAGTGCCCGCCCAACTCCTCGATCAGATCGCTGTTGAGGTAGGGCGCCGCCCGACGTGAGTAGCACGTCACCTCGATGCCGCGCAGTCGCAGCGCCAGCGCCGCCAACAGGCCGATTGGCCCCGCGCCGAGCACGGCGGCGCGGCGCGGTTGCCACACACGCAGCCGTCGCTGGATCTCGAACGCCTGGTGCAGCGCCTTCTCCGAAACGCTCAGCGGCTCCAGCAGCACGCCCACCTCGCGCAGGGCATCGGGCAGCGGCACGATGTACGCGGCGTCATCCACATAGTATTCGGTGAGAAAGCCGTGCCGGAGACTGATGCCACGTTCGTGCGGGGTATCGTCCGTCGTCATGTCTTGCAAGCCGATCTCATCGTAGATGCTGCCACCCGGGCGGCGCACGGAGGCGACCACGTACGTCCCTGGCGTGAGCGTCGCCGGCGCGTTCGGGCCGGCCGCGACCACCCGACCGAAGTTCTCGTGGCCGAGGATAAGGAATTCTTCACCCGGCGGAGCCTTGCCGTACGCGGCGGCGGCGATCTCCTTGTCGGTGCCGCAACCGCCCACCCGCAGCACCTTGACCAGCACGCCGCGCCCACCGGGGATATCCGTCAGCTCCGGCTCGGGCGCCTCTTCCAGATGCATCGAGTTCGCCCTGCCGGGATACACCGCGATCGCCTTCATGACACGCCCCCCTGACCCGCCGTCCGGCCGGCGCACTTCTTAGGATGCGATCCATGCGCGAAAATCGCAACCGGGCGCGGCGTGTGGCAGTCGGTGGCATGGCGCCGCGCGTCGTGGTAGCGTCTGCCCGACTGAGAGAGGAGATCTCATGACTGGTTCACTGCTCGATCTGCTGGCGGCGCGCGCAGCGGCCGGCAATCCGTTGCGAGTCGGGCTGATCGGCGCGGGTAAGTTCGGCACGATGTTCCTCGCGCAAGCGCGACGCGTGCCGGGGCTGCATGTGCTGGGAGTGGCTGACCTGTCACTCACGCGGGCGCGCGAGGCGCTGGCCCGCGCCGGGTGGCCGGAGGAGCAGTTCGGCGCCCGCGACGCGGAGACGGCGCGGCGCGATGGCGCGACGTTCCTGACCGACGCCGCCGCGGAGCTGATCGACGCCGCCGGCTTGGAGGTAGTGGTCGAGGCGACGGGCGTGCCCGCCGCCGGCATCCGCCACGCGCTGCACGCCTTTGGTCAGGGCCTACATGTGGTCATGGTCAATGTCGAGGCCGACGCGCTCGCCGGGCCGTTGCTGGCGGAGCACGCGGCACGCGCGGGCGTCGTCTACAGCCTCGCCTACGGCGACCAGCCGGCGTTGATCTGTGAGCAGGTCGAGTGGGCGCGCTCGTGCGGCTTCGAGGTGGTGTGCGCCGGCAAGGGCACCAAGTACCTGCCGGTCTATCATCAGTCGACGCCCGACACCGTGTGGGAGCACTACGGCTTCAGCGCTGAGATGGTGGCAGGCGGCGATTACAACCCGCGCATGTTCAATTCGTTCCTTGACGGCACCAAGAGCGCGCTCGAGATGGCCGCTGTCGCCAATGCCGCGGGACTGACGCCCGCGGCCGGCGGCCTACACTTCCCACCTTGCGGGGTCGATGATCTGCCGGCAGTGCTCCGTCCCGTGGCCGATGGTGGTCAGCTCACACGGCGCGGCACGGTCGAGGTCGTGTCCAGCCTGCACCGCGACGGCCGGCCGGTGGAGCGCGATCTGCGCTGGGGCGTGTACGTGGTGATCGAAGCGCCCGACGACTACGTGCGCCGCTGTTTCGCCGAGTACGGCCTGCACACCGACGACACCGGCCGCTACGCCGCGATGTACCGCCCCTACCATTTGATTGGCCTGGAGCTACCAGTGAGCGTGCTGCGCGCGGGACTGCGCGGCGAGCCGGCCGGCACACCGACGGAGTTCCGCGCGGATGTTGCCGCCACCGCCAAGCGCGACCTGGCCGCGGGCGAAACCCTCGACGGCGAGGGCGGCTATCGCGTGTACGGCACGCTGCTTCCCGCCGCCCGCGCGTTGAGTGAGGACGCCATGCCGATTGGTCTCGCCCACGGTGTTCGTCTTAAGACGGATATCCGGGCCGGCCAGCCGGTGCGCTGGTCTGACGTGGAATCCGACGAATCAGACCCGACGGTGCAGTTCCGCCGCGAGATGGAGCGCCGGTTTGCGCCAAGGTAGTGGGGCAGAGTCGCGGCTGATCGCCGAACGGGTCAGCGAAAAGCGTATGATTCTCGCCGGGAGGCTGGCAGGAGGAGCGATCGAATGGACGAGAAGTTAACCTTTTCCCCTGGCCTCCCGACCACGAGCCCGCGCGCGACCCGCGTGTCGAAGCTGTTGCCGCGGCTGCCCGCACGTTGGTAGAGATGCGCGACCGAAGCCGATCTCAAGAAGCGGACGCTGACCAACCTCTACAACGCGCGACCGGCGTGGCTCGACATGGCACACCGGCGGCTCGACGCGGCGGTACTCGATGCGTACGGCTGGCCGCATGACCTGACCGACGAACAGATCCTTGAGCGGTTGCTCGCGCTCAACCTGGAGCGAGGCAGACGGGACGCGCAAGTGGGAACTACCACGCGGGCGCCGAGAGGTTCGGCGGGCCCTTGACCCATAAGCACCGGGCGGCGAGCTTCTCCGCCCGCTTCTGGTTCCCCGTGACCTCAACGTGACCTTCGATAACGAAGCCATCCAGTTTGAGATCTTCATCACGATCGACGCGCTTCAAACCGAGCTGTAGGTCACGTACTTGCCGTGCTGTCACGCTCGCGACAAATTGATCCTCATATGGCGGATAGAGGAGTCGGTTGGGGTCACCACATTCGTGCGAAATATAGAGCGATACAGGCGTTCTGTTCTTGCTCGGCTTGAAGTTCTGTGAGTTCGGTCGCAGAGGATGCCGCTCAGGATTCTGGTCCTCTGTCAGCCACTTGGGATTGATGCGGCGCCACAACACCCAGTCGCTGGCGATGGACTTATCATCCTCGGCAGCGTGCTCGATCATGTGAACTCAACCGACAGTAGGAAGTTTGTTCGAGGAACGTGACAGCAGCCTGGATAACGGATCTACAAGCGGCCGAAGGTCGCCGCGCAGATGCTCATACACATCGGTGCCGTCCTGTCCGTCCTCCCATGTTAGGTCGACATCGTCAAGCGCCACGATGTCTATCTCGATATCGAGTGCCCGCTCGTGCCACTCGACCACAATACCTCCACGCTTGCTCGGGGCAAGGCCCGACGGGCGGGGAGCCTCTGCAGCAAGGGCAGCCAAGAACCTCACTGCATCGCGTGCAGTCGCAATCGACACCGGCGGCGCATCATC
>JBBQJF010000087.1:0-16483 GCA_038325665.1 Dehalococcoidia bacterium | reverse complement strand
CGCCGCGGGCCGTCTCGGCGTCGGCGCACAGGGCGGCGCGCACCCCCGGCACCTTGTTCGCCATCAGCGCTACCCCGGTGCCGGTCCAGCAGCACAACACCGCCTGCTCGGCCGCGCCCATCGCCACCAACTCGCCCACCTCGCGGGCAACGTCCGCCCATCCCAGCGCGTCACCGCCGGGCGGTCCATGGAGCGACACTCTATGTCCCCGCGCTTGCAGCCCGGCCACGAGCACGTCAGTCAGGTGAGTCCGGTCGTCGGCGCCGAACGCGATCCGCATGGCTCATCCTTCACGATCACCTAACCGCCCGGCCCACCTAACCCCCCGACCCCCTTCCGACCGAGGGAAGGGGGAGGCCGAAACTCTCCCACAGACAGCAAGTTAAGGAGCCTGAATCAGCCAGATGAGGTACTGAGGCCGTCTGGTAAGCCCTCAGGGCGACAGATGCGCGCCAATTTCGGCTTATCTTGCTGCCTATAGTGATACACCCTAACTCCCCTCCCCTTGCAGCCTGTCCCGGCCTGCCGGGAGGGACGGGCTGGGGGAGAGATCGATCACGGCCGCGAGCACGGCGGCGATCGCGTGATGGTAGGCGCGGTTCATGGTGCTACCACCAGATGATCTCTTCGGCGTCCTCGTCGTGGGCAAATTCGGCGTGGGCGGCGTCCCAGATCTGGGTGCCGTAGTACTTCCAGCCGGAGTCGGCAAAGATGCACACGATGTTTCCCCGTTCCATGCGGCGGGCGAAGCGCAACGCGCCGTGCAGCACCGCGCCGGAGGAAAGACCCGGGAAGATGCCCTCGGCGTTCATCACGCCGACCGCGTGCTCGAAGGCGTGCGGCGTGCGGATGAGGATCTTGCCGTCAAGGATGCCCGGATCGAGAATCGGTGGGATGTAGCCGTCGTCGAGCGACTTCAGCCCCTGCACCTGCGATCCGGGGTGCGGCTCGACACCGACCAACTTGACATGCGGACGCGCCTCTTTTATTCGTGTGCCGGCGCCCATGATCGTGCCGCCGGTGCCGAGGCCAGCGACCAGAACATCGACGTTGGGCATATCGGTCAGGATCTCTGGCCCGGTCGTCTCGTAGTGGGCGCGCATGTTCTGCGTGTTGCAGAATTGGTCGAGCATCCAGCATTCGGTGTGCTCCACGTCATAGCGGTGGGCGGCGTCGATCGCCCCGCGCACACCCTCGGCGGCCGGTGTCCATATGATCTCGGCGCCGTACACATGCAACAGCACACCGATTTCGGGGAAGACGCTCTCCGGCACGAACACCTTGACGGGGTGGCCGAGCCGCCGGCCGATCATCGCCAGGGCAATGCCGGTATTGCCGGTGCTCGCCTCGACCAGCGGCATGCCGGGGTGCAGCCGGCCCTCACCGCGCGCCGCCCGCAGCATCTGGAGCACGATCCGGTCCTTGATCGAACCGGAGGGATTCTGTCCTTCCAGCTTGGCGAAGATGCGGACACCCGGCTTCGGCGACAGATGCCGCAGCTCCACCATCGGCGTGCGCCCGATCAGGTCCAGTACATCGCTCATGGATTCATCTTACACAACGAGTAACGGGTGGTGGGCGCCGAAGGACGGACGCGGCGCGCGACACGCGGCGTCCTGGTCAGTGCTTGCCGGGGGCCAGCGCCACGCGGTACGGTCAGGCAGGACAGGTGATCGCCGCCCGTATCGAGCACCATCATGTACCACACCGGAGCGCGGGGGGATAGACGATGACGACAGCCCAAATGGCGGACACGACCCCCTACACCATGACGCGCCGCCGCTTCAACGTCGATGACTACTACCGGATGGCCGAGGCCGGCATCCTACAATACGGCAGCCGGGTCGAGCTGATTGAGGGGGAGATTGTTGACATGGCGCCAATCGGTGACCCCCACGCCGGGGGAACGAATCGATTGACCATGACCTTCACGGGACGACTGGGAAATCAGGTAGTGGTGAGTGTTCAGAATCCGGTCCGGCTCTCGCCGAGTTCCGAGCCGCAACCCGACCTCATGCTGCTGCGCCCCCGCGCCGACTTTTACACCACATCAAAGCCGGCGCCGGCCGACGTGCTACTGCTGATCGAGATATCCGATACGACCTTGCGTTATGACCGCGATGTGAAAGTGCCGCTGTACGCCGCCGCCGGCATCGCCGAGGTGTGGATCGTCGATCTCCAGTCCGACCGGCTACGCGTGTTCCACGGACCAGAGGCCGGTGAATACCGCCACATCGAGGTGTTCGCACGCGGCGCCACGGTATCGCCGCAAAGCTTCCCCGAGTTGCAGCTCAGCGTCGATGAGATTCTGGGATGATCACCTAACCCCCCGACCCCCTTCCCTGCAAGGGGGGGGAGCACCGGAGTATGCTCCTACTGAACCGGTCTCCCCTCACCGCGCCAGGCAGGAGCCGGGGGAGGTGGCAAGCAAGCGTGGGCGGCATCAGTTCCACGGCGGCTTGTCGCTGTCCTCACCGAAGTGGCGGGCGGCGGCCTCGCACAACGCCATGCCCATCAACTGATTCGAGGGTGGGAACCAGCGCATCTCCTCGGGCAGGTCGGCGGCCCAGGCGTCGTGGCAGGCATGGGCGACCGCTCGCCACGAGTAGCCCTCGTCCCCGCGCAGGCGACGTACCTCGGCGGCGCGCTCCGGGGTGAGCAGAATGGCCACGTCGTCGTCGAAGACCTGCTTTGTCAGCATGGCGGCCTCGGCGAGCGCCTGCAGTTGCTCCATCGACTCGATCGGGATCAGCCCCTCACCCGTGACGGATTGCTGATAGATCTGTTGGTCGGTCGGGTCGAGCCGGGTCGTCTTGCGCCCGCCCGCGTCGCGGGCCGGATCGGCGACGATATCATTTGTCAAGAAATGGATGTCGCGCTCGTCGTCCGCCATCACCTGCTCCCTCTGCATCACACTCACGTCACTCGATGTGAGGATCATCGCACGAGCGGGCGGGTGGAGACAAAGAGCAGTTAGCCCACGAAGTCCGCGATCAGCCGGTTGAACCTGTCGGGGTGTTCGAGCGGGGGCCAGTGGCCGCAACGGTCGAAGATATGGATCGGGGCGTTGGCGAACCACTTCAGCGCGCGGTAGGCGTGGCGCACGGGGATGAACTTGTCCTGGGCGCCCCAGATGATCATCACCGGCGCGGCGACCTTCCGCAACGCCTTGATGTGACGGCGTTGGCGGCGCACACCGAAGATGTTGATATTGTCACGGATCGCGGCATACGACGCGCGGCCCGCCCCGGGCTGGCTGCGTTCCGCGCACACGGCGTCAACCAGGGCATCCGTGATCAGCGCGGGATCATGCAGCACACGGCGCAGAGTCATCCGCACCGCCGACGGGTCTTGGCGGGTGTTCTCCATCCAGGGACGTACCACGGGCAGGCTGAGCAGACGTAGTCCCCAGTCGATGTCGCGGCCCAGCCCGGCGCTGGAAACCATGACCAGATGCGTGACCAACTCGGGATGCTCCGACGCGGTAAGCGCCGACATTAGACCGCCGGCCGACACGCCGACCATCGCGGCAGGCTCGCCACACACCTCGCGGATAAACTCCGCCAGGAACGGCACGGCACTCTCGGCGGTGTAGCTCACGTCAGGTTTGGCGGAGAAGCCGTGTCCGGGTAGGTCCAGAGCGTAGACGCGGAAATGCGCCGCCAAGTCGTCCATATTACGCAGGAACGTCAGGGACGACCCGCCCACGCCATGAACCAGCAACAGCGGCCGGCCCTCGCCCGCGACGCGATAGAACGTACGGAAGCCCGTGATCTCTCGGAAGTGTTCTTCAATCTCGATCATCATCACCATCGTAGTGGATCGCTCCACCGAGCTTCATCCCCTGGAGAGAAGATTTTTCCGTCCACACTCGCCCACGAGAGGTATTTATGCTGAGGTCGCATCGCGCTGCTTCGCGCCCATCGGTGTGACAGGGGCGTCCGTTGACGGAAGGTCGGATTGTCCACCGCGTCCGTGAAACGGTGGTACGTTAGAAGTATCGGCGCGGGAGCGGCCGGCGGGTAGCGCTCCGGCGACCAGTCAGTGCGCCGGTGCTGTTGACGTGCGCGGCCAGTCGCGCCTAGCATCGGTTTCGCGGCGAGTCGGAGGCAGCGGTATGACAGACGACCAACGCTCCGTGTTCCCGGATGTGGATATCGAGCGGGAGGCCGAGGTCAGCGTCCAGTTTGCTGACCGCGCATGTCCACGGTGCCGGAGCCGCTTCGTGGCGTCGTATTACCGCGACGGCGACTACGTCAAGAGCCGCTGTCTTGATTGTATGCTGTTCTGGCCCACTCCGCTGATGGCTTGACGAATGTGGTCCAATCAGCACCCGGCCGAAACCGTCAACCACGTCGCGCATCATCGTGCTCTACTCCGCGATAGTGACCCGGCATGATACCGGGCGGTGATCGCTGGTGCGCTGCGCCGAGCTGAGCGCGGCGTTGACCAGTTCGTGTATCTCATGCTCGACCAACCCGGCACGCGCCTCGATGTGCCATGGCAACGAGCCATTGACCAGACTCTGCGTGAACATGATGTGGTCGAGCAGAATCCGCGGGTCGCGCGACGGTTCCACGAAATCCTGAAACTGCACCGTCCACCGAAGCGATTCAGCATAATCGAAGAGAGCGTGATTGAGGAACTTACTGGCGAAGAACACGTCGCCTTGTAGGCTGGATACGAGGTCGAAGAACAGGAACTGATCTTCGAAGTACTCTTTACCTGGCCCATCATTCAGATCACCCATGACGAAGATCGCCGGATTCTCCACCTGCCGAAACTTGGCATCGATGTAGGCGCGGACGTTCGCGGCCTCGGTCGTCATCTTCACCCGCGCCTTCAGCGCTTCGCGGATGTATGTCTGCCGTTGCTCACCGCCCGCCGCCCACATGCTCTCACCGCGGTTGACAAACTTGCTCTTCAGGTGGAGGCCGATGAACTCCACCCGCACGCCATTCCAATCGAACACCAGCACCTGCGGATGGCGGTAATGCTTGTGAGCCTCTTCCGCGAAATCGCCCCAGAAGTGGCAGGGCCACGATTGCCCGCAGAAGGCGTCCCAAGTCGACGTGGGCAACAACGACGCCCGCGCCTGATGCTTCTTGTGTACCAGGAACCAGATCCACTGCTCGCCCGCGGTGGCATACTGGCCATCCGCCGCCTTCACCGCCACATAGTCGCCGCCGAGCAACTCGGCGGCGATGCGGTCGATACCCGCCTCACCGCGCGGGCCTTCCAGCAGGCAGAGGATGTCTGGCGCGATCTCGCGGATCTCACGCGCGACCGCATCGCGCCGCCGCCGGCTACCGGGGCTAAGGCCGGCTGCCAGCAGCCGGTCTAGGTGCGCCACGTTCCAACTCGTGACCTTGAGCACGGCCATCGTATCCTCCCGTTGTCCGCTGGCGGCGGCGTGGCGATCAGCCGGGACCACCCGCTTCGGTGCACGGGCTGCCACCGCCCCACCATGCCGGCAGCCAGCCGGGCGCGGCGGTTCGATGACTCACGCCGCACAGCACCACCGACTGACGATCCACCAGCAACACGGCCATGTCGAACGACATCACCACCAGCATCACGCGGGCGCCGGGGGCGAACACCGGTTCACTGTAGGGCCGCCCGTCCTGGTCCTGCACCGACGCCACCGTGCCAAAGGCGGTGTTGGCCGCGGCCGTCAAGAGCGTCAGGTCGGCGTACACCCGGCACCCCGGTGATCCGTCAGGGCAGGCCGCCGGCCACACCGCGACGGCTCGACCGGATGCATCGACATTCAGCACGAACTCCTCGTGTCGCCACTGATTGATGAACGGCGTGAAATCGAGGCTCTGCGCCGTGACCGTCATGCGCGTCTCGTGTGCCCACATCGCGCAGAGCAGCGCCCCCACCGCTACCACCATCTGCCATCGCCCGGATCGCTGCCGGCCACCGCTCGATCGTCTCTCGTGCATGGTCCTTGTCCTGGATCAATCGTCGCGCGTTGATGCGTGCGGAGTCCGCCGGCCGGGATGCGTCTGACGCGGGGGTAGTATACGGTGTCGCCGCTCCGCCTCGCGCCGGCGATCCGCTGGCAGCAGGCCGGCGGTGAGAAACCCGTACCGTCACTGGACGCCGGCCGCCGGTGGCGCGGACGCCACGGAAAGCCGGGGTGGCCGTTACCGCCAGGTCGCGGCAGAGCCGGTGGCGCGGGCCGCACGGGACACGGGGGATACACCGGAATGAATCCTACATCTGATACGCCGATGCGCGAGGTGGCCGACCTCTACGATGAGCCAGGGATGCGGTGGGCGCTGCGGTCGGTGGGGACACACCTCCACCCCGGCGGCGAGGACGTGACGGTCGCACTCGCGGCCCGCGCCGAGAGCTTTGGGCTGGAGCCGGGCGGGCGCATCCTCGAGATCGCCTCCGCGCTCGGCGGCCCGGCGCGCTATCTTGCCCGCCGCTTCGGCGCGACCGTGCTGTGTGTCGATGGTGACCCTCGCATGCAGACGGCGGCGCTCGCCGCCGGCCGGCGCGAGGGCGTATGGCGGCGCTGCCCGCCCCTGCTGGCGCGCACCGAACGGCTGCCCTTGGCCGGTGGCTGCTGCGACGCCGCCTGGAGCCAGGATGCGCTCTGTCACATGGACAAGCCGCCGGTGCTGCGTGAGACGGCGCGCGTGCTGAGTTCTGGCGCGATCTTTGCCTTCACCGACTGGATTGCCCGTGCGCCGCTGACGACAGAGGACCAGGAGTCGCTCGCCCGGTTATGGGCTTTCCCCTCCCTGCTTCGCCTGGCCGAGTATGTCGCGCTGCTGGACGCCACCGGTTTCGACGTGCTGTTCGCCGAAGATCGAACACGGAGCGCGCTCGCCCGCCCGCGGGTTCGGGTCGCGGACCAAGAGGCGTGGGAGCAGGAGCTGATCGCCCGCTTCGGCCCGGCCGAACTCGCACGTCAGCACGCCCCTGCCGCCTTCTGGGTTGACCTGATGCAGTCCGGTCGCGGTGGCCACGGCATGTTCGTCGCCCGCCGCCGCTAGGACACCGGCGCTGCCGCCAATGGCTTGCGCCCACCGTGCCAAAGCGCCACCATAAGGGCCAGGAGCGTGGCAACCCACACGCGCCCGTTCGGCGGCAACGCGGGGGCGCGCGATGCTTGGTCGCCACCAGCACCGGACAGTCTCTCCCCCTTGTCCCGTGAGAAAGGGAGCGGGGGGTCGATTTAGGGGAGTCGCTCATGCCCAAGCGGGCGCCACTGCGCACGAGTCACAGGGGCGTCCTCGGTCCCCCAACACCCAACACCTATTCACCCATTTTCATAGGAGGAAGACTATGCGTGGCGCTGCAATCGTGCTCGGTTCGATGCTGCTCGTGGGCGCCGCGCTGCTCGGGCGGTCTGCGGCCGCGCAGCAGCCGGGTACCATTCAGATCACCGCCCCGGCAAACGGTGCCACAGTTTCCGCCCCGGTTACCTTACAGGTCACCATCGGCGGCGTGACCGTGAAGCCGGCCGCCGAAGGCGATCCGCAGGCCTTCCACTACCATGCGCTGATCGACACCGATCCGGCGACGGTCGCCCAGCCGGGTCAGCCGCTGCCTACCGGTCTGGCAAACATCATCCACACGGCCGATACGCGGCTGCCGCTGCCTGATTTGGCCCCCGGTCAACACACCGTGACCGTGATCCTCACCCGCACCGACCATGTGCCGTTGTCGCCCACCATTCAGCAGCGTGTGACCTTCACCGTTGCCGCGCCGGGCGCCGGGGGGACTGCCGCCGCGCCGGGGGGAGCCGCGCAACAGCCGGCCACCGCGCCCCGCGTGGGCGTTGGCGTCGCCGCGGACACGCCGGCGACGCACGGACGGCTGATTGCATTCGCCGGACTGCTGCTCGTGGGCGCGGCTAGCATGCTGCCGCGGCTCAAAGCCCGTCGATAGCGTATGGCGAGCGGGCGACCCCCCGGCCATCGCGCGGTGGTGGCGTGCGGCGCGCTCGCCGTGGCGCTGCTGATCGCGGCGTGCACCGGGGCGAGCGATGATGCACCGGCGGCGCGGTCGCCTTCACCCACCCCCTTCCGCGCCGCCTCACCAACCGTTCCACCACTAACGAGCGGCGCGTCGACACCGCCGGCTGATGATACACCCACCACGCGCGTTATCCTCCGAGCGCAGGATAACGTGTATGATCGCGGCCGCCTCCGCGTGCCGGTCGGGCAACAGGTGACGTTGACGTTGGAGAACCGCGGCGCGGCGCTGCATGACTGGCGCGTGCTCGGCACGACCGACAGCGGCGGGGCGCCGATTCAGACAGCGCTACTCAAGGCGGGCGAGGCAGCCACAATCCAATTCACGATCAACCAATCCGGCAACTACCCATTCTACTGTGAGGTCCACCCCGTCGAGATGCGCGGCAGCCTGATCGTGGAGTGACCCCCATGAATGATCCCTGTGCCAGGGGGACCCGGCAAACGTGATGGTTTGTCGGACCGATACTGCCGCGCGCCACAGCATTACACCTGTCGGCGTAGCTCGGATATTGGAATATTACCCCCCGCGCTACTACCGCCCTTTGCCCGAGCGCCACACACTGAGCTTGCACGAGCCGGCCCGTTGGACGCGAGCCGCCCACCGACCGGTGTGCTACCACGCACCCACTGACCTTTGCGGCCCGGTATACCCGCACAACTCCGGCCGGTGATGGTGGTTGTATCACTATCTCGCATCCTGGCCTGGTCAGAGGTCGTCCCTGGAGGATGAGGATATGACCGCACCGCTCGTGCCGGCGATCCCCGAGCATCCCACCAGCGCCGTGACGCCTGTCGTGCGGATACGCCCCTGGTCACGGGTGAAAACTGGCCTCGTCACGGTCGCCGCGGCGGCAGCCTTGCTGACCAGCGCGGGCTGCTCGGACAACGCATCCACCACCTCCGGCGGTGGGTCGCCGCGGCCGGTCGACTCGCGCGAGCTGTCCACCCGTGGCAGTTATGGCGGCAATTATCGTGGCGGCAGCGCCACCGGCGATACCGACCGGGGCGCCGCCTTCGCCCGTTGGGTGCTTGAACAGGATCCGCAACGCCAGTACCTCACCGATGCGGTCGTCCGTCAGGAGTCGTCTCTCGGCGTCAAGGTGCAGCCAAACATCAGCAAGGGTGATTTGCAGCAGTTGATGGTATCCCTAGCCGAGGGTATGGCCCGGACATTCCCGAACAAGCCCCTTCATGTCATCGCTTTCTACCAATCGGGCGACCGGCTCGCCCAGGCCGAGTATGACCCCCGAAGCGGACAGGTGGACGTTCGCTTCGTATAACACCGGTATGGACTGCACCATGCTACGAAAGGGAGTTAGGCACGATGGCAAACATTTTTGATCGACTGGCGGGAGGCCCGGGCAGGCAGCAGGACGACGATGGACAGGCTGGCGACTGGAATCAGATGGTGGGTTCGGCCCCACCGGAGAAGTTCCAGCAGGCAGCCTCGGGCGCGTTTCGAGACCTTGATCCCCAGGAATACTACAACCACACTCAACCGGGTGTGGGCGGCACCGACCCGTTTGGCGGGCTGCAAGATGACGAACGCGGCGGCCTTGCCCAGAAGTTGATGGGCGCGCTGATGGGTCGGGGCATGGGCCGCGAGGATATCGGCCGTCAGGCCGGTCTCAACAATGTTGATCCGTCGCGCATGTCGTCGGGTGAGCTGGCACAGCTCACGCAGTGGACCCAGCGCAACCATCCCGAGGCGCTCGGCAATGTTGCCACGGAGTACCGTGACAAGCCCAATATGCTGGAGAGCCTGCTGGGAAATAAGGCGATTCAGATGGCCGCGATCGGCCTGGGCGCAAAGATCCTGATGAATCGCTCCAAGCGTTAACGGTGATTTCCAGCCCGCTGATATATCTGTAAAAGGGCGGTGGAGTGACGCGCTCCACCGCCCTTTCTCGCGTCGCCGGGTGTGGCGGCCAGACGGGCCCGGTGAAACCGCCGCCCACGGACCGGCCAGGCAGCGGCGCGGACGGTCGCCCGCACGGCCGCGTCCTGGCCGGTCCGCACGACAACCCGATAGGCGTGTGCATGGGTGAGCAACGCTGTTGCCGGTCACGAGATATGGCGTTCCGCGCTGGGGCGGAGCCGGCAATGCGGATTCAACGACGTACAGTGAGCTGGAGCCGTTGTATCAAACGTATACGAATTTGCAACTTTAGAGATAATCTCATCACAAAAGTCACAATTGGGCCAATTTCGTCAAGCAACGGCGCTTTACCTACTTATAGTGTGGTATCTTTGATGATGGGTAGCCCTTCTCTCTCGTTTCTTTGTCACCCGTGGTCGCGTACTCATGCTCGGGGACGATGACCGAGGTGTTGCCACACAGCACGCCGAGGTTATGCGATGCCCGCTTCTTCCTTCGATTCCCGACCCCTTATCGCGGTAATGAATTCCAGCCGTGACCTCGTGACCGTTCTCCAGGACGCGCTGGAGCAGGATGGCTTTCGCACCGTGACGCTGGTCTCCACCATCGCCGGCGGCGCCGTGGGTCCGCTTGCCTTCCTCCACCAGCACAAGCCCGTGGCCGCCGTCTACAGCGTCTCGCCGCCGTACCGGGAAGGCTGGGACATCCTGCAAGAGGTGCGGCGGGACTGGCAGGATGGGCGATTCGTCATCACAACGACCAATGTCGGTGGCCTGCGGGCATGCGTTGGTCCTGCCGACGCGATTGAGGTAATCGGCAAACCCTTCGACTTGGATGAGATTATTCGGGCGCTGCGGCGAGTTCTCGCTGTACCACACGCGATGCTCAATGGCGCTGCAACCAGCAGCCCTCCGGCTATCTGAATGGAAGCGCGTGGCCAGAAGAAAGTGGTGCCGCTGTGACGCGTACGCCTCGACCTCGGAAGAGCCTGAATCCCGCGAGCAATGGGGTGCTCCCCCATGGCCCGCACGGACGTGAACAAGTGCTGCTGGCGGCGGTGCGACAGGAACAGACGCTGCTGGCGGTGATTCAGCAACGGAACACCTTCATCGCCGCCGCCGCTCATGACATGAAAAACCAGATCACCGTAATTCAGACCGTGGCTCAATTGCTCGAACGGCAGACACGCGGAGAGAAGGCAGCCGAACCGGCGGCTTTCATGTCTGGCCTCGCGATGATTCAAGGCGGTACCCGAAAGCTTCAGCGGCTGGTCGACGAGTTCATGGACCTCTCTCGTTTGACCAGTGGTCAACCAGTCGAGTTCAACGAGCAGTCGACAGACCTCGTGGCCGTGGCACGCGCGTGTGTCCACGAGTTCGCGGACGCGGGCGACCATGAACTCATTCTCTCGACGGCGGCGGATACGATGATGGGCATGTGGGACGCCAGCCGCGTGGAACGAGTTATCGCCAATCTGCTCAGCAACGCGACTAAGTACAGCGCGCCGGCCAGCCCTATTCTCGTCACGCTCGACCTTGACCGAGACGGCGGCGATGTCGCGGTGCTGGCCGTACGGGACCAGGGCGTGGGCATCCCGGCGGCTGACCTTCCCCACATGTTCACGCCGTTCTATCGCGGTAGCAATGTCGCGAAAACGACATTTGGCACCGGCATCGGACTCTTCGGAGCACGGGCGATCATCGAACAGCAGGGGGGCACCCTGCACCTGGAGAGCACCGACGGCGTCGGGACAACAGCCACGATCCGGCTGCCACTCGACCCCGTTTCGGCTTCTAACCCGAGTGTGTCAGCACATTTGACCTCTTCTGGCCCCACGAGCTGACTGCAATGGCGGCGCATGCGGCCGGCGTGAGCACAACAGACGCCGGACCACGCTGACGATGTCGCGGCGCGAATCTCTGACGGGCGACCCGCCCGGGCGCCGCTTCCGGAGACGCGCGGACCGCGGATCGACCCGAGGGTCCCTCGCACGATGGTCCCATCCCTATCCCGCGGCCGTACCAGGCGCGCAACCGTCAGTCCGGTATACTGATCCTGGTTATTGCGTAATGTTGCATGCCTGCCGGATCGGACGGTTCTTCTCTCGCTGCAATCGGCAGTCAATGGCCGTGTGCCAATACTGCGGGCGGGAGTTTTGCGACCTTCACGGGGAGCGTTTCCCGGACGGCGCCGAGGTGTGCTGCCGCCCGGTCTGTCAAGAGAAGCACGCCGATCTGCTTGCTCACGTCGAATGGCGGGTCCAGGCGGTGGACCGCAGCAACCGTGGCTTCTGCGGCATGCCCGACTGCGACGGTAGTCGCTGGGGCCAGTGCTCCAAATGTCTGGCGCTGTTTTGCGAGCGCCACCTCCACGACCGCGACGAGCGCGTCCGCCATGGTTCCGTCGTGTTCTCCCGCCCCGCGTCCATGTGCGACCACTGCATGGCCCGCAACAAGCTGTGGGCGCGGGCCTAGCGCCTACCCCCGGACCACCTAACCCCCCGGCCTCCTTCCTCCCGGCAGGCCGGGACGGGGCCGCGAGGGAAGGGGGAGAATGGGTACCTGTTCCGGCACGCCCGCGCGACCCACCCCGGCCCCTTCCCGGCACGGGAAGAGGGGAACGATACCGCCCGTGTGAATCCCAGCCCCCATCACCCAACCGGCCAGACGAGCGATGGCTGCTTGGGGAACAGCGCGTTCAGCAGGGGCCGCGCCTCGCCGCCGCGCACGTTGCAGTCGGGGTAGGCGATGAGCAGTTCATCGAGCGAACGGTAGCCGAACAGCAGCTTGAGGAAGGTGAGGTCGGGGAATCCCGCCATGGCCTCGTGGCGTTCCGGTCGCGCCCAGTGAGTGACCTTGATCAGTTGTCCCGCCTCAAACTCCAGCCGAAGCCCATCCCGATAGAAGTTCAGACTCAACTCACCGGTGTGTCCGGCGGCGTCCGAGGCGGCGAGGCGCGCCTCCAGCGCCGGCGCGATGTGCCGGACGAAGGCGGCGATGTCGGGTACGCGCACGTACCAGGCGTAGGACGGGATGACGCGCGGCAGCCGGTCAGCAATCGTGCGGTACATCGGATGCTCATCGCCAAGCATGAACGCGAACCCGTCGAACGGGGTCGCCCCCGGCTCTGCCGCGTACGCGGCGCCCACGGCGGCCAGATAGCGCAGGACGGCCGGCGCCGCCGCGAGCCACGATACCCCCGCCGTCAACTCGCAGGCCGTGACCGGCGCCAGCCCGTTCCACAGCACCGGCCAGTGGGCGAGGAAGCCGCTCGGTGTGCCGTCCACCGCCTCGATGATCCGCAGTTCGCGGCGAAGGGCGTTACGCGAGGAGCGACCGTCAAGCTCGTACCGCCACACGGCGGCGTCGCGCACCGCGCTGACACGGTACCGCGTCCGTGCCCGCGCGTCGGTGATGTGGATGAACGGTAGGTCGCGCTCGGTCGCCGGCCGCACCCGGAACGGCTCATCGGCGGCGGCGACTGGGGCGGGTACGTGCGGGCGGTAGCCGGCCCGCCCGCCGTCCATCGCGATCGCGTACTCATACCCGAACTGGCGGTAATACCAGGGGATGCCGCTGATCACTTGGATCAACTGTCCGCGCTCGGCGCTCCAGCGATGCACGATGTCAAACTGACGGCGAACAAGCCCCGTGCGCCGGTACGCGGGGTCGGTCGCGACCAACTCCACCTGCCCGACACCGAACGGCACGCCCGCGTACGACCACGTCTGCCCGATGAGATTGAGCGACGAAATGATCGCCCGCGTGCTGGTATCCTCGACGATGGTGAAATCCGCGACCCGGAACGTGGGATGCGGCCGTTCCACCAGGTCGCGCGTCCACGCGCGGATGCCCTCGTCCGGGGGCGTGCCGGGGTCGGCGTGCATGCCGGCGTTGAAGGTCGAAAGCGCGGCGGCATCGTCCACCGTCGCATGGCGCAACACGAGGCCACCGCCGAGATCGGCCAGCAGCATGGGCAACTCCGGGAAACAATCTCCCGCTCCGTGGATGGAACGGGGCCGCGCTACGATGCCGCCGCCGGATCGCGGGGCACGCCGGTCCCCGGTATCTCCACGTCACACATCGCCGGCCTTCGCATCAACGCGATCGTGCGCTGGCCCGCATCGTCACTCAAATCACCCCGCGCTCGCACAGCGTCTCGTAGTCGCCCCGCGCCATCTCCAGCAACCCGAGATACACCTCCTCGTTATGCTCGCCGAGGAGGGGTGCGCCGCGCTCGACATGGCCGGGGGTGCGCGACAGTTTGGGAACGACACCGGGTTGAATCATCTCGCCCAAGCTGCCATCGTTGACCGGGATTAGGTTTTGACGGGCGGCGAACTGTGGGTCGCGAAAGATGTCGGCGACGCTATTGACCGGGCTGGCGGGCACACCGCCCTCGTCGAGCGCTCGCAACGCATCCTCCAATGTCATGGACTTGATCCAATCGCCGGTGATCGCGTGCAGCTCGGCCATGTTGGCGGCGCGTTCGGTGCGGCTGGCGAAGCGCGGATCGGTGATAAGGCCGGCGCGGTTCATCGTCTCGCACAGCCGGTGATAGACCCGGTCGGTGCCGGCGTGGAGCACGAGATAATGGCCGTCGGCGGTCTGGAACTGGTCAGCCGGGGAGATGCCGGGGATAGTGTTGCCCTGGCGCTCGCGTACCACGCCGTCGCGGGCGAAGTTCGCCGCCAGCGGGCCGGAGAGCCGCCAGATCGATTCGTACAGGGAGGCGTCGATCATCTGACCCTTGCCCGTGCCAGTCACGTCGCGGTCGTGGATCGCGGCGAGCACGCCGAAGGCGCCCCACAGCCCGGTCACATAGTCGGCGACGAAATAGCCGGGCCGTACCGGCGCCATCTCGGCATGGCCGGTGACATAGGTGATACCGGCGAAGGCCATGCCGATGCGGTCGAAGCTGTACTTGTGCTTCGCGGGACCGGTCTGACCATAGCCGGAAATGCGGAGCATGACAACCCGCGGATTGACCGCGGCGAGATCGTCGTAGCCGAGGTTCCAGCGTTCCATCGTGCCGGGCAGAAAGTTCTCCACCACCACATCAGCGATCGCCGTCAGCCGCTTGAACAGGGCTTGACCCTCGGGCCGGCGCAGATCGAGCGTGACCGACTTCTTGTTGCGTGAATTCTGCGCGAACTCGGGTGAGCTACTGTTGACGCCGCGCGCCTGGTCGCCGGTGCGCGGCTGCTCGACCTTGATCACCTCGGCGCCGAACTCGCCCAACAGCGTGGCGGCGAACGGCCCGGCGATGATCTGGCCGGCGTCGATGACGCGCATCCCGGTGAGGGCGCCCGTGGGAACCGGTGCATTCATCGCGCCGTGACCTCATTGCCGGATGGGCGACGGTTCATGCCCGTCCCGGCCATCTGATGAGCGTCTGACAGTCCCGCGACAGTCCAGGCGATCCGCGTGATGCGCGTCGAGGGGTTGGGGTGCGGGCCTGCTCACGCTACACTCGATGCGCGCATTCGCCCTGACAGCATAGGGCACGCGCCGGGATACGTGCCAACATGCCCAGCGTCCATGCCAACGGCATCGGCATCTATTACGAGGATACCGGCGGCGAGGGTGATCCGGTGGTGCTGATCCATGGTCACAGCCTGGATCTGCGGATGTGGCCGTCCCAGACATTCGCGCTACGCGAGGCCGGCTACCGGGTGGTCCGCTACGACGTGCGCGGGCACGGTCGCGGCAGCGCGCCAGACGAGGGCTATACCTGGCCGGTGTACGCCGACGATCTGCGGAGTCTGCTCGATGTGCTCGATATCGGGCGGGCGCATGTGGTTGGTCTGTCGATGGGCGGCGGCATCGCGCTGCAGTTCGCGCTCGATCATCCCGGCCGGACGCTCTCGCTGACGATGATCGATGCGGCCGTGCCCGGTTATGACTACTCGGAGGAGTTTGCTGCCCGCATTGAGGAACTGGTCGAGGCGGTGCGGGCGGAGGGCTGGGCAGCGGCGGCCGAGCGTCTGTGGCTGACCCATCCGATGTTCGACGGACTGCGCCGTCATCCGGCCGCCTTCGATGTTGTGCGCGACATCGTGCTGCACTTCCCCGCCCGTGATTACCTGGTGGATCCGCCCGAACCGGAGGGACCCGAGCCGGTGGAGGCGGTGGACCGCCTGCACGAGTTGCGCCCGCCGGTGATGGTCGTGGTTGGCGCCGGAGACCTCGACGACTTTCTGCTGGCGGCGCAGCTCGTCGCGGCCAACGCGCCGCGCGTCCGGTTGGAGGTGGTGGAGGACGCCGGCCACCTGCCGCCGCTGGAGCGTCCGGCCGAGTTTAACCGGCTGCTGCTCGACTTTCTCGCCGCTCCTGACGAGGCGGTCGCGGCTCCTCCATCACCCGCCCCCGCGCCCGCGGCCGTGCCCGTTCTGGAAATCCGCGCCGCGGAGGAGGCGGAGATCGACGCTATTGCCGCGCTCGACTCCACGTTTGCCACCGGTCGTGTGCTGCAACTCGAACGACGCGGCCTCGCCCCGGAGATGACGTTCGACTTCACCCTTGTGGAGCGTGATGAGGACACCTCGCGCGACCACCACCACGACCGGCAGTATTGGAGTGACCACCTCGGCGGCGGCGATCCG
>JBBQJF010000086.1:0-16529 GCA_038325665.1 Dehalococcoidia bacterium | reverse complement strand
ACCGGGGCCGCACACGCCCGAGCACATCGTCCTCGCCGAGCAACTCGGCTACCGGCGGGCGTGGTGCTACGACTCACCCGCGTTGTACGCCGACGTGTGGATGACTCTCGCCCGCGCCGCCGAGCGCACCAGCCGGATCGGTCTTGGACCGGGCGTGCTCATCCCCAGCCTGCGCCATGTGATGGCCAACGCCGCCGCCATCGCCACACTGGAGGGGCTGGCGCCGGGTCGCGTCGTGGTCTCGCTCGGCGCCGGTTTCACCGGGCGGATGACCCTGGGGCAACGGTCACTGCGTTGGTCGGATGTCGCGACATACATCCGCGCGCTACGCGCCCTGTTGCGCGGCGAGGAGGTCGAGTGGGAGGGCGCGGTGATCCGCATGATGCACCCCGATGGGTTCGCGCCGACGCGTCCGATCAACGTGCCGGTGCTGGTCGGCGCCGATGGACCGAAGGGCATGGCGGTCGCGCGTGAGTTGGGCGACGGCATCTTCACCGCCGGCCGGCAGTCAGGCTTCTCCTGGGTGGCGCGGCTGGCGTTTGGGACGGTGCTGGACGAAAGCGAGGACGCCGGCTCGGAGCGGTCGCTGGCGGCCGCCGGCCACGGCGCTGCCGTCACGTTTCACGCGGGATACGAACGCAATCGCGGCGATAGCATTCCCGGCGCGGCGGAGTGGCGTGCTCGGGTGGAGGCACTGCCGGCCCGCACCCGCCACCTCGCCGTACATGACCGCCATCTGGTCGCACTCAACGACCTCGACCAGGGCGCCGTTACCGGCGAGTTGCTCGCGCGCCTCGGCCTTGCCGGAGATGCCAAGCACCAACGCGCCCGGCTCGCCCGCTACGAGGCGGACGGCGTGACCGAGATCGCCTACCAGCCCGCCGGTCCGGATATCCCGCGCGAGTTGCGGACATTCGCGGCGATGGCGGGCTTGACGACGCGCTAGGCGGCGATCCAGCCCCTCCCCAACCCCTGCATAGGTGATGGATGTTGGGCGTTGGGTGGTGGCGCAAGACGAGAGAACGAGCGCAGTGCCCCCACCACCTACGACCCAACACCCAACACCTGTTCACAAGGAGCAGCTCGATGACACTACCGCTCGCCGGTGTTCGGATTCTCGATATGACGATCTGGCAGCAAGGCACGCACGCCACCGCGCTGCTCGCCGACCTCGGCGCCGACGTGATCAAGATCGAAGGCCCTGACAACCCCGACCCCGGCCGGTCAGTCGCGGGCTTCCTGCCGTCCAGCCCGCTCAACGCGTACTTCGAGAACCACAACCGCGGCAAACGGGCGATCGTGCTCGACGTGAAGCATCCAGCCGGCCGGGAGCTTCTCATGCGCCTCGCGCGGGACGCCGACGTGTTCACCAACAACATGCGGAAGGGCGTCTTGGAGCGGCTGGGCCTCGGTTACGAGGACTTCCGCAAGGTCAACCCGCGTCTGATTTACGCGGTGGCCTCGGGATATGGGAACGAAGGGCCGGAGCGCACGCTGCCCTCGATGGACATCATGGGGCAGGCGCGCGGCGGTATCATGGGTGCCAACGGCGAACCCGGCCGGCCGCCGCAATCAGTTCCCGGCGCGACCGGTGATCAGGTAGGCTCCTACTTTCTCGCGCATGGCATCCTCGCCGCCCTGTTCATGCGCGAGCGCACGGGCGAGGGGCAGCAGGTCGATTCGTCGCTGCTCGGTGGACAGATCGACTTGCAAGCGCACCTGATCCAAGGCTACCTGTTCAGCGGCGCGCTGCCCGAGCGCCGCACCCGCGCGGAGATGCAGCCGCTGTGGAACACGTACCAGGGCAGCGACGGTCGTTGGTTCGTGGTCGGGCTGAGCCAGACCGAGCGTTGGTGGCCGCAACTGATCCGCGCGCTCGGCATCACCGACTGGGAGCAAGACCCCCGGTTCGCCACGCATCTGGACCGGATGGCGAATGCACCGGCGCTGGTGGCGAAGTTCGACGAACTGTACGCTACCCAACCGCGCGACCATTGGGTCGCGTTGCTCTCACGTCACCAGCTCATGGCCGCCCGCGCCCAGGACTACCGCGAGCTTGAATGCGACCCGCAGGTGATCGCCAATCGCTACATCGTCGAGATCGATCACCCCACCGGCGGGCGTGTGAAGATGGTCAACCATCCCGTCCGCTTCAGCGCCGCCCCCGAGGCTGGTGTGCAAGGCCCAGCCCCCGAATACGGACAGCACACCGAAGCCGTGCTGCTCGAAGCCGGTCTCACCTGGGACGAGATCACGACGCTGCGCGACCAGGGCGCGATCGGAACACGATCCGCGGGCACGGCGATCCACCTCTCCCCTGACCCCTCCCCTACAAGGGGAGGGGAGTGACCAGAAACCGTGAGTGCAGCTTCAAACTCTCCACCCGCGGATACGTCCCGCGAAGCGGCACCCGCGGACTTTGAAGCTGCCGTCTCGCCCTTCTCCCCATCCCCAGGCGCCTGCCTCAGCATGCCGGGAGTAACGGGGTCGGAGGGCTGGGTCGTCTCCCCCTTCCCTTGCAGGGAAGGGGGCCAGGCAGCTCCCTGCCGCGGCGCCGCGACCGGTATATCCGTCGTCTCCCCCTTCCCTTGCAGGGAAGGGGGCCAGGGGGTTAGGTTTTCCATAGGAGTCCATCTCATGGCCACCGATGCATCACCCGCCAATTTGCCCCCGTCCTCTGTCGAGGGCATCGAATACGTGCTCGAACGTGACGTGATGGCCACGATGCGCGACGGGGTGCGGCTCGCCTCCGACGTGTACCGGCCGGCACGGGATGGGCGCGCGATTGAGACACCGCTACCGGTCATCCTCGAGCGCACCCCCTACGGCAAGGGCGAGACCAGCCGCGCGGAGCGCACGGCACGCTCGGCCGCGCCGTTCACGCGCGCGGAGGTCGCCGCCTACTTCGTCCGGGCCGGCTACGTGGTCGTGTTCCAGGACTGCCGAGGTCGCTACGGCTCCGAGGGCGAGTTCGTCAAGTATCTCAGCGACGCCACCGATGGCTATGACACGGTCGTGTGGCTGACCCAACAGCAGTGGTGCGACCGCAAGGTCGGGACGATGGGGCTGTCATACGCCGCGCACACACAGGGCGCGCTCGCCTGCCTCAACCCGCCGGGGTTGGCCGCGATGTTTCTCGATTCGGGCGGTTTCTCCAACGCTTATCGCAGCGGCATTCGCCAGGGCGGCGCGTTTGAGTTGAAGCAGGCGACCTGGGCGTTCGCGAACGCGCGGGTCAGTCCGTTGGTCGCGGCCGACCCGGTGGCGCGGGCCGCCCTCGACGGCATTGATATCAAGGACTGGTTCACGCGTATGCCCTGGAAGCGGGGACATTCACCGCTGCAATGGGCGCCCGAGTATGAGAGCTACCTGTTCGAACAGTGGACCCACGGCACGTTCGACGACTATTGGCGACAGGCGGGCATCTTCGCCGAGGGCTTCTACGACCAGTACGCCGATGTGCCCATGGTCCATATGTCGTCGTGGTACGACCCGTACGCGCGCACGGCGACCGACAACTACCGCGGCCTATCCAAGCGGAAGCGTGGCCCCGTCCGGCTGATTCTCGGTCCCTGGACCCACGGCGACCGCTCGCTCACCCACGCGGGTGACGTTGACTTCGGCGCTGCCGCCACCCTCGACGGCAGTCTCGCCACGGACTATCTCGAACTGCGGCGACGCTGGTTCGATCACTGGCTAAAGGGACTCGACAACGGCGTCGAGCACGAGCCGCCCGTGCGCCTATTCGTCATGGGCGGCGGCAGCGGCCGGCGCACCGCCGAGGGGCGGCTCGACCACGGCGGACGGTGGCGCGTGGAGATTGATTGGCCGCTGGCCGGAACCGAGTTCACCCCGTACTACCTCCACGGCGATGGGTCGCTCGGCGTGAAGCGACCCGACCCCGGCAGTCCGCCACGGTCCTATGACTATGACCCGCGCCACCCCGTGCCGGCCATCGGCGGGCCAATCTCCTCCGGCGCGCCGGTGATGGCCGGCGGCGCCTTCGACCAGCGCGAAGAGGAGCGCTTCCACGGGTCGCGACCGCCGTATCTGCCACTGGCGACGCGGGCCGACGTGCTCGTCTTTCAGACACCGCCGCTCGATGCCGGCGTTGAAGTCACGGGGCCGATTGAGGTACGGCTGTGGATCGCCTCGGACTGCCCCGACACCGACTTTACCGCCAAACTTATCGATGTGTATCCACCCAACGCCGATTATCCGCACGGATTCGCGATGAACATCACGTCCGGGATCATACGCGCCCGCTATCGCGACTCGTGGGAACAGCCGGAGTTGATGACGCCGGGTGAGGTGTACGCGCTCACGATCACGCCGTTCCCGACCAGCAACCTGTTCGCACGCGGCCACCGCATCCGACTCGACATATCGAGCAGTAACTTCCCCCACTTCGACATCAATCCGAACACGGGCGACGCGGAGGGTACGGGGCAGACAACGCGAATCGCCGCCAACCGCGTGTACGTGGACCCCGCGCGGCCGTCGCACATCCTCCTGCCCGTCATCCCGGCGCGTGAATAGCGCGAGATTAGATCAGTTCCGCGTGATCACGCGCAGAAGCGTGGCGTAGCTGACTCCACACCCGGTCTCCAATCGAAACACTCCACCATGTAACGATCATGCCTCCTGGACGGACAAAGAGGCAGCGGAGATGATCGTGTGCCCTCGCCGTCCGCGCCAAGAGTCTGATGGATGGGCGCGCTACATGCGTCCCTATCACCCGACACGCGGCGTCTGACGATGAGTCTGCTACTCCCTTCTACCACGTACCAATAGCAACGATGCCCACCGGGTGGGAGTAATCAGGGTTTGGTCATGGGCCGTCAGTCATCCCTGATTCATCCGCCGTTGGTCCCGCTTCCCTTGCAGGAAAGGCAGACGGAGGGTTAGCGCGACCCCTGTCCACTCGTTCGGTTATCGCGCGGTCGCGGGCGACCCACCGGGTCGCCCCTACCAGGGCATACGTGGTCATCGTCCCTAAAGGCGCCCGCGGGGCTGCCCACGACCCAGCCCGCGCGGGTTCGGGTCCCACCGCGCGGAGCCGAATCGGTAGACTGACCGTCCGGTGGGTACTTCGGGTTAGGTAGGTTCAAGGGAAGGCGTGATGAACATCTTCGGCGGTCTAGAGCGGGCGCTTGGCGACCATCTCTACGTATACCGTGTGCCAGTCGCGATCATCGTCCTGCTGCTCGTGGCCGGGACCGGCATCGCGGCTTATCGTCGCGGCTGGTACCGGGCGCTGTGGCGGCGGCGGTTGGTGGCCGGCATAATCGCGGTGCCATTACTGGCGGTGACACTGCCGGCCGGCTACTACACGCTGTCGCCGCTGTGGCGGCAGACATACCTGCAAGAGGCGAGTCCCCTAGCGGCCGTGAGCAACGCTTCCGTCGCATCGACGCCGCCTCCGGTGGCGGCCTCGGCCACCACAGTGTCGCCGGAATCGCGAACAACGCCGGCGGCCGAAACTACCGCGGCGCCGGCCGCGGCCCTAATGGCGATGGCTCCCAATCCAGCGCCGGCAATGCCGCCCGTGTTCACGGCCCGCGTATCGCACACCGGGCAGTTCGTCGGGGCCGATGAGTTCCATTTTGGGCGGGGACAGGCGCGGATAATCGAGACATCGCCCGGTCGCTACCTCCTTCGCTTCGAGGAGTTCGCGGTACGGAATGGACCCGACTTGTACGCTTACCTCTCGTTGAGCGCCACGGGATACTCCGCCGATGCGCTCAACCTCGGCCGTCTCAAGGCGACCGCCGGCGACTTCAACTACGAGATACCCGAGGGGGTCGATATCGCCGGCTTGAGGAGCGTCGTGGTGTGGTGCCGCCGGTTCGGCGTGCTGTTCGCGACCGCGCCGCTACGACCGGCCTGAGTCTTGCCTCAGAAGTGCGAGCGCACCGCGACGAACGCCGCGCCGTATCTGGCCCTGCACACCAGAGGCGCCGCCACCGCATGGGCGCGGCACGTCACCGAGTAGGGACGACCCGCTGTCTCGCCCAGGCTCTTATCCTCGTACATTGAGGCACGCGTGCGTTTCCCGTCCGCTGGGTCCGACATGGCGGCGCCAGGGCACACCGGTGCGATACCGCTGCCTGAACGGATTGGTCACGGAAATCCCCGGGAGACAGTCGGTTGTCGCGTATACTTAAGGTGAAGCGCGGTGAATGCCGGCCGGGAGGACTGCCGTCCGTATCGCGATAGATGGGCCGGGAGCGTCGGGTAAGAGCGCCGTCGGCAGCCGTGTCGCCGCACGGCTGGGTCTTCCGTTCGTGGATACCGGCGCGATGTACCGGGCAATTACCTGGTTGGCGCTCAAGCGGGGAGTGCCAGTCACCGACGTTGTTGGGCTGGCCGATCTGGCGCGTAGCGCTCCGGTCGAGGTTGCACCGCCTCCGACCGAGAGCCGCGAGTACGCGACGATCCGCATCGGCGGCGAGGATGCGACACCGTATCTGCGCGATCCGGTGGTCGAGCGGGCGGTATCGGCGGTGTCGGCAGTTCCGGCCGTGCGGTCAGTGATGGTCGACCTCCAGCGGCGGGCCGCTGCCGGCGCGATTGTGATGGCGGGACGCGACATTGGCACGGTGGTGCTGCCCGACGCCGAGGTCAAGGTCTACCTCGACGCATCGCCCGAGGTGCGCGCGCACCGGCGAATGGATGAATTAGTGGCGCGGGGCGCGCCGCGGACGTATGACGATGTACTGCTGGAGTTGCGCCGCCGCGATGACATCGACAGCACCCGCGCCGTGGCGCCGTTGCGTCCGGCGTCGGATGCGCTGGTGCTGAATACCGACCATCTGAGCATCGATGAGGTCGTCGCGCGGGTGCTGGAACAGGCGGGGATCGCGGCGCGACAAGAACGCCACGACTAAAGCTGTTGCGACGACACGCAACCTGGTGGGTGGTGCAGCCTTTGTGCAGGGACGGAGCGGGACACGTTGAACAGTAGGATGGGGCGCCGGTCGCGGGTTCCACGTTCGGCGCCGCGCGCCCTCGGCGGGCGTGCCTTCTACTGGTTCGTCACGCGGCTGATGCATCTGGTCGTATGGACCTTCGGACGCTACACGCTCGCGGGTCAGGGTCGCACCCCGCGCCGCGGGCCGCTGCTGGTGGTCGCGAACCACCTGAACAACGCCGACCCGCCGCTTGTCGCCTCGGCCGTCCCACGCACCGTTCACTTTATGGCCAAGCAGGAGCTGTTCGACCTGCGTCCGTGGGGCGTATTCACGCGCCTGTTCGGCGCCTTCCCCGTGCGCCGGTTCGAGGCGGACATGGGAGCCTTGCGGGAGGCGCAGCGCATTCTCACCGAGGGCGGCGTGGTCGGCATGTTCCCGGAGGGCCACCGCAGCCACGGCAAGGGACTCCAGACGCCGTATCCAGGCACCGCCCTAATCGCGCTGCGCTCCGGGGCGACGATCCTGCCCGTGGGTATCACCGGCACCGAGGCCGTGACCGGGCCGCTCGTGCTCCTGCAAAAGCCGAGGATCACCGTCACGATCGGTGAGCCTTTCACACTATCACACACCGGGCGGATCACGGGCGACGCCGTACGGGCCGCGTCCGACGACATTATGCGTCACATCGCCGCGTTACTGCCGCCGAACTACCAGGGCGCGTACGCGGGGAAGGAACACGGATCATGAAAGTGCTGCGCGCCCACGAGATGGGCTTTTGTTTCGGCGTGCGCCGCGCCGTGGAGATGATGGAGCAGGAGGCGCACACCGGCCTGCCAATCGCGAGTCTTGGCTCGGTCGTCCACAACCCACAGGTGGTCGGCCGGCTGCGCGAGCGTGGGGTCGATGTCGCCACGACGCTGGACGAGATCGGCGACCGGCGTCTGGCGATCACGGCGCACGGTGTCGGGCCGGACGTGCTGGGGGAGGCGCAACGGCGTGGGCTGGAGATTGTCGATACAACCTGTCCGATCGTCACCCGCGCCCAGCGGTGGGCGAAGCGCCTGCTCGAAGATGGTTTCGCCGTGATCGTGTTCGGCGACCCGGAGCACAAGGAAGTGCGCGGCATCCTCGGCTGGGCGGAAGGCAAGGCGATCACGCTGCGCGACGAATCCGAGATCGACACCCTACCCGACACGCTGCCGTCGAAGATCGGCGTACTGGTGCAAACGACTCACACCGAGGTGCGCTTCGCATCGTTCGTCACGCGGCTGATGCAGCAACGCATGCATAAGATCAGCGAGCTACGCGTGATCAATACACTGTGCAACGCGACCACCGGCCAGCAAGCGGCGGCGCTCCAACTGGCGCACGAGGTCGATGTCATGGTGGTGGTCGGCGGTCGCGAGAGCGCCAACACCCGCCATCTGGCCGAGGTCTGCACGGAAGCGGGAGTACCCGCCCACCACGTCGAATCAGCGGCGGAGCTTGACCCGGCGTGGTTCGCCGGAGCGGGGATCGCCGGTGTCACCGCCGGAGCATCGACCCCCGACTTCGTGATTGACGAGGTCGTTTCCCGGCTGGAGGCGATCGGCGAAACCGCGCCCGCGGCGGGTATTGCCCAAGGAACACTATCGTGAGTCGGACGCCGGTCAATTTGTACATGGATGAGCAGGCCGCCGGTATCCGCCGGACGGAGGCGGCCGATGACGCGACGTCGAACGGCGGGTTGGTCGATGCTGTCGAAGCGGGCAGTATCGGTGAGGCGGCCGGTATCCGTCCGGGCGCGCGGGTGCTCGCCGCCAACGGCCGCGTGTTGCGTGACGTGGTGGACTATCAATTCTATACCGCCGAGCCGGTGGTCGAGCTGCGCGTGATCGAGCCGGAGGGGGGCGAACGCACCTATACGATTGAAAAGTGGCCGGACGATGAGATCGGTCTGGCGTTCGCCGAGACGACGTGGGACGGCGTCCGTATCTGCGCGAATACCTGCTTCTTTTGCTTTCTCAAAGGGCTGCCCAAGGGCATGCGCCGCACCCTCTACGTCAAGGACGACGATTATCGCCTCTCCTTTCTGCATGGCAACTTCGTCACGCTGACCAACCTCACCGACGCCGACTGGTCGCGACTCGAGGAGCAGCGGCTCAGTCCGCTCAATGTCTCGGTTCACGCGACCGAAACGGACCTACGACGCCGGATGCTCGGATATGCCGACGCGCCCGACATCATCGGTCAGATCCGCCGCCTGGGAGCGCTCCGCATCCAGGCGCACACGCAGGTCGTGCTGTGCCCTGGCATCAACGATGGCGAGCATCTCGACCGCACGATTGCCGAACTTGGTGCGCTCTACCCGACCGTCCAGTCGATCTCGATCGTGCCAGTCGGCGCGACGATGCAGTTCGAGCAGCGCATGTCGATGGTCCACAAGGCAATCGACGAGACGCGCGCCTGTAGCCCCGCGTACGCACGGGCGCTGATTCGCCAGGTCACCGGCTGGCAGCGGCGGCTGCGCGCACGGCACGGCGCATCGATCGTCCAGGTCGCCGACGAGTACTATCTCACGGCCGGCGCGCGCATCCCGGCGGCTGACTGGTACGACGGCTTCCCCCAATACGAGAACGGCATCGGCATGACCCGCACGCTGCTCGACGACTGGCACAGAACGAGACGGCGCCTGCGCGCCGCCGGCAAGGCGGGCGCAGGGCTCTACGATGGAGATGTCACGGGCGCACCTAATCGCGGGGTTCCGCCGAGCCATGGCGCCGATACCACGAGCATCGCCGGTTCCCCGCGTCTCACCGTCGGCTGCGGCGTTCTGACAGCGCCGGTGCTGGTCGCGCTATTCGCGGAACTGGACACGCTCGCGGGCACGGCTTCGCGGGTGGTCGGCATCCGCAATGAGCACTTCGGCCCGCGCATCAACGTCTCTGGGCTGCTGAGCGCGAAGGACATCATCGCCACGCTCGAACGGGAAGACCTGGGCGATGTGGTGGTATTGCCGCGTACGGCGCTTGACTACTTTGGTCGCAAGTTCCTCGACGACGGCGCCCCGGCCGACATCGAGCGCGTCCTGGGGAAGCCGCTGCTGTTCGCCTCCTCGATGAGTGAGGTGGCGGAGGGGCTGGAATCGCTCGCCCGCGGCGGCGGTCCATCCGCTCCCGGAGAGGCGGCCGCCAGCAACGGTGTCTTCTGGGCGAGCAAACGATAATGGCACGGCACTGAAATCAGCAGGTGGGTGGCAGCGCCAACGCGGCGGCCGCGACCGGAGGCAACTCATGTGTGGAATAGTCGGGTACATCGGTGACCGTGAGGCGGGGCCGATCCTGCTCGACGGCTTGGAACAGCTCGAATACCGTGGCTACGACTCGGCCGGGGTGGCGGTGCTGGACGGCACGGATGTGCAGGTCGCCAAGCGGGCGGGCAAGCTGGGCGTGCTGGCCGAGCATTACCGCGAAGCGCCGCTGCACGGTACTTGCGGCATGGGTCACACCCGCTGGGCCACCCATGGCTCGGTCACCGACGGCAACGCTCATCCCCACCGTGACTGCGTCGACGACCTGGCCGTGATTCACAACGGCATCGTCGAGAATTACGCCGCCCTGCGGGAGCGGCTGCTGGCCGGCGGACATCGCTTCCTCTCACAGACCGACACCGAGGTGATTGCCCACCTGATGGAGGAGCACCGCCGCGAGGGCGCCGGCCTCATGGAAGCGCTGCGCCTCGCCGCGGCCGAGCTACGCGGGTCGAACGCGATCGTCGCCATGGCCCGATCCGAGCCGAGAGTACTGGTCGCCGCCCGATTGGGCAACGCCGGCGGTGTGGTGGTGGGCTACGGTCAGGGGGAGATGCTGCTGGCATCAGACCTGACGGCGCTGCTACCGTACACGCGGCGGATCACATTCCTGCATGACCACGAGTTCGTACGCCTCGACCAAACATCAGCGCGCTATACGGACGCGAGCGGTAACGAGGTCGAAAAGACGCCCCGAACTGTCGCCTATGACGAGTGGTGGGCACAAAAGGGTGACTACCGCCACTTCCTGGAGAAAGAGACCCACGAGCAGCCGGTGGCCTTGGAGAGCACGGTCCGGGCCTACATCTCACTCGTGCCGCCCACGGTCGAGTTCGAGGATGTGCCGATCACGATGGTGCAGGCGGCCGCCTTCCGTCGCGTGGTGCTGGTCGGCATGGGCACCTCCGAACATGCCGCCCAGATCGGCCGCGGCTACGTGGAGCGGATCGCCCGCGTCCCGGCCACGGTCGAGGATTCCTCGGAGTTCCGCTATAGCGACCCGGCGGTGGGGCCGGATACGCTCATGATCGCGATTGCCCAATCAGGAGAGACGGCCGACACGCTGGTCGCCATGACAGAGGCGAAGGCGCGCGGCGCGACCGTCCTGACGGTGTGCAATACCCCCGGCGCCGCCTCCACTCGCATCGCCGACGGCGTGATCTACACCTACTGCGGCCCGGAAAGGGCGGTTGCCTCCACCAAGACGTTTCTTGCCTCGGCGATGGCGTTGTACCTGTTCGCCTGCTGGCTCGGCCAGGCGCGCGGGGTGGTCGACGACACGCGGTTGGGTGAGCTGCTGCTGGACGCGGCGCGTATTCCCGATCTGGCAGGCCGCGCGCTGGCAAACCCCGGCCCGGTCAAAGAGCTGGCGCGCGAGCTGGCGCCGTTCCGCTCGGCGTTGTTCCTCGGCCGGGGGCTGCAACTCGCGATCGCCTACGAGGGCGCGCTCAAGCTCAAAGAACTGTCGTACATCCACGCCGAGGGCTACCCGGCGGGCAAGCTCAAGCACGGGCCGCTGGCTCTGATCGACCGCGACATGCCCGTGATCGCGCTCGCCCCCGACGACATGCTGTTCGACAAGAACATCAACAGTATTCAGGAGGTACGGGCGCGTGACGGGTTCGTGGTGGTTATCGGCACGGAGGGCGACCCGCGACTCGCGGGGATGGCCGACCGCATCCTGACGATCCCGGCGGGCGTGCCGGAATTGTTGCAGCCGATAATCACCGCCATCCCGCTGCAACTGCTCGCCTACGAGATCGCCGTCCGCCTCGGCAAGGACGTGGACCAGCCCCGCAATCTCGCCAAGACCGTGACCGTGGAGTGAGGCGCAATCAATGGCCGGTCACCTGGATCTGACTCTATCGCGTCTTCCCTCCGGCCGAGTGGGCGACACGCGGACAAGGGCGACCAACTGGGTCGCCCCCACGCCGACGAAATGGACCCCCCGCGGGTACGGGCGACCCGGTCGGTCGCCCTCGCTCCATACCTCGTGGACGCCCGGCAACCGCGTGGAGCCGAGCGCACGGCCTAGCCCCGCTCTATGACACCGCCCGCCACTGCACCAGGGTCACCGCCTCGACAGGATGGTCCTCGAACTCGACCTCGACCTCGGCGCCGATGGTGACCTCCTGGTTGGGATCACCCAGCAGGTTGCCAACCATACGGACATTGCCCGCGTCGGGAAGCTCGACCAGCACCACCATGTACGGTAGCTTGCTGTTGAGCGCCGGATGGACCGGGTACCACACCCGCTCCCAACTGTAAATCCGCCCGCGCCCCGAGACGCGATACCAGCCCAGGTCAAACGACCGGCACTGATTGCAGAGCCACTCCGGGCCAAATTGAAACGCTTGGCAGCCGTTGCAGCGCTGCACCACCAGCTCGTGACGGCGCGCGGCCTCCCAGAATTCGGTGTCAAGCCCATCCGCGCTGGCGGCAGGTAATGGCATGCCGCTGGGTAGGTAACTGCTCTCCGTGGTTTCGGTCGTCATGCATCCGCTCCTTAAGCGCGCAGGATCAAGCTGCTGACCGGCTGGACCATCGGGCCGGAGCAGACCATCGACACCTTGACATCGGGCACCTGGCAGGTGGAGTCGCCGCGCACCTGGCGCACGGCCTCGGTGATTAGCTCCAGGCCGTGCATGTAGCACTCGGCCAGGTTGCCGCCGCTCGTGTTCAGTGGCAGCTTGCCACCCGGGGCCTTGAAGTTCTCGAAGGTCATGAACTCCTCGACTTCGTCCGGCTTGCAGAAACCATGCTCGACGAGGCTCATCATGACGCCGCCGGTGAAGTTCTCGTACGACTGCACGACGTCAACATCCTTCGGCTCGATCCCTGCCATCGCGTACAGACGCGGCGCGACAGTCTTGAAGTTCGAGGTGGCGTAGTCGGGCGCGTTGTGCGCGGGCGCCGCCTGGCGGTAATCCGAGCCTTGCGCGGCGGACAGCAGGTACGCCGGCTTCTGCTTGAGGTCGCGCGCTCGCTCGGTGGTGGTCAGAACCACGGCCGCCGCGCCGTCATTCTCCTGGCAGCAGTCGAACAGGTGGAATGGCTCAACGATCCAGCGCGAGTTGTCGTAGTCCTCGGAGGTCAGCCCCCGGCGCATGACCGCACGCGGGTTCGATTGGGCGTGGTGGTAGGAGGTCAAGGCGATCGCCTTGAGCGGCTCCTGAGTGACGTGGTGGTCGTGCATGAAGCGGCGCACACGCATCGCGAACATCTGCGCCGGCGACATCAGGCCGTAGGGCGCGGTGTAGGACGAGGGCCAGCTCACCGTGTTCGACCGCGGGCCTTGCCCGAAACGTCCGAACTGTCCCTGGGCGAGGCCGCGATAGACGACGACATACTTCGAGTAGCCCGCCACCAGTGCCGCCGCGGCATTGGCAACCGCTCCCGATCCGCCGCCGCCGCCGCCGCCCCAGAACATGTTGGAGAAGCTGAGGTCGCGGATGCCCAACGCCGCCTGCAGCCGGGGCGGATCGTTGCGGTCGTTGCTGAACGACGCCAGCCCGTCGATATCCCGCACGTCGAGACCAGCATCATCGGCGGCTTGGATGATCGCCTTAAGCGTGAGTTGAAACTCGGCCTCCGGCGCCGCGCCGCGCTTGTAGTAAGTGGTCTCGCCGATGCCAACGATGGCGACCTTGTCCTTGATCGTGTTCTCGCTCATCCTGTCCTCGCTTTGAATACCGCGCCCACGCGACGCGCGTGGCGGTGGACTCACCTGTCATGGGGTGGCGGAGGCATCGACCATGCTCAGCTAACCGGGGCGCCACGGCTCGCGCCGGTGATCTCGGCCATCAGTTCAAGCACCTCGGGTTGGTCGGTGCTGATAGTGAGGCCGGTGGCGCCGCTGTCCTCCCAGGCGCGATAGCGCTCGCGGATGCGGGCGGCGCTGCCGATCAGCGCCATCTCGTCGCAGTACTCGTCCGGCACGGCCTCCATCGCCTCTCCCTTGCGCCCGGCGAGGTACAGCTCCTGGATGGTGTCGGCCGCGTCGGCGTAGCCGCGGCGGCGCATCGTATCGGTATGGAAGTTCTTGTCGCGATGACCCATCCCGCCGACGTACAGCGCGATTCTCGGTTTCATCTTCTGGAAACCGGTCCGCACGTCGTCGGTCATCGTGACCTGCACGCCCGCCTGGATCTCGAAGTCCCTGAGAGACTTGCCGTTCCCGGCGCGGCGGAAACCCTCATCCAGCCACGGGCGGAAGTGCGACATCGCGCCGGGGACGAATCCGAGCGGCAGCCAGCCGTCGCACAGTTCGGCGGTGAGCTTCACGGTCGCCTCGTTGCCGGAACCGAGCCAGATCGGAATATTCGGATTCATGTGCAGGATTGATTGGAGCGGCTTTGCAAGGCCGATGGAGCCTTCACCCGTGTATGGCAGCGAAATCTCGCGCCCCTCGTGCGTCACCGGCCCCTGGCGCGCGAAGATCTTGCGCATGATCATGATGTAGTCGCGCAGCCGCCAGTAGGGCTTGCCCCACGGCTGCCCGTACCACCCCTCGACGATCTGCGGTCCCGACACACCGATACCGCAGATTACGCGATCACCGCCCGCCATCGCATCGACGGTGGCAAAGGACATTGCCGCGTTCGCGGGCGTCCGCGCCGCGAGCTGGATGATGCCCGTGCCCAAGCGAATGCGCGATGTAACCGCGGCGAGATAGGCCAGCGGCGTGACCGCGTCCGAGCCGTACGCCTCGGCGGTCCACACCGAGTCGAAGCCCAATCGCTCCGCGAGTTGCACCCTCTCGACCGGCAGGCGCATTTGCGCCCCGGAGTAGCCAATCGCCAGTCCCAACTTCATCCGATGCTCCGATCGTCAGATCGCTATCGACCCCCCCGACCGACCTACCCCCCAACCCCCTTCCCCGCGACGGAAGGGGGAGAACACGGCTACCCTCCCCATGAGTCGGATTCCCCTCCCCTTGCAGGCGAGGGGACGGGGGAGAGGTGGAGCAGACCGTGCCTATCGGTTCTCCGGCAGCATGACAGTCGCCGAAGCGGGGGTCGCGATACCCTCGCGGTCGTTCTCGATCCATAGGTCGATATCAACACACGGGGAGCCGTCAGTGGCCATGTACTTCTTCGTGACCTTGCCGCGCACGCGCAGCGTGTCGCCGGGCCGGTTCATGCGACGCATGGCAAATGTGAGCTTGCGCACCCAGCCATCGGCGCCGGCGTAGTCGGTTAGCAACCGACCGAGGGCGGCGCGGGTGAACCCGGTGTTGAAGAAGATGTCCGGGTGACCGCCTGCCCGCGCGAACTCACGGTCGTGGTGGACCGCGTAAAAGTCCTGCGAGCCGCTCACCTGCTGGACCATCTTCGTCTCGGACAGGACCAGATCGAAACCGGGTAGATCATCGCCTTCCGCGACATCACTCCAGTAGCGCTGCCGCGGGATGGTAGTGGTCGTCATCGTGCAACTCCTCGTCTGGTCGCGTCCCCCCGGGGCGGAAGGGATTGCCGATCATGTCGTGATCCCAGCGTCGGTATGATACAGACCGCATACGGTTGATGCACTCTTTCAGGCGTCGGCCGCGACCTCCTCCGGGGGGCGGTGGGTGAGCAGCGTGTTGCGGATGATGCCGACGACCTCCCCATCCTGATTGGTCAGCTTTGTCTCGACCTCGATCCAAATCGCCCGCGGATCGAGGCGGATGTACTTTTCGTACACGTCCGCGATTTCGACCTGGCTCGACAGCCGGTCGCCGACTTTGACCGGCCGGAGAAACTCCATCGACTGATTCAAGTTGATCAGGCGATCACCGCGCGTCGGCACCTGCAACATGATGCGCGGCGCCTCCTCGACCGGCGGCCACGCGCCGTTGCCGGCGAAGTAATCGAGCATCACCGGCGGAGCGATCACGCCGCCGTGCCGGCTCTCGGTCGCGACCGCGGGGTCAAGAAACAACGGGTTGGTGTCCTCGACCATGTGGCAATGGCGGCGAATCGGGTCGTGTTCGACCGGATAGCGCCCGACCGTCACCCCCGACTTCTTCCCGACCCACTCCCGCCGCACCGCCTCGATGTCGTATGGACCGGATACTTTCGCCATGTAGCGCTCCTTGGAGATACCTCATGCAACGTCCAGCGAGACGTTGAGTTATCCTGCAATTCAGGGCGACCCACCGGGTGGCCCCGACAGGCGGTGCGTGTTCACGGTTTGGGGCGCCCCGGTGGGTCGCCCGCGTCCCGTTTCGCGTACGTATGGGCGAGCCGCTCAGAACCGAACAGCTCGCCTGATCATGTGCTGCCCTCCACGGCTAACCTTTCCGGATCCGCTCGTCCGTGAACCACGCCTTGGCGTAGGTTTCG
>JBBQJF010000085.1:0-16681 GCA_038325665.1 Dehalococcoidia bacterium | reverse complement strand
GCGCGCTCGCCCACATCATGAAAGGAACGCGGCCATGCGATTCTCACTACCCATCAGACTCGGGTTGCGCGGCCTAGCGATCGCCGGCCTTCTGTTGGTGGGCCTGGCCGCCACGGCCAGCGCTCACTTCTACGACAAGCCTGATCACCGCTGGCCCTGGCTGCCCTATCATCACGAGCTTCAACTCAAGTATTACAGCGATTGCACGAACGGCTGGGCCGGCAACGCCGACGCGGGCGCTGACGCCTGGAGCTACGCCTGGAACGCGGCGGCGAACGACTGGGCGATGCCGGTGTACTTCGTCAAGAAGTCGGCGCCGGATTGCAGCGCGCCGGACCTATGGCGGGTGAACATCCGCCTGGGCAACAAGGCCTCTGGCGCGCTGGCCTGGGCGCAGAACTACGACGAAGACTGCTTTCTGTGGGAGTGCTGGTGGGACGCACAGTGGGACGAGACGATCGAGGCGTCCAACATCCGGCTGAACACTCACGCCGGCACGTTTGGGTCGCTGAACGCCTTCGACCGCCAACTTGTGGTCGTACACGAACTCGGCCACAGCCTGGGACTGAAGCACAACGGCTACTACGCCGGTGGAAGTTCCGGCTATTACTCCGTGATGGACTATTGCTGCCCGAGCTACAACACGCCGCGCCAGCATGACATCAACGACATCAACGCGCTCTATCCCGGTTGGTAGGCCCGCCCGAGTCTAGAAAGGAACGGACCATGACTTCACATATGTTGAGGTTTAGTCGCATCTCAATCGGCCGGCTGGTTCTCGTCGTGGGAACAGGCGCCCTGCTCGCTGCCGCCGTCGTGATAGGCCGTGACTATCGCGCCCTGCACCAACGTGCCGGGGAGCGCGAGGTCGAGGTCGGCGCGGTCTACCGCGCCATCCCCGATCTGGCGGCCGTGACGCGGGAGTCCGATGTGGTGGCAGTCGGCCGGGTGGTCGCCCAGGGCGCCACGCGCGTCCTGCGCCAGCCCGATCAGTCACCCGCCCCGGTGGCGTCGCCTACTCCCGGCCGGCGGGGCGCGGCGGGTAGCGGTGGCCCCGTGGAGGAGCCGTCAGCGGGCAAGAACCCCGGCGCCGATTACGACACCCCGGTCACTGACTACACCGTCGTGGTGGACCGCGTGCTCCAGGGTCGAGTCGCGGCCGGTAGCCGGCTAACGGTGACCCAGCCCGGCGGCAGGCTGGAACTGCCCACCTTCCGTGGCGGGCCGAAGCTCAAACGAACGTTCGTGTTCGAGGAGGATCCGTTGATGGCTGTTGGCGAGGAGCATGTCTTTTTCCTCAAGCAGGCGCCGGACGGTAGCTACTACGTGGTGGGCGGTCCGCAGGGCCGCTTCCAGGTGCGTGACGGTCGGGCCGAGCCGGTGGCGCCGGGGTCACCCCTCGGCCGAGCGCATCCGGGTGAGCCGCTGGAGGATTTCCTCGCCCGCGTGCGAGCCGTCGCGCGGTAAGTCAAATGTTGGACCGCCGGCCGAACGCACCCGTGGGAGGGCGAGGCGGCACGAGAAAACCGCCCTCCGCGCACCGTCGCGTTGTGGACAACCAGTCCAGCCGTACGGGCCGGGGAGGGTGGTAATCGCCTAAAGAGGGAAGGATTCATGATGGACAACACGACTATGACCAGCGCCGATCAGGTTCAGCACACGCCCCCGCGCCGTCGGGTGATCGCGGCGCTGCTCGGCGTGAGCGCCGCGGCCGCCGGGGCGGCACTGACCACGGGCGGCGGGCGCACCGCTCATGCCAACGACGGCGCGCATAACTTCACCAGCGCCGACCCGGACGCCACGCTCCACGCCGACAACACCGCCGGCGGCGACGCGCTCAAGGGCACGAACGATAGCAGCGGCGCGACAGGCAACGGCGTCGTGGGCATACGCGACGGCAGTGGCGCGGGGGATGGTCTGCGTGCCCACCGCCTCGGCACGGGCGTGGGCCACGCGATTCAAGCCTCCAGCAACACCAGCGCTGACAACAGTCACGGAATTCGGGTGAAGCGCGTCGGTCTCGGCGCCAACAGTCACGGTATCGCCGCCGCCCGTGTGGGCGCAGGCTCTGGTGACGCCGTGCGCGCTGATCGCACCGAGAGCGGCGACGGTAGCGCGATGGTCGCCCAACGGTGGGGCACCGGCGCGGGCCACGGCCTCGCCGCGGGTAACGCCACCGCGGCCGACAACGGGCACGCCATTCGCGCCGAGCGCAACTACGGCGGCAGCGGCGACGGTGTACAGGGTCTGCGTGAGGGCGCGGGCGCTGGCAACGGCGTGTACGGCCTGCGTACCACCGACGGCCCGGGTACCGGCGTATTCGGCCAGGCAGCGGGACGCGGCAACACCGGCGTGCGCGCGCTGGCCGGTGATACCGGTGCTGACGCCCTGCGCGTCGAAGGTCGTTCCCGCTTCAGCACCGTGGGTACCGGCACGTTCGCCGCCGGCGCATCCCTCGCCAGTGTGCTTACTCCGATGGTGACGGCAGACAGCCACATCACCGTGACGCTTACCGGCAACCCGAACGCGCAGGTGGCAGTGTCCTGGGTCAGTCGTGCCCCCGGCGCCGGCTTCCGCGTACTCCTCACTGGCAACGTGGCCGCCGCGACCACCTTCACCTACCTGATCGTCGAACCGATTTAAGGGCGCGACGGGCGGATGACGGTTACCGCATCCGCCCGGCCTGACCCCGCCCCGCCACCCCCAACAATTCCTGCTTCCCTCCGCTCCAACCCCCCTCTGCCACGTAGCCCCGCACCCCCTCCTGTGTCATCCATCCCCAGTCGCTGAATACCTCGAACGCGGGCTGGCGGTGGGTGTCCGCACGCTCCACCCTGAGGTGATGAGGGATGCCGATGGCCTGGTATGACGTGCCCGTTGCCCGGCTGGCAAAGCTTGTCAGCGTCGTTGTGCTCGTGATAGTCGCGCTGTTGTCCGGCATGGCGCTGCTGGTCAAACTGTGGAGCCTGGTCGTCGCGATCGGTGTCGCGCTCTTGCTGGGCGCCGCGCTGCTCCCCGCCGTCGAGACACTAGCGCGTGTTACCAAGCGGCGCACGCCGGCGGTCGTGACGGTGATGCTGCTTGTCGTGGGCGGGTTCGCGCTCTTCGGGTGGTTGGTCGCGCCACCGATGGTCGCGCAGAGCCGTGACCTGTACGACCGTGCGCCCGAGGTCCGCGACCGGCTCGCCCGCTTCGCCGAGGAGCGCGGCTCGCCCACGCTGCGCGACCGCATTCTCCAGTTTTCGCCGGGTGATGTGGCGAGTCCGGATCAGGTCGTGCGCACCGGATTAGGCGTGGCCGGCTTCTTGGTCGCGTTCTTCACGGTGTTCTTTCTCACCATGTATTTCTTGTTCGACGCCGGCATCCTCGAACGGTTCCTCTACTTCAGCACGCCGCGCGGTTGGCATCCGCATATCCGCGCGGTGCTGCCGCCGTTGCAAGAGGTGGTCGGCGGCTATGTCCGCGGGCAGGCGATCACGTCGCTATCAATCGGCGTATTCTCGTTCGTGATGCTGACCGTGCTAGGCGTGCCCAACGCGCTCGCGCTCGCCGGCATCGCTATGATCGCCGACCTGATCCCGCTGGTGGGCGTGTTTATCCTCATGGTACCGATGGTGCTCAGCGCGCTGGCGGTCTCATTGACCACCGGGTTGGTTGTCTTCGGCCTGATGATGGTCTATCAGCAATTCGAGGATCGCCTTCTAATCCCGCGCATCTACGGTTCAACGCTACGCCTTCCAACGATCGCGGTCGTCGCGGCGATTTTGGCGGGGGCGGAGTTGCTTGGGGTGCTCGGGGCATTCTTGGCGCTGCCGGTGGCGGCGGCGATCCGCGTCGTGGTGGAATACGCGGCGAAGGCGAAGCATACGTCCGCCGCTCGGGCGGGCGCCGAGGTTCTGTCCGACGCCGCGCCGCCGTCGAGCGATGACGGTGAAGTGCCGTCCCGAGACATGCCACCCTCGACGGTTAAGGCGTGAGGAATCGGGCAGTTGACATTGCCGCCCATGACGGTCACCCTCGCGCGGATGGATAGTCGGGTATGCGCTTCTCGACGATGCCCTTAACGCCGGCGGCGACATCGGCGCCGAAGAAGCCCATCATCTCCATCGCCAGTGAGTAGTCGAACGACACGACTCCGCCCAAACGCAACCACTGGTTGAGCGCGCGTTTGGTGAAGCGCAGCGCGGGCTGCGGGCCGGCGGCGAGCTGGGTTGCGATGCGCATCGCTTCCGGGCGCACCTGGTCGCGCGGCACGGCCTTGCTCACCAGCCCGATGCGCTCCGCCTCCCGCCCGTCCACGAAATCGCAGGTCAACAAGTAGTACTTTGCCTTGGCCATGCCGCACAGCAGCGGCCAGATCATGCAGGCATGGTCGCCAGCCGCGCCACCCAGGCGGACATGGCCGTCGGTCAGCCGCGCGTCCTCGGCGATAATCGAGATGTCGGCCAGCAGCGCCACTGCCAACCCAGCCCCCACCGCCACGCCGTTGATCGCGGAGATCACCGGCTTGTCGCAGTTGACGATGCTGTACACGAGGTCGTGGGCTTCCTTCATCAGCGCCAGCGTTGCCTCGAACCGTTCTTCTGCCGGCAGCGCGTCGCGCCGCTCGATATCGGCAAGATCACCGCCGGCCGAAAACGCCCGATCGCCCGCGCCGGTCACGACCGCGACTCGCACGGCGGCATCGCGGGCGATGTCGCCCCAGATCTGGGTCAACTCCCAGTGCAACCGGTCATTCGTGGCGTTGTACACGTCCGGCCGGTTGATCGTGACCAGGGTGACGCCATCCTCGACCGCGATCTGCAAGTGCTGGTACTCGCTGTACTCCATGGCGCTACTCCTTCCATCGGGGCGATTCGCCCGCATCCTAGCGGACGGCCGGATGGCGCGCACCGTCCCGCCGCTCCGCGTTGCGAGCCGCCTCGAGGCGTTGACGAAGGACCGGCGACTTCGTACGATTATGGGGCCTTAGAGCATGGGGATATAGCTCAACTGGGAGAGCGCTGCGTTCGCATCGCAGAGGTCGGGGGTTCGAATCCCCCTATCTCCACCACCGCGGGAGAGCGCCCCGGCGTGCCGGGGAGGTCGGGGGTTCGCATGCCCCTCTCTCCACCACCGCGGGAGAGCGCCCCGGCATGCCGGGGAGGTCGGGGACGTCATCGGTTTTCGCTCTCATCACGGCCGAGCGCATCCGAGGAAAAATGGGGTTCAAATCGGTGTGCCTCTCACATCGCACGGGCCAACATTCCCGACCAACGGGGCGCCATATGCGACATCGCTCGTCCCCGTAGCTCAGTTGGATAGAGCAGCCGCCTCCTAAGCGGCAGGCCGGCCGTTCGAATCGGCCCGGGGACACCACATGGTCGAGCCGTGCCCCTGACGCCCCGGCGGTTCCCTGGCAGACTCGTGTATCTTCCATCCGTCGTTCAGTCATCGCGGGCGCGAGCGCCACCTACCGGGTGGCCGCACCGCGGGCATACTCGGCAAACCAGCGTCGCTGCGATCCGGTGGGTGGCCCCGGTTCCGTCCAGTGTTTGGGCGGGCGCATGCGTCCGGAACCGATCACATGGGCTGGCCTGATACTAAAATGCCGGTCCAGCACCAGGCGTTGAACCCGGTACCGAAGCTGTTTTGGGTTCAACGAAGGCGCAATGGGACCAGCGTTGTATGACGGACGTGGGTCGGGTCATCATCGCTGGCTGGCGCACGGCGCGCGCCTCGTGCTGGCTCCGGCCGGTGTGCGTCGCGCCGCCCCGTGTCGCGGCATCACAGCAGCCGGCCGCGCCGCGGCAGCGCCTTAGCGATCTGGTGGAGTTCGTCGCGAAGTGGCGCGATCCAGCTCTTGCGTCGCTCGCGCACCCCCCAGACTGCGCCACAAGCCGGACAGCGCGCCGACTCGGCCGCCGCTCCAAATGTCGTATCTGCCGTCCATTCGATGGTTTCGAGCGATCGGCACCGGCGGCACCAGCGGGTACTCACGACATCCCTCCGAGTGCAAAGTGACCGCGCCGCCGAATCAGCAGAGGATGCGCTCGTGCTTCGAGCGCCGGCGTGGGCGGGGCGTCGCCAAATGCCGCTGGCTCCGGCGGTCGACGTCGCGCTACCTGGACTCCCGCGCCCGTGTAGATGCGGAACTCCTCATCCGGGTGCTGTTCTCGCCAGTCTCGTAGCGCCTGGAGCATGTGGGTCGCATCGTCGAAATCGGCGATGGCGCGCACTTCCCCCGTCGTCGCACCAAGCGCGATCAGCGTAAATCGCGGCCCGTTCTCGGCGGTGGGCGTCGGGTTCGTCTGCCGCGGTGTCGCGCCGAGGGCTTCCGCTCGTGATTCGGGCATCTCGTCCTGTCGAGGAGATGGGCGGTCGGGCGCTGCCACGCCGCCGCGCTCACCTTCACCCGCGCCGAATGAACCGGCGCGGGCGAAGGAGACCATTCCCACCAGGAACGCCGCCGCACCGGCCGAGAACAACGCCGCCCGCGCCCATGCGAGCGTGCGCGCCACTGCATCCATACCGGCCGTGGCCGGTGGTTGCAGCGCGATCGATAGCGCCACGAGCAGGAGCAGGGACGCCGCCGTCACCACGGCAAGAAAGGGGAACAACGCGGCGGCGCGGGGCCGCCCGAATACCAGCACGAGGCACCTCCGGGTATGCGCCACCCCACACCGCTATCATAGGCGCCGTCGTCAAACGCCTGTCGCTTCGATGACGTTCTTTTAATCTCTCGTAAACCCATTCATGCTCACCTATTCACCTGTTTAAGCACTGTGGATATGCTGCCGAGGGTCCATAATGTGTCTTTAATGACAGGTTATCCAGTAGTCCTTCAGCGCTCGATGGCCGCCGGCAGGCATTCCGGGTAGACCACTCTCCGTGCCGGACAGCCGTGCCGTGGTTGGCGCGGGAGCGACAGCGCTTTTGTTTGTCGAAGCCATGGCGTGGAACCGTATGACGTTAAGGGTGCGGCGTGGCGGCGTATTCAGCCCTCCCCGGCAGGCGATCCGCTGGTCAGGCGCATGATATCGTGGGCCGCGTTTCACTCACCCAATCGGGCGAACGGCGACCGCGTCACCGGGGCTACACTACGTCCACCAGCCACCGGTAGACATGGCCGGAATCCGGGAATCTCCGCCGAAGGAGGACTCCATGGCCCAGACGACGTTCGCGGGACATCCACTACACCCCCAGTTGGTTAGCCTGCCAATCGGACTCCTTTCATTCAGCTTCGTGCTTGACGTCATGCATCTGGTCACGCGCAAGCGGTCGTACGCCGAGGCGGCGTACTATGCGCTGGTGGGTGGATCGGCCAGCGCGGTCGCCGCGGCGTCAGCCGGAGCGGTGGACTACCTCAGCATCGCTCCCGACACGCCGGTCAAGCAGAGCGCCAACATCCACGCCTCGCTCAATGCCGTGTTGCTCGCGACGAGCACCGCCAACCTGCTCCTGCGTCGCGGCAAGAACCCACCCACGGGGATACCGTCGGTACTGGTATCGGCGGTCAGCGTCGTTACGTTGATGGTTTCGTCGTGGTACGGCGGCCATATGGTCTACGAGCACGGCATGCGCGTGAAGACATCTGAAGCGCCAACCGATACGACCGACATGAAGCTGCCGCTCGACGCGAGGATCGAAGGGGCGCTCGCGGCCGGTGAACGCGCGGCGCCGGCCGGTGGACCTGCCCGCGGCCGGTCATGACGACGGGCGGCCGGGTTGTTCCGCGATTGCCCTGATCGGCCGGGCGCGCCCCGGTGTAGAATAGGGTTGATGCCACGCGGCCCGTCACCCGCGGGCTGTACCGTTGCCGGCATGGCAGCGGGGCAGACGGAGAACCGTGGAGCGGTATGATGTCGTCGTAATCGGCGGTGGCTGGGGCGGGTACACCGCCGCCGTGCGCGCCGCCCAACACGGTCTGCGCGTCGCGCTCGTCGAGCGGGACAAGCTCGGCGGTACGTGTCTGCATCGCGGCTGCATCCCCACCAAGGTTCTGCTCCAGACCGCCGACGTGCTCGCCGCTGCCCGCCACGCGGACGAGTTCGGCGTCCGGATCGGCCCGCCCGAGCTTGACTATCCGCGCGTCCGCGTCCGCATGGATGCCGTCGTCGCACAACTGCACAAAGGCTTGCAGGGCCTGGTGCGCGCCAATCGCGTGACCTCCATCGCCGGCAGCGCCGCGCTGCGCGACCCGAACCACGTCGCCATCGCGGGCGGGGAGGATATTGAAGCGGCCAGCGTGGTGATCGCGACCGGCTCGCGCCCGCGTCCACTCCCCGGGTTGGAGTTCGACGGGCGCGTGATCGTCAGCAGTGACGATCTGCTGACCGCTGAACGGTTTCCGCGGTCGATCATCATCCTCGGCGCGGGCGCGGTCGGCGTCGAGTTCGCCTCGTGTTACGCCGATTACGGCTCCGAGGTTACTCTGGTGGAGCTGCTGCCGTGCATCCTGCCGCTCGAAGATCGCGACGTGTCCTCGGGTCTCGCCCGGATTCTGGCAGCGCGCGGCATCCAAATCCTGACCGACACGGTGGCGCTGCCCGACACGGTGACGCCGGCCGAGGGCGGCGTGCGCCTCACGACGCGCACCGGCGCCACGCCGCGCGAACTGGCGGCCGAGACGTTGCTGGTCGCGATCGGTCGTGCCCCGGTGACAGACGGCCTCGGTCTGGACGCGCTTGGCGTGACGCTGGAGCGCGGTTTCATCGCCGTCGATGGCGAGATGCGGACCAGCGTCCCTGGAATCTACGCCGTTGGGGATGTTAACGGCGGGCTGCAACTCGCCCACGTCGCCGCGGCGGAGGGAGCGCTCGCCGCCGACGTGATTGCCGGCCGCCCGACCGTCGGGCTTGACCACGGGCGGCTGCCGCGCGCCACCTACTGCCGTCCCCAGGTCGCCAGTGCCGGCCTGTCCGAGGATGAGGCCAAAGCGCGGGGCCATGACGTGCGGGTCGGTCGCGCTCATCTCCGCGCGAACGGAAAGGCCCTCATCGCCGGTGAGTCCGAGGGCTTCGTGAAGTTCGTGACCGACGCCGCCAGCGGCGATGTGCTCGGCGTTCACATCCTCGGCGCTCACGGCACGGAGATGATCGCCGAGATCGCGCTCGGCCAGTTACTCGACGCGGCCGTGTGGGAGTTCGGCGCCGCGGTGCATCCCCACCCCACGCTGTCCGAGGCGATTGGCGAGGCGGCGCTCGCGGCGATCCGGCCGGCCGTGGCCGCGGGACGCGAGACCTGAACCCACGCGTCGCTGACCGGCTCCGTACGGCCCGCACCACGCACCCGGCTCTTGGAGGACGCTCATGGCGACGGTTCGCGAGACACCCAAGCAACCACGGGCCCGAAGGGGCGCGCCGGGCGCCGATCCCCATGTCGGCCTGGACGCCGAACAGTTGCTGCGGATGTACCGCGACATGGTGCTGACGCGGCGGTTGTCCGACCGGATGATGGCGCTTCAGCGACAGGGCCGCGTGGCGTTCTTCATCTCCGGCCAGGGCCAAGAAGCGGCCCAGATCGGCACCGCCCACGCGATCAAGCGCGGTGTCGATTGGGTGTTCCCGTACTATCGCGATCATGGCGTCTGCATCGCGGCCGGCATGAGTGCGCGTGAGCTGATGCTCGATCTGTTCGCGAAGGCGGAGGGTCCGTGCAGTCATGGCCGCCAAATGCCCTCGCACTTCGGCAAGGCCGAGGCGCGCATCGTGTCCGGCTCCAGCCCAGTGGCGACGCAGACGCTTCACGCGGTCGGCTGCGCCCTCGCCGCCGTTCGCCGCGGGCTGAAGGAAGTGTGCATCACCTACCTGGGCGAGGGTTCGACCGGCCAGGGCGACTTCCACGAGGCGATGAACTTCGCCGGTGTGCACAAGCTGCCGGTGATCTTCGTGGTCGAGAACAACGGCTACGCCATCTCCGAGCCACAATGGAAGGAGATGGCGGTCGAGAACGTGGCCGACCGCGCCCAGGGCTACGGTTTCTCCGGCTCCGTGGTCGACGGCAACGATGTCATGGCCGTCTATCAGACGACGAAGTGGGCGGTTGAAGAGGCACGCCGCGGCCACGGACCCGCGCTGATCGAGTGCAAGACCTACCGAATCGTGCCCCATTCCTCCTCGGACGACGATCGCCGCTATCGTACCCGCAAGGAAGTGGAGGAGTGGTCGAAGAAAGACCCGATCGACCGGTTTCAGAAGTACCTGCTTGGCGAAAACATCCTGACCGAAGAATCTGACGAGGCGACGCGGACGGCAATTGATGCCGAGGTCGCCGAGGCCGTGCGCTACGCGGAACAGGCGGCTGATCCCCCGGTCACCGATGCATTGAAGCATGTGTACGCGCAGCAGCCCGTCGGCTTTCCGTGACGGGTCGCGTGGCCGGAGAAGCCGGCCCCCCGTCGCCGGCTACCGGTTCTCGGTTGCTCCCTGGAGGCAGTCATGCCGACCCGTTCCGTGCTTGAGGCGATTCGCGATGCGCTGCGCGAGGAGATGCAGGACGACGAGCGCGTCTTCGTGCTCGGTGAGGATGTCGAGGGCGGGGGTGTGTTCCGGGCGACCGAGGGATTGGGGGAGGCGTTCGGCGCGGAGCGGGTGATGGACACGCCGCTGGCCGAGTCGAGCATCGTCGGGGTGGCGATCGGCGCGGCGCTCAACGGACTGCTGCCGGTGGCCGAGATCCAGTTCGCCGACTTCATTCTGCCCGCCGTTAATCAGATCATCAGCGAGGCGGCCAAGTTTCGCTACCGTAGCGCCGGCGACTTCACCTGTCCAATCGTGATCCGCGCCCCGTATGGCGGGGGAATCCGCGGCGGTTTGTACCACTCCCAATGCGTCGAGGCGTTGTTCGCACATGTGCCCGGACTCAAGATCGTGACACCGGCCACACCCTACGATGCCAAGGGCATCCTCAAGGCGGCAATCCGCGATCCCGATCCGGTGCTCTACTTCGAGCACAAGCGGACCTATCACCTGATCAAGGGCGAGGTGCCGGAGCGCGCATACACGGTGCCGATCGGCAAGGCCGAGGTGCGCCGCCGCGGTGACGACATCACCGTCTTCACCTACGGTCTGATGGTGCACTACACGCTTGAGGCGGCGGAGACGCTGGCGCGCGACGAGGGTATCGAGGCGGCAGTCGTGGACCTGCGCACCCTGCTCCCGCTCGACCGCGAGACGATCATCGAAGAGGCAAAAGCAACCGGCAAGATTCTGATCGTGCATGAGGCCAACCTCACCGGCGGCATCGGGGCCGAGGTCGCCGCCACCATCGCCCAAGCCGCGTTCGAGTACCTTGACGCCCCGATCACCCGGCTCGCCGGCCCGGACGTGCCCGCCGTCCCCTATGCCCAGAACCTTGAGGATTGGTACATGCTCAGCCCTGCCAAGATCGCGGATGCGATGCGACAACTCGCCGCGTATTGAGCGGATGGCCTTGCGGAGGAGATCCATGCCCGCGTTCACGATGCCTCAGCTTGGTGAGAGCGACGTGGAAGGCACGGTGCTCAAGTGGCTCAAGCAGCCGGGTGAGCATGTCCGCGCCGATGAGCCGCTGGTCGAGGTCGAGACGGAGAAGGTGAACGTCGAGATCCCCTCGCCCTTCGAGGGCACGCTCGACGAGATCCTGGTGGCCGAGGGCGAAACCGTGCCGGTGGGCGCGGAGCTTGCCGTGATCGGCGGGCGGGGCGAGGCGGCAATGCCGGCGCCGGTCGCGCCCTCGACGACGAGCAACCCCGGCGCACCCAGCGCCGCGCCCTCTCCCGTGACACCGGCTACCCCGGTCGAGCCGGTGTCACGGACGCCCATGTCCTCCTCCGTCACGCCCGGTCAGGCGTTGACAGAGTCCGAGGTCGCGGCCGTGCCCACGACCGAGACGCTCGTCGCCACGGCCTCCACCGGCGCCGGGAGCCGTAACGGCCCCGTGGCGCCGCCCCCCTCGGGGTCGCTCGGCGGCGGCGCCGGCCGTTACACGCCGGCCGTGCTGCGTCTTGCCGCCGAACACGGGATCGATCTCAAGACCATCCCCGGCAGCGGCATGGGTGGCCGGGTGACGCGCAAAGATGTGGTCGAGTTCGTGGAGCGGGGCGGTGTGCGCGAGATGGCCGCGCCGGTCGGGCAGACGCCCGACCGCGCGGAGAGAGGTGCGGCCCGGACAGAGGCGGACGACCGTGCACCAGCGGCTGCCGCTGCCCCGGCGGAACGCGAGACGCCCGCGTCGCCGCCGTCACCGGCCGTTACCGACGCGCCGCCGGCCGTCGCCGCCGAGACGCCTGCCCGCGCCGCCCCACCGCCCGTTCGTGCGACCGCGACCTCTGACGACGAGGACATTATCAAGCCCAGCGCCACCCGCCTGACGATCGCGCGCAACATGCTGCGCTCGGCGCAGACGGTTCCGACAGCGTGGATGGTGGTTGAGAACGATGTGACGCGGTTAGTGATGTTGCGTGAGGCGGCGAAAGAAGAGTTTCGTCGCCGCGAAGGCGTGGACCTGAGCTACATGCCGTTCATGATCAAGGCCCTGGTCGAGGCGCTGAAAGAGCACCCACTGCTCAATAGTGAGTGGCGCGACGACCAGATTGTCGTGAAGCGGCAGATCAACATCGGCATCGCGGTCGGCTCGAACGACGGGCTAATCGTGCCGGTCATTCATCACGCCGACCGGCTGTCGATCGCCGGATTGGCGCACGCGGTGGTCGATCTCGCCGCGCGGGCACGGACCCGTAAGCTACGATTGGAAGATGTACAGGGCGGCACGTTCACCCTCGACAACACCGGCGTGTTCGGCTCGCTCGTCAGCCAGCCGATCATCAATCCGCCCCAGTGCGCGATCCTCTCGACTGAGGCGATCGTCAAGCGTCCGGTGATTGTCGCGGACGCGATTGCCATCCGGTCGATGATGAACCTTTGCATCGCCTTTGACCACCGGATAGTGGATGGCAGCCAGGTCGGGCCATTCATGCAGACAATCAAGCGCCGTTTGGAGGGACTAGCGGCGGATACGGCGCTGTACTGAGCGGTCGGCCGCCGGCGCGCTGATGGGGGCGCCGCTCTGGGACCCGCGCCGATCTGTCCGATGAGATGGATGAGGCTGATGCACATCAGCGTACGAGGGGGTCACTTGATGGCGACGGACGTGGGTATCATCACGCGTGATGGGCACAGACCCATCCCGACAAGCCTGCTCGCTGTCGTGGGGTTAAAGCCTCGTGATCAGGTCGAGGTAAGTTGGGATGGCGAACGAATGCAGCTCAGGCGCGCCCCCAACGTGGTGGAGCGAACGATGGGGGCGCCGCGGAGTGATCACCCATGACTGACCGCGGAAGGCGAACGGGCGGCGACCGAGCGGGCGATCGCTGAGGACGCGGGAGCGAAGGAATCTCGTGGGTGGATAGTGAGCACAGCAAGAGAGCGCGACGCGCATGACGAATAACCATGACGCCGAGACGGGCAACCACGCTGGCTGGGCCGAGCGGCGCTTTCAGGCGTTAATCGAGAGCGCGGCCGACGTGATCATCATCCTGGACGCGTCAGGCCGCCTGACGTATGGCAGTCCCTCCGTGCTCGGCGTGCTCGGCTATCAACCCACATCGTATCTAGGAGTCGATGTCTTCGATTTCATCCACCCGGACGATGCGGCGCGGGTGCGCCAGTCCTTCGCTCGGGCGCTGGGCACCCCGGGTATCCACGCCCGCATCGAGTTTCGCATCCGCCACGCCGATGGCTCCTGGCACGACGTGGAAAGCGCGACCAACGTCCTCTTCCATGAACCGAGCGTGCGGGGAACCGTCGTCAACATCCGCGACATCAGCGACCGCAAGCGGGCGGAGCGCGAGATTGACGATCTCCTGATTCGCGAGCAATCCGCCCGCGCCGAGGTGGAGGCGGCATTACGCACCCAGGAGGAGATCCTATCGGTGCTCTCGCACGACCTTGCCACGCCCCTGACCGCGATCCTGATGGGCGTGCAGTTCCTCCAGCGCTGCATCACACGCGGCGCCCAACTCGAGCCCCGAATCGTGGGCGAGACGCTGACGGCGCTCGGGACGGCCGGAGTACGGATGACGGCGATGGTCGCCGAACTGCGCGATCTGGCGAAGCTACGCCAAGGACGCCAGCTCGAATTGGAGCGCCAGACCACCGACCTCGTGGTCCTCGCCCACCAAGTGATCGACGAACTGCAACAGACAGCCCCGCACCATCAGTTGATGATGGACGCCTCGGTTCCGTCACTCATGGGCGAGTGGGACGCCTCGCGGCTGGAGCGTGTCATCTTCAACCTTCTCGCCAACGCGATCAAGTACAGCCCGGAAGGCGGAGCGATCGTGACCAACGTGGATCACCTACAGGATGGCGGCCGAGCGTGGGCGCGGTTGAAGGTCCGCGACCAGGGCCTCGGCATTCCCGTGGACGATCTGCCGCATGTCTTCAAGCAGTTTCACCGCGGCACGAATGTCGAGGGGCGGCTGCCCGGCACCGGAATCGGCCTGTTCGGGGTGCAACAGATCGTGGAGCAGCACGGCGGCACGGTCGCCGTCGCCAGCGAGGAAGGCCGGGGCACCACCGTCACGCTGTGCCTACCGCTGATGTGAGCGGCGCGTCATGGGGCGATTCCCGCCCTCCACCGAGGGGCGTGCGTCCCAACGTCAGCGGCGTCGATGACGCGCGCCTTCGAGACGTTACCCATAGTCCGGGGGGAGGGTACGATTGTGCCGTATGCAGCGTGAATGGTCCGGGCGTCGCCGTACGCGCGGCGCTGAAGGGGCGACAATGCGACCACAACGGATGAGCTTCGGAATCTTCATGGCGCCATTCCACCGACCGGGGGAGAATCCGACACTGGCGATCGGTCGGGACATGGAACTAATCGAGTGGTTGGACCACCTCGGCTTTGACGAGGCGTGGGTGGGCGAGCACCACTCTGCTGGTTGGGAAATTATCGCTGACCCCGCGCTGATCATCGCCGCCGTGGCCGAGCGTACCCGCCACATCAAACTGGGCGCCGGTGTTGTCAGCCTGCCGTACCATCATCCGTTGATGGTCGCCGACCGATATGTGCAGCTCGACCACATGACCCGTGGACGGGCGATGCTCGGTGTTGGCCCCGGCGCGCTCGTCTCCGACGCCTACATGATGGGGATCGACGCCACCACGCAGCGCCCGCGCATGGACGAATCGCTGGGCGTGATCATGCGGCTGCTCGCGGGCGAGGTGGTGGACCACAAATCCGACTGGTTCGAGCTGCGCGGCGCACGCCTGCAATTGCTGCCGTACACCCGGCCGCACTTCCCGATCGCCGTGGCGAGCCAGCTCTCGCCGTCCGGGTTCGTGACGGCGGGCCGGCACGGCGTGGGCGTCCTCTCGCTGGGCGCGGGCATGCCCGGCGGCAAGGATGCTCTCCCTGGCAACTGGGCGATCGCCGAGGAGCACGCCGCCAAGATGGGTACGACCATCCGTCGTGACGACTGGCGGCTCGTGCTGGGCGGCCACGTCGCCGAGACGCGGGAGGAAGCGATCCGCGATGTCGAATTCGGCATGACGCGCGAGACGACCGAGTATTTCGAGGGCACGCTCGGTCGCCCACACGCCGAGGTGCCGATCGACAAGGTAATCGACAGCGACGGCGCCCTGATTGGCAGTCCGGATGATGTGGCGGCGGCGATTGAACGGCTCCAGGTAGCCAGCGGCGGCTTCGGCGGCGTGTTGTTCGTCGCGCACGAATGGGCCACGCGCGAGAAGACGCTCAAGAGCTATGAGTTGTTCGCGCGCTACGTGATGCCGCGCTTCCAGAACGTGCTGCCCTCGGTCCACGAGTCACAGCAGTTCGTGTCCACGAATCGGCGCGAGATCTTTAAGCCGAGCCTGGCCGCGATCGCCAACGCCTTCCACGACGCCGGCAAGGAGATTCCGGCCGAGCTGATGGCGCGCGGCGTACACCGACCGACCTAACCCCGCCATACGCGCCACTTGGCGCGGGGTTGGCCGGCCGGTTCAGTTCAGGGCGCGCCGGTCTGCCTGTACACCGGACGGACGAGGCGAGGGCGACCCACCGCGTCGCCCTCGCCCGTGTCTGGCTGGTGTCCCCTCGAAGGGGCGAAGTGGGTCGTCCACATCCGTGCGCGAACCGAGCGACGAGTCTGGCGATGCACCCGGCCCGCTCTCTCTCTTGGGAAGGGGGCCGGGTCGGGTCCCGGTCCATCCCTACTACTGCAACGCCGCTCCCCGGGAGGTGGGCGAGGCTCGGTTGGGGAGACGTGCCCGAGAACCGCGCCCCTATTCGTACACCCGCGCGGCGCGCAGCATTTCATCGAGGGTGCGCCACGCCGGCTGATCGGGCGCCGGCCTCCCGCCGTTCCAATAAAACCCGTCCATGTCCTCAACCCATGCGGCGAGAGTCCGGAGGTCGGAGGGCAGGTCACCGGTTTGCCAGCGCTCCGGTTCATCGGCCGCATTGCACTGGAGCGCGTGCAGAAATGCGATGAAGTGCTCACGGCTGTCGATTTGGCCGGCCGCTTCCTGCCGATCCATGGTCATGACCCCCGTACATGGATCGATTCACCGCCGTTGGTCGTGGTGCTTTCGGTCGATCGTCACACCGTTCGTTCGATCACCGCGCAAACGCGGGCGACCCACCCGGGCGCCCCCACCCAAGCGGGCCCCCCCGTCCCCCCGCGGGGCCCCCCCGGGGGGCGCCCGCGGCGCGATCC
>JBBQJF010000084.1:0-16750 GCA_038325665.1 Dehalococcoidia bacterium | reverse complement strand
CATCCTCCCGCAACAGCGTGCTGTTCAATTTCGCCACCCGCGCGAGGCGTGCCATATGATGCAGGGGGACCCACGCGTCAGCGTGCACCGATGACTCTCAGCCCTCTCCCTGTTTCTCCGAACAGCCGGTGGCATGACGGGAAGATGAGGAGGGCCACATCACGCGGGAGGCGATGACCGGCATGGATGAAGAACGACTCATTGCCAAGTGGATCGAGCCGGATCCACATCGAGCAGGCGCGGATGAGGTACGACTCGTCGACCATGGCGTCGCCGTGTGGTCGCTCGTGGGGTACCTCGCGGCGATGAACTGGGACGTCGAGGCAGTCGCCAAGTCGTTTGACGTGCCGTATGAGGCGGTTGCCGCGGCGCTTGCCTACTACCGACGCCACACGGAGATCATTGACAATCGCCGCGCGGCGAACGCGATCTGATTGTCCGTGGCTTTCATCCTTCTCGACCACAACGTCGCCCGCGATATCGCCCCGCTTTTGCGTCAAGCCGGTCACGGCGCTATCACGGCCCTCGACGCCGGCATGCACAGCGCCGAGGACGACGAATACGTGCTCGTATCCTCAGACCGTGCCTGGACCATCGTTACCCACAACAAGAAGGACTTCAATCTACTCCACGGCGCGTGGCGCCGGTGGTCGACAGCATGGGGGATACAACACGCACATGCCGGCATCCTTGTGCTTGGAGAGGCGGCCCCCACGATCCTGGCCAACGCGATCATCGATCTGCTGGCGGGCGACCCGCCGCTGAGGAATCACCTGTATCAGTGGAGGCCCGGCAGAGCGTGGGCGCGTGGGCGCTGATGCTCAACACCACCGGCCGGCTCCTTACGCGCTGCCGTTCGGCGCAAAGTGATGACCTGACGTGCGTCGAGGCCGCTGAGTGCAGGTCAAGCGCAAACGAGGGCAGGGAATGATCCCTGCCCTCGCGCTCTGAGTAAGCCTATGTCACCCCCTCCCCGGGCAGGGAAGGGGGCCGGGGGGTTAGGTCAAATCGACCGCCCACCCAGCGAATCGGGGTCGAGGTCGTCGGCGCCGGTTTCCATTGACGCGTCGGGGTCGAGGATGTCGTCGTCGTCCTCGGCCACATCGTCGAGGTCCGGCTCCTCAAGCGCATCGAGGGTGGGCAGCGCATCGATATCCTCGCCGGGGTCGGCCAGGATGTTGACCGCGGTGTCCTCCTGCAGCAGCGTTTCGATCTGGGCCTCGTCGCTGACCTCGCGCTCCAGCAGCGCCAAATCGTCGCCGAGTTCTAGGACAGCCGGCTCCTCGATCAGACGGCCGTCCGGGCCGATACCGGCGAACTGGGGCAGCTCGCGCCGGGCGGGCACGGGCAGCGGCGGCAGGTCGATCTCCGCCCGCGCCGGAATCAGCTTGCCGATGATCACGTTCTCCTTGAGGCCCACCAGCCGGTCGACGGCGCCCTTGATCGCCGCCTCGGTGAGCACGCGCGTGGTCTCCTGGAAGGAGGCCGCCGCCAAGAACGAGTCGGTGCTCAGCGATGCCTTGGTCACGCCCAGGAGCACCGGGCGCGCCGTGGCCGGCTCGCCACCCTCGGCGATTACCGCCCGGTTGGTGTCCTCGAACTCGAACCGGTCGATCAACTCGCCCGGGAGATACCGCGTGTCGCCGGCCCCATCGACCTGCACCCGCCGCAGCATCTGCCGCACGATCACCTCGATGTGCTTGTCGTTGATGTTCACACCCTGGGAACGGTAGACCTTCTGCACCTCATCGACCAGATAGAGCTGCGCCGGCTCCCGCCCCTGGATCAACAGCACATCCTGTGGGTCTTTGGACCCTTCGGTGAGCTTGTCGCCGGCGCGCACCTGATGGCCGGTCTCGACCAGCAGCCGCGCCGCCGCCGGGATTGTGTACTCGCGCTCGTCCTTCTCCTCGTAGAGGATCGCGACCTGACCCCGGCCCTCCACCTGGACCCGGCCGGAGATACGCGCGGTGTAGTCGGACATGACCGCCACGGCCGTGCCCGCCTCGCCATCGGTCTCGCCAATCAGGGGCTTGGCCAGCAATGTGCCTTGATCGACCCACTGATCGGGCACGACCAGCAATTCCGCCGCCTCGGGCAGCAGATAGTCGTCGCGGTAGACCTCGCTGGAGACGACCCGCACCTTGCGCGTGTCGCCATCACGCAGCACCTCGGCGGTGCCGTCGATCTCCGCCAGGATCGCCTGACCCTTGGGCTTGCGCGCCTCGAAGATTTCCTCGACGCGCGGCAGACCAGAGGTAATATCCGTCGCGGTGGCGATGCCACCGGTGTGGAACGTGCGCATCGTGAGCTGGGTGCCCGGCTCGCCGATCGACTGCGCGGCGATGATGCCCACCGCCTCGTTGTACTCGACCGGCACCCGCTTGGCGAGATTGCGGCCATAGCATTTCTGGCACAGGCCGCGCGGCGCCTCACACGAGAGCGGCGAGCGCACGTACACGCGCCGCTCCTTCTCATCGATCGCCTCGAATGCCTTGACGATCGCGTCGGCGATTGGCGCCGTGATCTCGTCGTTGCGATCAACGACCACCTCACCCGATACCGCATCGACCACCGGCGCCGCCGCGTAGCGGCCGATGATCTTCTCCTCGATCGACTCGAGCACTGACAGGTCATTGGGCTTCGACAGCCAGATGCCCATCTCCGTGCCGCAGTCCTCGTGCAGGATGATCACATCTTGCGCCACGTCGATCAGGCGGCGCGTCAGGTAACCGGAGTCCGCCGTACGGAGCGCGGTGTCGGCGAGTCCCTTGCGCGCGCCGTGCGTCGAGATGAAGTACTCCAAGACCGACAGACCCTCGCGGAACGAGGAGCGAATCGGCAGGTCAATGATCCGGCCCGAGGGGTCGGTCATCAGACCGCGCATACCGGACATCTGCCGGATCTGGGTGATGTTCCCCTTCGCCCCGGAGTTCGACATCATGAAGATCGAGCCGAACGGATCGAGGCCGGCCTGAATGACCTTCGTGACCCGCTCCGTGGTGTCGTTCCAGATTTTGACGGTCTTCTCGTACTTCTCGTCATCGGTGATCAGACCCATCTGGAACTGATCCTCGATCTCATCGACTTCGTGGTCGGCCTCGGCCAGGATGCCCACCTTCTCCGCCGGCACGCGCAAATCGCTCATCGAGATCGAAATGCCCGAGCGGGTCGCCGAGAGGAAACCGACGCGCTTGATCGCGTCCACGACCTCGGCCGTACGCTCATTGCCAAGTCGCTCGTAGCAGCGCGAGACGACCTTACGCAGTTCCTTACGGTCCATCTGGTCGTTGAAGAACAGATTCTCGTCGTCCTCGGTGAACACCTCGTCGGGGAGCACATCGTTGAAGATAATCCGGCCGACGCTGGTCATGATGAACTTGCCATGAGTCTTGCGGTCGCGGACACGAATTGGCGCGCGTAGGTCGATGATGTTGAGATCGTGCGCCATCTTCGCCTCTTCGAACGAGCCGAACAAGCCGTCGAGCGGGTTGACGCGGCCATCACCGTTGCCGTTGCCGTTGTTGTCACCGTTGGCCTGGACATCCTTGTACGCGCCCTTGCCGAATGGCTTGAGCATCGTCATGTAGTAGCAACCCAGCACCATATCCAGTGTCGGCGCCACCGTCGGTTCACCCGAGGAGGGCAGCAACAGATTGTTGGTCGAGAGCATGACCTGACGCGCCTCGGCCACCGCCTCGCGCGACAGCGGCACATGCACCGCCATCTGATCGCCGTCGAAGTCGGCGTTAAAGGCCGAACATACAAGCGGGTGAATCTGAATCGCCGAACCCTCGATCAGCACCGGCTCGAACGCCTGGATGCCGAGGCGATGGAGCGTCGGTGCCCGGTTGAGCAGCACCGGCCGGTCCTTGATCACCTCTTCAAGCACATCCCACACCTCGGGACGGGCGCGCTCGACGATGCGTTTGGCGCTCTTGATATTGTGCGCCATGCCCTTCGCCACCAGCTTGTGCATGACGAACGGCTTGAACAACTCCAGCGCCATCCGCTTAGGCAGGCCGCACTGGTGCAGCTTCAGTTCCGGCCCGACCACGATCACCGAGCGGCCGGAGTAATCGACGCGCTTGCCGAGCAGGTTCTGGCGGAAACGGCCCTGCTTGCCCTTGAGCATGTCGGACAGCGACTTGAGCTTGTGGTTGCCCGAACCCGAGACGGCCCGGCCGCGGCGACCGTTGTCGATCAGCGAGTCGACCGCCTCCTGCAACATACGCTTCTCGTTGCGGATGATGATCTCGGGCGCGCCCAACTCCAGCAGCCGCTTGAGGCGGTTGTTGCGGTTGATCACGCGTCGGTACAGATCGTTCAGGTCAGACGTGGCAAAGCGGCCACCGTCGAGCTGCACCATCGGGCGTAGGTCGGGCGGCAGCACCGGCAGGACGGTGAAAATCATCCACTCCGAGTGGTTTCCGCTCTTGCGTAGCGCCTCGACCACACGCAGACGCTTGGTCGCTTTCTTGCGCTTTTGGCCCGAAGAGGTGTTGATCTCTTGCTGGAGCGTGTCACGCGCGCCGTCGAGATCGAAACCCCTGAGGATTTCGAGCATCGCCTCGGCGCCCATGCCGGCCTTGAACACATCCGGCCAGCGCTCCTGCCACTCACGGATCTTGTTCTCGGGCTGGAGCTTACGCGGCCGGATCTCGACATCAAGCTCGTCGATCAGGTCGCCGAACTCGGTTTCGACCTCGCCTCGCGCCTGCCGGATCTGCTCCCACAGCGGCTCTGTCTCGATCTTCTCCTGGTTGTTGAACGCCTCGGCGCCGGCCTCGCGCATCTCACTTAGCCCCGCGCGCCGCGCCGTGAGTTCCTGCTCGATCTCGACGACGAGCGCCTGCCCCTCTTCGGCGCCGACGCCGGAGGACGCGACCTCGGACACGCGCCGCTCGCGCTCCTCGTCTAGGGCGGCGATCCCCGTCTCGATCTGCTCCTGTAGCGCCAGACGCTGCTCGTCGAGGCGGGCACGAATCACATCGATCTCACGCTGCATGTCGGTGGTACGCTCACGGACGCGCTCGTCCACCTGGCCGCGCAACTCTTCGAGCGCCCGCGACTTCGCCTCATCGTCCACCGAGGTGATGATGTACTGGGCGAAGTACAGCACCCGCTCGAGGGCGCGCGGCGATATATCCAGCAGCAGACCAAGCCGGCTGGGCGTGCCCTTCACGAACCAGATATGCGACACGGGAGACGCCAGCTCGATGTGGCCCATACGCTCCCGCCGGACCTTGGAGCGGGCGACTTCAACGCCGCACTTGTCGCAGATGATGCCCTTGTAGCGGACGCGCTTGTATTTGCCGCAGTAGCACTCGAAGTCCTTCGTCGGGCCAAAGATCTTCTCGCAGAACAGGCCGTCTTTCTCCGGCTTGAGCGTGCGATAGTTAATCGTCTCCGGCTTGGTGACCTCACCGTACGACCAACTCCGAATCTGCTCCGGCGACGCCAGCGAGATACGGACGGCATTGAAATCGTTAACTTCGAGCACGGACTGTGCCTCCTGCTTGCCCTCACCGTTACTCCTACGCTCTCTGATGAGAGACGCGGGAGTAACGGTGGGAACCCACTCCCTATTGCTGGTCGCCCGGTACGACTTATTGGACCTTGCTGCTCGCTGCTTGGCGGATGTACTCGCCCAGCCTCTCGGCCGATTCGCGAGAGGGCACGCCGGCGAGCACACCTGCAACGCTTATGTCCTCGTCGATATCCTCCCAGCGAACCCCCTCGCCATCGCCGATCAGTCTCCAGTTCCGGCGCTGCTCCTCAGTCGCGTGGAGGAGTCGGGGATACCATTCCAGTGGAGCGAACATCCGCCGCCCATCAACAAGGGAGATGCTCAGTTCATCGTCGGTGACCGCGACATCCATGGCATGTGGCTCATCCCGTTGCATTGAAGAACGCATCCCACGCCTCCATGAACTCCGTGGCGTGCTCCCTGACATGCCGCCCGATCGTGCGCAACTCCTGCGGTGAGAAGCCTCGTGACGTCTCGACTACGACCGGCTCCAACCAGAACTTGGCCGTCCCCCGTCCACCCTCGACATGGATGTGTGGTGGTTCTGGACGATCGTTCGCGTAGAAAAAGAACCGGTACGGCCCGACCCGCGCGACTGTCGGCATCGAGCCGCTCCGGATTACTGCGCCCGATCGGGCACCCCTTCTCCGCTCGTGCGATCCCCCGGCAGGGATCGATCAATCCCTGCCGCTCGCTGGGGATAGCGGTGCGCATTACAGGCGGAAGTCGTCTGTCCGTTCCATGCCGCTGAGGTTGATGCCAAGCTCGGGAACCTCCATGCCCTCGTCGGGCAGCAACTCGACGCGCTCCTCGTCCTCGTTGAGCACCTCGACCGACAGGCCGAGCGACTGCAACTCCTTGACGAGCACCTTGAACGATTCGGGCACGCCCGGTTCGAGCACGTTCTCGCCTTTGACGATCGCCTCGTACGTCTTCACACGGCCGACAACGTCATCGGATTTGACGGTGAGCAACTCTTGGAGGATGTGCGCCGCGCCATAGGCCTCGAGCGCCCACACTTCCATCTCACCGAAGCGCTGACCACCGAACTGCGCCTTGCCGCCCAGCGGCTGCTGGGTGATCAGAGAGTACGGGCCGGTGGAACGCGCGTGGATCTTGTCCTCAACCTGATGCGACAGCTTGAGCATGTAGATGTACCCGACCGTCACGGCCTGTTCGAACGAATCACCGGTGCGGCCGTCAAAGACGGTCTGCTTGCCGAAAATCGGCGGCGCGACCCCGCATTCGCGCTGGACGATGTCGGTGACATCGCGCATTTGCGGGTACGGCATACCGGGGAGTTCGGACACGCCCACGCGCCGCATCGCGTCCTTCAGCGTGACCGCGCAGCGCTCATCGACGGCCATCTCCTTGAGCCACAGCTCAAGGCAAACACGCCGCGCCTCACCCTGGAACTCGTGCAGGTCATGGCGGAAAACGCGGTCGGCATCGTAGCCACGCGCTTCTAGCCATTCGCGCGCCGGTTCCCACTCAAACTTCTCGCCCACGCCGTTGTGGCCGGGCAGAGGCTGTTCAGCCAGCGCGCCCGCCCGCATCGCGATCCAGGCGCGGCCGAGCGCATCCTCGATCTGCACATCCTCCGCGCCGTCGAACACGGGCGTGATCGCGCGGAAGCCGAGCTGCGCCGCCGCCCAACCAAGGTGCGTCTCGAGCACCTGACCGACGTTCATGCGCGAGGGCACACCGATCGGGTTGAGCACGATATCCACCGGCGTGCCATCGGCCAGATACGGCATGTCCTCCATCGGCAGGATGCGGGCGATCACACCCTTGTTGCCGTGGCGTCCGGCCATCTTGTCGCCCTCGGCCACCTTGCGCTTCTGGGCAATCGAGACACGAACCAACTTGTTGACCCCGGCCGGCAACTCGTCGTGATCTTCACGGTCGAACACCTTGACGTCGATCACCTTGCCGCGCTCGCCGTGCGGCACACGCAGCGACGTATCCTTCACCTCGCGCGCCTTCTCACCGAAAATCGCCCGCAGCAGCTTCTCCTCGGCGGTCAGTTCGGTCTCGCCCTTGGGCGTGATCTTGCCGACGAGGATGTCGCCGGGGCCAACCTCGGCGCCGATGCGAATGATGCCGTTCTCGTCGAGATCGCGCAGCGCGTCCTCGCCGACGTTGGGGATGTCGCGAGTGATTTCCTCCGGGCCGAGCTTGGTGTCACGCGCCTCGGTCTCGTGCTTTTCGATGTGGATCGAGGTGAAGATGTCATCCTTCGCCATGCGCTCGGAGATGACGATCGCGTCCTCGAAGTTGTACCCCTCGAACGACATGAACGCGCACAAAACGCTCTGGCCGAGCGCCAGGTCGCCGCGGTCGGTGGACGAGCTGTCCGCCAGCGGCTGCCCGGCGACAATCCGTTCGCCCTTGACCACGATCGGCCGCTGATTGATGCAGGTGCCATTGTTGGAGCGCACGAACTTCAGCAGCGGGAAGGCGTCCTCCTCGCCGTTGTCGTAGCGCACCGTGATCGCCCGCGCCGTTGCCGAGACGATCTCACCGTCACCGCGGGCCACGACCACCTGACCGGAATCGACCGCCGCCTGACGCTCCATGCCGGTGCCGACCAGCGGCACCTCGGGACGGACCAGCGGCACCGCCTGCCGCTGCATGTTGGAACCCATCAGCGCGCGGTTGGCGTCGTCGTGCTCCAGGAACGGGATCAGCGCAGCCGCCACCGACACGGTCTGCTTGGGCGACACGTCCATCAGGTCGATCTGGTCGGGCGGCAACTCACCGAAGTCGCCGCGCGCCCGCACCTCAACGCGGTCGTCGAGCAGGTGTCCCTGCTCGTCAAGCACGGTGTTCGCCTGGGCAATGACGTAGCGCTCCTCCATATCGGCCGACATATACTCGATCGTCTCGGGATCGTTCGACACGAACGGTCGAACCGGGATCATTTCCAACGAGCCGGACGCGAGCCGGCCGGCCATCTCGGCCGAAATCTCGGCCCCGACGCTGCCGATCAGCGTGTCGCCGTCATGGAGGTCGGCGCGCAGGAAGCGACCGATCAACTCCGACGAGTCCTTCGGCAGATCGCGATAGACCTTGCGATACGGCGTCTCGATGAAGCCATAGGGGTTGACCTTGCCATAGGTGGCGAGCGAACCGATCAGACCGATGTTCGGGCCTTCCGGCGTCTCGATCGGGCAGATACGGCCGTAGTGGCTGTTATGAACGTCACGCACATCGAAGCCGGCGCGGTCGCGCGACAGACCACCGGGGCCGAGCGCCGACAGACGGCGCTTGTGCGTCAGCTCGGCCAGCGGGTTGGTTTGGTCCATAAACTGAGAAAGTTGCGATCCGCCGAAAAACTCCTTCATCGCGGCCACAACCGGCCGAATATTAATGAGGGCAGACGGCGTCGCCTGGTCGGGGTCGGTGATCGTCATGCGCTCGCGCACCACCCGCTCCATGCGCAGCAGGCCGATACGGAACTGATTCTGGATCAGTTCGCCCACGGCGCGCACACGGCGGTTGCCGAGATGGTCGATATCATCACCCTTGCCCAACCCATTGTTGATGCGGATCATCTGCTTGACGATCGCGGTCATATCCTCGTTGGTGAGCACGCGGATATCGTTCGCCGGCAGATTCAGCCGCTTGTTCAGCTTGTAGCGGCCGACACGACCGAGGTCATAGCGACGCGGCTGGAAGAACAGGCTGTTGATTAGCGCGCGGGCATTGTCGAGCGTGGGCGGATCGCCGGGGCGCAGCCGCTTGTAGAACTCGGTGATCGCGCCGCGACGGTTGCGCTGGCCCTCGGCCACGCCGTCCTTTTCGAGTGTCTTTTGAATGTAGCGGCGGCCACCGTCGTCCACATCCGCGAACATCGCCAGGATGCGCTCGTCAGTGCCGAGCTGCGTCTCGTCCTCGATCTCGGGGTCGGTGTCGATCGCGCGCAGCAGCGTGGTGATCGGAATCTTGCGCTTGCGGTCCACTTTGACCGAGAGGATGTCTTTGTTCGAGGTCTCGAACTCGAGCCACGCGCCGCGATTCGGGATCAGCTTGGCCGAGCACAGCTCGCGGCCGGTGGTCGGGTCGGCGTCAACCGTGAAATACGCGCCGGGGGAGCGGACGAGCTGCGAGACCACAACGCGCTCGGCGCCGTTAATGACGAAGGTGCCTTGACTGGTCATGAGCGGGAAATCGCCCATGAACAGCTCCTGCTCCTTGACCTCGCCGGTCTCTTTGATGAGCAGTTCGACATTCACGCGCAGCGGCGCGGAGAAGGTCATGTCGCGCTCACGGCACTCCATCTCCGAGTACTTCGGCTCGCCGAAGGTGTATTCATTCAGTCGCAACTCCATGCGGGCGCCGGTGAAGTCAGAGATCGGCGAGATCTCATCGAACAGTTCACGCAGACCCTCGGCCTTGAACCAGTCGAACGAATCGAGCTGGATCTGGATGAGGTTGGGCACGTCGAGGACGTGCTGAATACGCGAGTAGTCGCGCCGCACGGAAGGAACAAGACTCCGGCCGCGGACAACGTCCCTGGCGGTGGTCATACGTATGCGCTCCTCAAGACGGACTTCCAGACAACGGTGATGGTGACGGACAATTGTATGGCCCTTCGTACCGGTGTCAGGCGCTGCCACGGGGTTGGTCGGGAGGACGAGGCGACGCCTCTCCACCACGGGCAGGGCAAGAGGAGGCCCTGCCATCCACGAGATTCAAAGGAAACCCGCTGACCATGCACCAGCCCTGAACGTACAAGGGACCTCGCCTTGGGTGAAACCGGGGAAAAGGGGCAAAAGGGGTCATACCTCGCCGATACGAGTGTACCGACTAGAGCACGGGCTGTCAACGGGGATGCCGACAGCAAAGCTCGAGGCCGCGAGGGGAACGAACGTCCAGCCGCGCCTCCTTTCTGAGTGCCATGCCAGGGGTATCATACCGCACCATGTCAAGCCCTCTCACTGTTCAGCAACCCCGCATCGCTGGTCGCTGAGTCCCTCATGGCTCAATGAAGCTGATGCTGTGGCTGAGCGTGGCGGGCGTGGGCGGATGGCGAAAGGCAGCGACCGCGTTGGCCTTCTCGCCACCGGCAAGGAAACTAAACGTGACCTCGGCTGTCTCGGGTTCGCCCGCGCCCGCGCTGAGCCGCAGGCGGACGTGGACATCCTCGGCGGTGCGGTCGCCGCTGTTCATGACCGTCACCGGCAGGTAATAGACGCCGTCCACCGCTCGCACCTGCTCAAATTCCGACCTCACGGCGATTGTTGCGGGACGATCCGTGCCCGAAAACTGGGCGTAGGTGACCAACGCGATCAACGCCACGAGGATCGCCACACTCACGCCCAGGATCGTTCATTCAGCGACCGAGCGGCCCAGTGGTTGGTCGTGCCGCGTGGATTCCGTGGATGCGCCACTCGTGCTCACGCTCACATCACCACCCTCCCGACCGCGCCGCCGATCGCCGTTGGCACGCCCAAGATCAGCGTTTGCCCGAGCACCGAGGCGAGCGGCTCGCCCGCTTCGATCTGGTTGAAGAGGATCAGGATCACGAAGGCGACGGCAAGGGACTCCACGTAGGCGAGTACGGTCTCGGTCAGTGGGTGCTGGAACAGTTCACGGCTACCACCACCCCCACGGGTGGAAAGCGGGTCAAAGCCGCTCTCGAATACGATCGCGTAGGTGAACGCGAGCGACAGTGCGATGGCGGCCAGTTCGTGCCCATAGCCGAGTTGACCGGCCAGCATCGGAACCTCCTCGGTTGGCGCGACCGCGAATCCGAGAAGAACACCGCACCGATCGTCGCCCCAAGTTCATTGAAAGTTGCGCGCCACGGGCCATCCGGCTGGCCGTCATCGTTGCCCTCACGGTCCTTTCCCGGCGCGAATACGCTTCTGGCGATCGGCGCCCCCAGGCGGAGAGGGATGACCTGAATGATCACCTTGCCGAGGATGCTGTCGAGCGGGCCGGCCGGAGTGATCCGGTTGAGCCTCAGCAGCACGACCACCGAGGCAATGGCGCCGACCGCGAGCGCCTCGACGGCCTGACTTACGCTTGTCCCGAAGGTGCTTTCACGCGTGAAACCGGCAATGTAGGCCAGGTACACGTTGGCGCCGAAGGCCAGCGCGAGAAAGAGCAGCAACTTCCAGAGGGAGGAGAAACTCCCGATCCACCACATCTCCATGGTGAACAGCAGCGGCGTGCCGAACAGAAACGCCCCACAGAACGCCCAGACGATGTCATCGAGTTCCTTGGCCCACGGGCCAGGCTCGTCCCGCGTCACCGCGAACCCCCGTCAACCGACCGGCTGTACTTCCGGCGCCAGCGCCGAGACGCGTACCCGACGACGGGATCATGGCGATTGCGGCCCGCGCAGCAGCGCCTCCAACTCGGCAACGCGCGCTTCGGCCACCGCGGCCCGCGCATCCGCCTCCGCCGCTCGTGTATCTGCTTCGGTCGCTCGTGCGGCCGCCTCCGCCGCTCGTGTATCTGCTTCGGCGGTCCGTTCCGACGGGCTGAGCAATCATCGCCCGCTGAGCAAGTCGTGCAATTGCAGGCGGCCATCCACGAGAGTGAGCCGCATCCCTAACTCCCGGCTGATAAGTCCGCCGTCACTCTCCGGCTGGATCGCCTGATAGGCGCCATCCGCCAGCCGGTAGCCCTGGAGTGGCGGGTTCAGGTACTCGACGAGTGGATCGTAGAGGAAATACTCGTGCACTCCGAGGCGCGCGTAAAGGGCGCGCTTCTTGAGCAGATCCTCTCGCCGCGTCGTGGGCGACGTCACCTCGAACACGACGACCCGCGCCGCCCCCTCCTCCCACAGTTTGTAGATCGGTCGCTGTCGTTTCGCGACGCCCTTGACGACGAACACATCGGGGGCGACCGATGCCCGTGGATTGCCCTCCTCATGGTAGATCAAGAGATTGCCCGATACGTACACATCGGCACGATCAGCGAAGGCATCCCGCAACGTTTCGATTGTCCGAAACATCTCATCCCGATGCAGGTCGCTCTCCGCCATCGGCTTCCCGTCACCTTCGGGGTAGTAGATTTCCTTGGACCGCGTGCGACGATCCGTCGCCATGACCATCCCCTTCCTTCATTGGAACCATTGGCGGAACCACCGGCCGGTTGGCGCCGCTTCGTGGCGAGGACCCCAGGTTATACGTGTCACAGCAGCACGTCGGCAAGCCGGAGCGTGAAGCCAGGTAAGACATCCTCGCCGTCGAGCACACCATCCTCGCCGATGAAGCGTTCCGCGCGATCTCGCCGGAAGACGCCGGCCGAGCGGGTCGCGGGGTCGATCGCCCACACCAGCGTGACTCCTGCCTCGAAGTAGTCTCGCAACTTGAGCATCAGGTCGCCGAGCCGATCGGAAGGCGACAGCACCTCGACCGCGAGGTCGGGGGCGCCGGGCCAGAAGGTCGCGGGAATTCCCTCTGCCGGGATACGCTCGGCGCGCACGAACCACACGTCCGGCGCCCGCACGGTATCCGGCGCCGTGGTAAGCCTGAAGCCGCCTTCAGCAGTACCACAAACCCCGTGCCGCCCTCGCTTGACGAATCCACCAAGGTCGATGAGCACATTCGCGGCAACGACACTTGATACCGATCCTGTAGGACACATGCTGATCAGGCGCCCCTTCGACAGCTCATACTGCTGCCCATCATCTGGCAGCGACGCCAGTTCGTCAGCGGTGATCAGGTCCGTATCCGACATCGGTCGCCCCCTTATCCGCCCAAGAATGCCCACCCTGCCGCGCTCGGCCGCCGGCCGCATCGGGGTAGGCAGTACGGGAATTGGAGACGGCTATTCATCCACCGTCGTCAGCGCCGCCCATCGGTGGCCGCTTACGGCAGCGGGGTCGAGGCGGGCGCCGTCGTTCGGCGTATTCTGGTCATCGCGGAGCTTGGCCGTCATGCCCGCCAGGTTGTGCCGCTCGAACTATCCTCCAGGGTGACACCCAGTTCGGCCAGTCGTTGCCGCACGGTGTCGGCCAGCGCGTATTGTTTGGCGGCGCGCAACTCCCTGCGCACCTCGACCAGCAGGTCGAGAAACGGCTTCGCGGCGAGCAGCCCGCCCTCCGTCTCCTCCAGACGCAACCCAAGCACGCCGGCCAACTCCAGCAGCGTGGATTGGGCGGCGTCAATGCGGTGGCCGGCGTCACGGCCGCGGTTGATCGCGCTCGCCAGCTCAAAAAGGGCGGAGAGGGCGATGGCCGTATTCAGGTCATCGTCCATCGCGGCAACGAAGGCCGCGTGGAAAGACGCCGGATCGACCGCCGCGTCGCCCGAGGTCGATCCGGGGCGGCGGGCGGCGGTGCGCAGCCGTTCGACGGCGGCGCGGTTACCCAGCACACTCTCCTCGACGAAGTTGAGCGGTTTGCTGTACGCGGCCGTCAGCACGAACATGCGCAGCGCGTCGGCGCCGTAGGTCGCCACGGCGCCGGCGATGGTGATGAAGTTGCCCAATGACTTGCTCATCTTCTCGCCATTCATCCTCATCATGCCGTTGTGCATCCAGAAGCGGACGAACGGGAGCGTGCCGGTATAGGCCTCGGTCTGGGCGATCTCATTCTCATGGTGCGGAAAAATCAGGTCGGTGCCACCGCCGTGAATGTCGATAGTCTCTCCCAGATAGCGCAGCGACATCGCCGAGCACTCGATGTGCCAGCCGGGACGGCCCGGTCCCCAGGGACTCGACCACGACGGCTCGCCTTCCTTGGCGCCTTTCCACAGCGCGAAGTCGGCGGGATGCTCCTTGCCATCGCCGGCTTCAACCCGCTGGCCGGCGATGATCGAATCGACATTCTGGTGCGAGAGCTTGCCGTAGTCCGGCTTGCGCTGCACGCGAAAGTAGACATCACCGGCGGCAGGGTACGCATAGCCCTTCTCGATCAGCCCGCTGACCATCTCGATGATCACGGGGATCTCTTGGGTCGCGTAGGGGGAGTCGGTCGGGGGCAGCACATTGAGCGCGCGCATGTCGTCGAGATAGCGATCGGCGTAGCGTTGCGCCAGCGTCAGCGCCTCCTCGCCGCGCTCGCGCGCACGGTCGATGATCTTGTCGTCGATGTCGGTAAAGTTGCGAACGTGCTGGACCTTATGGCCGCGAAACTCCAGGTAGCGGCGCAACACATCGAAGATGATCGCGCTCATGGCATGGCCGATGTGCGCCTCGTCGTAGGGCGTCACACCGCACACGTACATCTTGACCTCATCGCCCACCGGCGCAAACTCGCGGACTTCCTGGGTGAGCGTGTCATACAGCTTCATGGATGGGCCTCACAGTTCAGACATCTTCCATTAACCGCGGAGATGCAAAGGGCGCGAAGACATCGCGGATGGGGTGAGGTTTATCGACCCTCTTCCGTGTGCGATCTCCGCGTCCCATGCGTCTCCGTGGTTAATGGAAAGCCTGGACGGGTACGTGGCGAGAGAATTGCCAACTGGTCTTCCAGATCGCGGATACGGCCTTCAAGCGCCTCAATGCGGTCCCACTCCGGGTCGGGAAGACGGACGACGGCGTCATTGCCGGGGTCATGGAAGGCGATGACGTGGCCGGGGACGCCGACCACGGTAGCGTTCGGCGGCACGTTCGCCACGACGACGGAGCCGGCCCCGATCCGGGCGTGGTCGCCGATGGTGATCGCGCCGATGATCTGCGCCCCAGCGCCGACAGTGACGTTGTTGCCGAGGGTCGGGTGGCGCTTGACCCGGCGGGTACTGGTGCCGCCCAGGGTCACGCCCTGAAGGAGATGACAGTGATCGCCGATCACCGCCGTCTCGCCAATCACGACACCCATTCCATGGTCGATGAACAGTCCTTCGCCAATCACGGCGCCGGGATGGATCTCGATTCCGGTGAGGAAGCGACTGAGATGGGCGATGAGGCGGGGCAACAGCGGTATCCCGCGTCGGTGCAGTCTGTGGGCGAAGCGGTGGAACTGGCGGGCGTGAAAGCCGGGGTAGGTCAGCACGACCTCGAGCGCGTTGGACGCGGCGGGGTCACGGGCCAGCGCGGCCTTGATGTCGCGGCTGATGCTGTGGAACACGGACACGAGACACTCCTCCGGGAGCGGATGCGATCGGGATACACGGGGCGCACCCTGGCATTCGCCCGAGTCGCCCCGGGCGACAGACGCACGCCATCGCCGGGGATTGTTGCACACGCGCCGGATCGATGCTCACCATGCTCCTCGCGGGCATACGTTCGGAAGAAGCCGCTGATTGAGAGTATAGCAAGGGGAAGCTCATCCCGGCGGACGCTCCAGCAGCGCCACCGCCCACGCGGCAATTGCCTCGCCACGCCCGACAGCGTCAAGCCCCTCGTTCGACTTGCCCTTCACGCTGACCTGCTCAACGGCGATACCGAGCACGCCCGCGATCGAGCGCCGCATCTGCTCAACCGAAGCGCTGATACGCGGGCGCTCGGCGACCACGGTGACATCGATGTTCACGACCGAGAACCCGGCGTCATGGACCCGTCTCACCGCCTCACCGAGCAACAGGCGCGAGTCCGCGTCCAGGAACCGGGGGTCATCCGGTGGGAAGTGGACGCCAATGTCGCCCAGTGCCGCCGCGCCCAGCAGCGCATCGGTGATGGCGTGCAACACCGGGTCGGCGTCGCTGTGCCCCACCAGCCCGCGTTCGCCCGCGAACTCCACGCCGCCGAGTCGCAGCGGCCGCTCCGCGCCAAATCGGTGGATGTCGTAGCCGGAGCCGATTCGCAGCGTGGTCATCGTGGCGCGACCCGGGCGCGCATCGTCGATGACGCGCGTGCAGAGTGGGGCGAGCAGTCTGGCCGTGTATGACGGCGCCCACCTTCCGGAGGGGCAAGACCGCGGCGACCCTCCGGGCTGCCCGTCGTGGGGAGGGATCCCAGGTCTCCGGTCGGGGCGGCCAGGTGGGTCGCCCGCGACTGATCCGTGTGGCTCATCTCGTGCCCGTGCCGGATTCGGAGCCTGTCTCGGTGAGGATCCGCCGTGTTTGCTCGCGGGCGGCGGCAACGGTACGCTCCAGGGCGATCAGCGCATCCTCGCGGCCGGTACGCGTCGCTTGGACACCCTCACGCACCCGGCGCACGAAATCACCGTGCAGGTCAAGCCGCTCGTCCACATCCTCCGCGGCGCGCACCACCGACTCCTGGAGGGCATCGACCAGCCGCCGCACCTCGGTCGTGGACGGCGTGCGGTCGCGTAGTCCGCGCTCGACGCTCACGCGCGCCTCACGCGCGATCAGG
>JBBQJF010000083.1:0-16777 GCA_038325665.1 Dehalococcoidia bacterium | reverse complement strand
CAGCTCGCGCACCATGCGGAAGGGATGGATCGGCGTCTTGTCCGAGGTCATGAACGGCTCGTCCGCCGCCCGCGCCCGCGCCTCGGAGCCACGCAGCGTCTCCAGCCACGCCCCATCGGAGCGGCGGTCGCGCCCGTTCTCCAGTTCGTTGACAAGCTGGGTGAGCACGGCCTGCACGTCGCCGACCAGCCCCACCTCGACATCGCGATTCTTGGCGATCTCCGTCTCCTCGACATCGAGCTGGATCACCTTCGTGTCGGGGTGGAACAGCGGCGGCCGGCCGAAGCCGAGCCGGAAGTCGAACGGCGTACCGATCACCAGCACCGCGTCCGACTGCGACAGCGCCGCGCGTCGCGACAGCGAGTAGAACAGCGGGTGGTCGGCGGGGATGCTGCCGCGACCCATGCCGTTGAGATACACCGGCGCGTTCAGCGTCTCGATCAAGGCGCGTAGCGGCTCCCATGCCTGATCGAACCAGATCGCGCCGCCGGCCATCACCACCGGCCGCTCGGCGTGCGCGAGGATGTCGGCCGCGCGCCGCACCTCGTCGGGGTCGGCCAAGGAGCGGCCCTTGGCCCGGTAGTTCTCGGGGAACCACACCTTCTCCTCGTCCGCCTTGCCGAACATCACGTCGAACGGCACTTCGAGGAACGACGGTCCCGGCTGGCCGGCGGTTGCGTGGCGGAAGGCGATCGACACGAACTCCGGCAGCCGCCGTGTCTCGGCGACGACGTGGGCGTACTTGGTGATCGGCCGGAGGAAATCGACGTGGTCAAGTTCCTGAAGAGCGCCCATGCCCCATTGCGACAGGGGACTCTTGCCGCCGATCACAAGGCAGGGTGAGCCGCCGCGCCAGGCATTCGCCATCCCCGTGACGCCGTCGGTGACGCCGGGGCCGGCGGTGATCGCGGAGACGCCGGGCTTGCCCGTGACCTTGGCCCAGCCCTCGGCGGCGTGAACCGACGCCTGCTCGTGGCGGAAGTCGATCACGCCGATGCCCTCTTTGACGCAGCCGTCATATACCGGCGAGATGTGGCCGCCGCTGAGGGTGAACAGATACTTCACCCCTTCTTGCTTCAACTGCCGGGCGATGAGCTGGCCGCCGTGAAGCTCCGCCATGGGGGTTCCCCTTTCCCTGTCTGCATCATTGCGCGATTTGGCGGCAGTGTATCCCGCGCTGCCTCCTGGAGCGAGGAGTGAGCCGGCGGCAGGGTTGACTGAGATCTGAGCGGCAGTCACCGACACGGCAGGCAAAGCCGAGGAGATGGACCGCCTCTGCCACCTACCGCCGGGCGAGCGCATTGATCTGGTTCATCAGGTCCTCCAGCGCGCGCACTAGCGCATCGAACGTTGCCGTGACGGTTGTTTCACCGCCGGCGAGCGCACGTAGCAGCATCGCCGCCTCCGTCGCCAGCCGGTCGCGCTCGTCCACCAGCGCGGCGAGCGCCCTGTCCAGCCGTTCGCCCTCGGCGGTGTCCTCAGCGAGGGCGGCGCGTGTGGAGACAGTCAGTGCGTGGCGAACGAAGGCGCCGAGCGGCGCGTTGACTCGTTTGGAGAGGGCGCCAAGACGGGCGACCGCCGGGTCCAACGCGCCGTCGGGCAACACCCACGCGGTCAGGGCTTCCGTAACCACTCGCCCGTCGAGGTCGGGACGGGCAATACCAAGCAGATACTGAACGGTGGTGAGGATGTCCGTGTGGTCGGTCCACGCGTCGAGCGGACCCGCTCGAATGCCGGGACCGCGCAGCCCCAGCCAGACCGTCTCGATATCCGGGTGCAGCGTGCCGTGATTCCACAGCGGCGCCGCCGTGCGGCCGGTGGTCGTGCCGCTCCCTATCCGGAATTGCACATCCGGCTCGCCGAAGATCGTGAAGTCCGGGGTGCGCGACGGGTCATCAGCGACAGCCATGTGCGCGGCGCGCAGGCCGGCCCGCCAGGCCACTGCCTGCACGCCGGGCATGGTGCGGAACGCGGCGCGCACGCGGGATTCATCGCCAGCATCGTCGAGGTAGACGTTCGCGGCGGCGCCGCCGGTGACGCGCACCCGGCCGACGGGGCGGCTCGCCTCCAGCCACCCGCGCGCACCGACCGAGCGGCCGCCATTAGGAGCGAGAAAATCGCCCTCATCGGTGGTGATCGCGAATACCGTGTTCTCGGGCGTCACGCCCGCCGTCGCCAGTCGCGCGAAGAAGGCGGCGAAGGCGGCCTCGTGGCGGGCGAGCACCTGGTCGTAGTCACCGGGGCGGCGGTTGCCGTGTAGATTCTCCAAGTAGGTGAAAGTGACAGGGATGCCGTGCTCATGCATGAGCGCTGTGGCGGTCAGCGGAAACTCGACCTCGCGTAGCGGCCAGCCAGGGAACCCACCGATCTGATCCCACAGCCAGGGAACATTGGGCGAGCCGAACTCGCGCGTGCCGCCGGCACGGTAGATCGCCACGCCACGATACGCGGATGGCGCGGCCGCCGCGTTGGTCATCGCGGCCACGCGGCGGACATCGGCATCGGTCTGCAGCACGAGCGGACTGATGCCGACCGCGCCCACATCGAGGCCGGCGGCGTTGAAGGCGGCCCAGGGCGGCGGCTCCAACCCAAACGGCCGACCGTTGCCCAGTTCGGTCTCCCAGAAGGTAAAGCCGCTCGCCCGCTCGCTCCCGGCGATGAAGCTGTTGTCCAGCGCGCCGGTGCGGTCCGCGTAGCGCCCGGAGGCGATCGCCGCGAAGCCGGGGGCGCTGCGCGTAGGCAGCACCGTGTGATGATTGACGCTGAACGCCCCGGCTTGCAGGAAGCGCCACAGAGTCGGGATGCCGCGCAGGTCGTCGAGCGAGGTGTTGTCGAACGCGAGGATCACGGCGCGATCGGGTCGTGAGAATGCAGCATCCGGCGTGCGCGCGCCGGCGACGCGCGTACCGGGCGCCGCGTTCACCGGCCAGGATGACACCGCCGGAGCGCGGCCCATGAGCGCCACGGCGCCGAGCATCACTGCCGCGAGTACCAGCCGCCCCATCGATACATCTCCTCGCCGGTGCATCATCCCACACCCGGCAGTGGTGGTCGCGGGCGATGCGAGTCGAGGATCGACCAGCCAGCCGCTGCGGCGTATGCTAACTAAGGGTAGTGACGATCCCCGGGAGCATGTCGATGCGTATTTGCTCGCTTTTACCCAGCGCCACCGAGATTGTCTATGCCCTCGGCCTGGGCGACCAAGTAGTCGCTGTCACGCACGAATGCGATGAACCGGCCGATGCCGCGACCAAGCCGCGGATCACGCGCAGCGCCATCGATCCGGTCACGCTCACCAGTGCCCAAATCGACGCGCTCGTCACCGAGCATCTGCACGACCATCGCGGCATCTACCAGATCGACCGCGCGTTGCTCGAGAAGGTCAATCCCGATCTGATCCTCACGCAAGAGCTGTGCGACGTGTGCGCCGTCTCCTACGAGGAGGTGCAGCAGGCGGCCCGCGCCCTCTACGGCGAAAGGCAAATCCTCTCACTGGAACCGACGACGCTCACGGGCGTGCTCGATAGCGTGCTCGCGGTCGGCCGCGCCACCGGCGCCGAGGCGCGGGCCGAATTGCTCGTCGCCGAGCTGCGTGAGCGGATCGCGCGGGTGCGGTCGCGGACTGCCGGCGTGACGCGCCGGCCGCGGGTGGCCTGTATTGAGTGGCTGGATCCGCCGTTTTGCGGCGGCCACTGGGTTCCGGAGATGGTCGAGGCAGCGGGTGGCGCCGATCCGCTCGGCCACGCGGGCGAGCCGTCGCGCCGGATGACCTGGGACGACATACGGGCGGTCAAACCCGAGGTGGCGGTGCTGATGCCCTGCGGCTTCGGTGTCGAACGGGCGCTGGCGGAATACCGGCAGGCGATGATCCCACCGGCGTGGACCGAGACACCGGCGGTGCGCGGTGGACGGGTGTGGGCAGTCGACGCGAACGCCTGTTTTTCCCGTCCCGGCCCGCGGTTGGTGGACGGCCTTGAGACGCTGGCGGCCATCCTCCACCCCGACCTATTTCCCGGCGACATACCGCCCGACGTGGGGCGGCGCGCCTGAGCCGCGGTATGGCGCGGGCACGACCACACCGCGACGGGGGCACGATGCCCCGTTGACGTCACGAGTGCGCGACAAGACGCCCACGGCCGCAACACACCCAATCACACGCACGCCACACCCCCTTTGCCTGCTGGAGAAGGGTGGCGCGCGGATTCGCCGGCCCGAGAGACCGCGATGCCCTCGTCCCTTCCCCTCGGCACGCCGGGGCCGTCCCGCGACCCACGAGGAGCGGTCGCTTCGTTCTCCCCCTTCTCCTGCAGAGGAGGGGGTCGGGGGTTAGGTAGTTCCCATGACATCAATTCCCGGCCGTGGGATCATTGCCGGCACCGCCGTTGCACTGGTCATCGCCGGCGTGCTGGTGTTCGCGACGTTGCGCCGCGACGACGACCGCGCGTCACCGGCCCCTGATGCGCCGGTGGCCGCCGTCCAAACCACCGCGCCAACGCCCGAGGCGGCGCCATCGCCTCCCGCGCCGGCTGCCACGGCCGCGACTGGCTCACCGACGCCCACGCCCACCCCCGGACCACGCACCGTCAACGGGCTGATGATCGTGGATGAGGTGTGGGTCGGTCGGGTGGTTGAGCCGGGCGGCCTCCGCATCCGCAGTGCGCCCCGGCTGGAACCGGGTAATGTCGTCGGCTCCGTGGCCGGCGGGACCGAAGTGGCTGTCGAGGGGCGTGTGCTCAACGGTCAGGAGGCGGAGCCGGGCAAAGGCGCCGTCTGGTTGATCGTCGGCCCCAGCCAGTACATCTATGCCGCACCCGGCTACGTTGAGCGGGTCCGCTGAGGGGTGGCTGATGATCCATCTCTCCCCCGGCCCCTCCCCGGCGCGGGGAAGGGAGCAATCGGTTCTCTCCCGTCCCTCGCGGCCCGTCCCGGCCTGCCGGGAGGAAGGGCGCCACGGTCCGAATGGACGGGCGGATGCCGGCGGGAGCAGTCAATTCTTCCCCGTCCCTCGCGGCCCCGTCCCGGCCTGCCGGGAGGAAGGGGGCCGGGGGTTAGGCAATTTCACTACCTACGCCGGCACACGCCGGGCGGCGACCGCCCCCGGGTTGACCATCGCCTCCGGCGTACCGCCGGTGACAGCATGGATGGCGTTGCGCGCCGCCAGCTCGATCATCGCCAGCCGGGTTTCGACGGTGGCGCTGCCAACATGGGGCAGCAGGATCGTGTTCGGCGCCGCGCACAGCGGGTGCGCCGGGTCAAGCGGTTCCTCCTCCATCACATCAAGGGCGGCGCCGGCAATTTGCCCCTCGCCCAACGCCGCGACCAGCGCATCTTGGTCGATCACGCCGCCGCGGGAGGTGTTGATCAGATAGGCTGACGACTTCATCAACCCAAACTCGCGCCGGCTGATGTGGCGGCGGGTCGTCTCGTCGAGAAAGCAGTGGACGGTGAGAAAGTCAGCCTCGCGAAACACGTCGTCGCGCTCGCGATAGGCGGCCAGTCCGCGCGCCTCGGCGTCCGGATCGCGCGTGGGGTCGTAGTAGATCACTTGCAGGGCGAAGCCTTTCGCCGTCTCCGCGACGAGGTGACCGATGCGGCCAAGCCCGATGATCCCGATTGTCTTGCCACGCACATCGACGCCGATTCGCCCCGGCGCGGAGCGCCAGCCGCCACCGCGGACATGCTGTTCGTTCGCCGGAATGTGGCGGGCGAGGTCGAGCAGCAGCGCGAAAGTGAGGTCAGCCACCGCGCCGCTCAACACTCCCGGCGTGTTGCATACCAGAACGCCCTTCGACGTTGCGTAGGGGATATCAACGTTGTCATAGCCGACGCCGTTGTTCGCCACCACTTTCAGGTTGGGGCAGCGATCGAGCAGCGCATTATCGACCTTGATCTGGTTTGAGGTGAGGATGCCGTCCACCTCCGGCAGCATCGCGGTGAGCTGATCCCGCGTGGGCCGCCCGCCGCCGGGGACAGTCACCACCTCGCAGGCATCGTCCAGCATCGCGCGGACGTGGTCGGGGACGGGAGTCGCCAGAAGGATACGCGGCTTGCTCATGATGATGTCGTCCTTTCCACGGTGGTGGCCCGCCGGGCTGGTCCGGTTGTACCGCGGCGCGGGCGCTGGCACAAGGCCGGCCGCGCCGGGATCATGGTCGGTAGCGGATAATGAATGAGCGTACGGACGCCGGCTGCCGGCGCTTAGCCCGATGATGCCCGGATGACCAATACCACACGAGGAAGACGATGAACGACCTTCAATGGGAAGAACTCGATGCGCTGTGCCGCGAGGTAGAACCCGAGCGCGACGCCGCCGCGGATGAGCGCCATGCCGCATTTCGCGCCCAACTCGACGCGCTGCGTCCCATGAACGACCTGCTTGACCAGCGGTATCACGAGATGGGTATAGAAGATGCGCTGGTACAGGTGCGCGACCGGCTGCTCGGCGGCGCCGGCATCGTTCAACACACGCGCTTCGAGTACGGGTTGGGACGGATGGTCATGCTCGCCTGGCCGTCGGCGGCCGATCCGCGGCCGGACGTGGCGAACGCGGCCGGTGAGTGCCGGGTGGAGGTATGGCTCACGCTCAATGAACAGATGAAGCCGAGCGTGCGCGTGGTCGGCGCCAAGCGACTGGAAGCGCTCCTGCCCGTCGCCCCGGACAAGCTGCGCGGCGTATTGCTGAGCGCCGTGCGCTCCCCCGCATTCACCCCCATGCCCCACGGCGACGACAGCACGGCCGGCGATGAGTCGCGAACGACCCCGGCGCCGGAAGAGGACGCACCGTCCGCGGCGGGGCCGGACACGGCCATGGCGCCCGACGACACCGCGCCCCCGTTGGTGGAGCGGGACGCGGCCGGCGCGCCGGAGGCGGCCACGGACGGAACGGCGCGCGACATGCGGTCTGCCACAACGCAACCGCCGCCGCCGGCGGCCGGGGACGCGCCGATCTCGATGGGACCGGCCACGATGACCGACGCGGACGGCGATGATAACCATCACCCATCGCCGCCGCCGGGGGGCGCTCAGCAATCCTAGCCGCCTGACTCGCGCTCGTCCGCGAGATAGTCGCGCCTGATTCTGCACCATGGACGGGAGACACGAACGGCCGGCGCCCGGCCGGCGCGGGGCGCCCCGCGCTCCGCTTACCCGGCAAATGGGGAGACTCGGGCGAGCAGCCGTCTACCTGTCGGTTTAACGCTGGATGAACGAGTTCCGGTACGGTAAGATCGAGTACGAATTGAGTGGTTTCGCCCAATCCATATCCCTGGGGACTTCCCTTCCAGCGTGCAATGCTTCACAATTAAGAACGGGTACGGATGTGCACCAGTCGTAACACCGGCCCACCGCTCCCGCGGCGCCGCGCCCACGTCCAAGCGGGCGACGGTTGAACCAAATACGGAGGATGATTCGCGTGGCAAGTACGGAACAGTTCTATGATGCCTGGGTTGTGATTAATCAGGCCGCGATCGTGCTGGAGCGCGCGATCGACGTACGTCTCCGCCCCTGGAACCTGAGCGGCTCGCAAGTATCGGCGCTCGGCGCGCTGGTCACACACGGCCCGCAGCGCATGTCGGATGTCGCCCGCTACCTGTTGCAGCAGACGCAGACGACCACCGATCTAGTCGATCGCCTGGAACAGCGCGGCCTCGTGCGGCGCATCCGCCATGCGACTGACCGCCGGGTTGTGCTCGTCGAGGCAACCGAAGCGGCGCATCAGCTCTTGAAGGATATCGGTGAGACCGGCTGGTCGGTGGTCGCCGAATCAATCGGCACGCTGTCGGACAAAGACCTCAAGACCTTGACCGAATCGTCCCGGCGCGTGCGCAACCGCGCTGCCGAGATCGCCGGTGTGCCGCCCGAGCACCTCGCCTACGCCGAGCAGCGGCTGCGGGTGCTGCCCGGAATGGACGAGTCTGCCGCCGCGGACTAGTCTGATGCCGGTCCGTCGCGATCCTCCCCGTGGTTCGCGAACCGGCCGCCCGATGATGCGGCTCACTCGTGGTTGCAGATTGCTGATCAGTGGCAGCGCGCGGAGGGGGTGTTCCCACGCGTGCTGCCGCTGTGCGTCGTAACCATACCGCACTTGGTGCATGGCTCCGTGGTCGGAGCGCCGATCTGGCCCGAATCCGGCAGTCCGCCGCCTGGCCGGGGGCCTCTCAGCACACCCGTGCGTGATATACGACGGGCCGGCTGTGGCTGCTCGTAGTGTTTGGGACCACCCGACTCGCCGGCGCATCGTAGCCGGCATGGCGGTCAGGGTACGAGGAGATGCGCTACCGCGCGTTTCAGCCGCTCGGCGTCGCCTGATATACATGGTGTGACACCTCGCTTCTGCTGCTCATGGCAGGCCGTGTACCCTGACCGAGATAACATTCCACGAGGTATACCGGCGCCGCGGTTGGAGAGCGTCCTCACGATGGAAGACCTGGAGCGGCGCGAGGCCGCGTCCGGCTTGAACTTGACCTCCTATTTCGCGTTGCTGAATGCCGTACGGAGCAGGGCGGGGTCGGGGCCAGCGGTGAGGCGTTGACCTTGTCTGGCGCACCTTCGCCCCCACGACCTTGCGCTTCCTCCTGACCGGCAGGCCGTGTAGATGACCACTATCGTGATTGGCCTGGAGAACCCCGGCCCGACCGGGCGCCGGCGCCGGATGGTGCAATGAGACTGCCATGGCCCCCAACAAGTGTGAGGAGTCGGTACGTCTCTTACGAGAAGTATCCCATGTCTTGGCCGGCGAGGTACCAAGGTCGGTCATCGAACTGCCGGCTCATGATGCCTATGTCCTGACAATGTATTCCCGTGCCCGAAGCATGTACGAAGGCGTCGTCGTGCTCATCGAGCATGGGCTACCTCGGGAAGGATTCATCCTGGCTCGGTCACTGTTCACCGAATCGCCGCGGTTAATGGAACTCGCCTCCATGGATACCCGACGAGCGGCGCTGACCTTGCGTTGGGCCGAGGACTCCATCTCACATACGCGGCGACTATTCCAGATAGCCCATGAGCTTGGATGGGAGCACGCTATCGACCAAGCCAATGCGCGTCTCGATGAACAGGTCTGCAAGATACGTCGATACCGCGACCGACATAACACCGGCCCGTCGCAACACTTTGATGGCGACGAGACGCTGGCCCAACGTCACAACCGCTTACATGATTATTGGTCGTTCCTCTTCGCCCACCAGGTAACGCACGGGAACGAATCGGACCACCTCCATCGCGTTCACCGAGTAGATGCCGACACCATCGGCATCTTCATGAAGAACATCGACCCGGATTTGGTTGAGGCCGTCGCCGGGTTCGCGATGAAATCAGCACTGCTCGCTCATCGGTCAGCGTGCGCAATATTCGGTTGGGCGATGCCAGCCACGTTAGACCATTTGCTTACTGAAGCCGGCCGGCTTCAGTTCACCACCTAGCCCATGTCGTCCAAGGCGGGTTTTGCGACATGGGGCGATTACCCTCCCGTCTCATTCCTCATTGCCGTGGGGCGTGTCCATCTGCGGTGCAGCGGCGCCAGGTGAGGTACGACCGCTCGCCACCCTCGGTCCGCGGTGGGGGACTGAGCACCAGTTGGTCGCCCTCCAGGCGGAAGGAGCGCCGCTGGTCGGTACCCACCATCGCTGGCGAAGCCGCGCCCTGCACATGGTGCGTGACCACCCCCGCCGCCGCGTCCACCGTGTACGTGCCGTAGTACCCGATGTAGGTGTCGAAGGCCGCCACCTTTTGCTCCGCCGGCCACGTCAGGCGATTGTCGCCGACGACCGCCGGACGGTCAGGCCCCATCAGGTGCGCCGACATGTGGCCGTCCGCTGAATAGAGAACCTGCCCCACGTAGCCGGGCAGCGCCTCACCGACCACGGCGCCGTGCGCATCGCGCCGTTCGGTCGCGACCAGTTCCCATGCACCCACGAACCGCTCGTCTACCATCACCGTCACCGCCTCCCTCCGTATGAGCTTGTCCGGAGTATCCACCACGAACCGGCCCGAGCCAAGCCGTGACCGCGGATGACCCGTCGGGCGAACTGCCGGGAGGTGGCTGGCGAGGGCGTCTCCTCGACAGGAGCCCACGGGCACGGTGGGGGAGTCACATGCATCTCGCACCAGGCCGTGCGATTCGTGCACCCCTGCCGCGGTCGGGACGTTGAGGGGACGAATTTCATCGAGAGCGAGTTCACCCCGTGGCGCGTGTTCTTCGTGGTCAGCGGCTCACCGCGAAAGACGTGGCCGGGGTGACCGCCGCGGGTGGCGCACTCAATCCCAGTGCGGTGGCCGTCCGGGTCGGGCACGCGCGTGACCGTGCCGGGTACCTCGTCGTCGAACGCCGGCCAGCCACAGCCGGCATCGAACTTGCCGGCCAAGCGATAGCGCTCAGCGTTGCAGCGACGGCATACGTGGGCGCTGGCTTGGTAGCAGTCATCGTACTCACCGCTGAAGGGTGGTTCGGTGCCCATGGACTCGATGACGTACGTCTCGCGCGAGGTGAGTTCGTTATAGGTTGTCCCTTCCATGGTGCCGCGTCCGTCTCTCTCGCATGTTGCATCACCAGTGCACCGGGATAGCGGCGGGCAGGCGCCCATAGCGTACTGGCGCGCCATGCGTGTTGTGCACCACCAGGCGGCGGGATCACCGCCGGATGCTTCCGTCGCCAATCTTGTATTTCGCACGTCCCGCCCTCCCTCTGACGCGGTCGTGGGTGTACCCTCGAAAGCGCCCCAATAGTGGGGCGTGAGTAGGTCATGTCCGCCGAACGCCCCTGCCCCGCCTGTGGCGCATCCAACGCACGCGACGCGAGATTTTGCAGCGCCTGCGGCGGCGCTCTTGCCGCGCCCGCGCCGGACCTGGTGTGCCCCTCGTGTCGCGCTCGCAATCCTACCGGCGCTCGGTTCTGTAACGCCTGTGGTTACGCGATCAACTCCCCCCGCGCGGTCGCCCCGGCGCCGCCTGGTGAAACGGCAGATGGCGCGGATGCCGCCGGTGTGGTCGACCAGGCGCATCCCGATAGCGCGCCCGACGAGCGTCCAGTGGGCGACCAATCGATCTCCGTGCGCACCGGGCCGCGGCTGCTGTGGTGGGAAATTCCGGCCGATTCGTTGCTGCATTCGCCGTCATTCCGTGCGCTGATGTCGATGCGGGTCGCCACGGAGACGGCGCTGAATGCCCTCACCTACGGCATGCTGATCGAGATCGTGCGCAAGTATGGCGAACACGGCGCCTCACCCTCACGCTGGGTGGGGCTGCTGGCGGCGTTGGTCACGATTTCCACGGTCGCCCCGGCGGCGGTGCTCGGGCCGGTCGGCGGTGTGGTCGTGGACCGGCTGCCGAAGCGGGCGATGCTGGTCGCCACCAACCTGGTGCGGGCGCTGCTGTGCTTTGGATTCTTGTTTGTTGGCAGCGGCACGACAGCGATCTACGCCTTACTCGTCGGCATCACCGCTGTCACTCAGTTCGCCACCCCTGCCGAGGCGTCGATCTTGCCGCGGGTCGTGCCCGGGGAGCGGCTGGCCGCCGCCAACTCCTTCAGCAACCTATCCGAGTCGGCCGGGCAGTTGCTCGGTATGGCGATTCTCGCGCCGGTGCTGGTCAAGCTGCCTGGCGCGCCCAAGTCGCTGATCCTGGCGGCCGGTGTGCTGCTGGTCTACGCCGCCGTGCGCGCCGTGGGCGTGCGCCTGAGCGTGGCCGGGTCCGAGAGCGCGCCCCGTCCGTCCGGTCCCGAGGGGCAGCCCTGGTTAGCCGGCACACGTGCATCGCTGCAGGAAGCGTGGCAGTGGCTGGCGGGCGACCGCGCCGCTTTCATCAGCATGATGCTGCTGGTGCTGGCCAGCACGGCGAACCTGGTGATGGTGACGCTCGCGCCGAAATTCACACGCGAGGTAATCGATGTCGCGCCCGAGTTCGCGGTATTCGTGTTTGGGCCGGCCGTGGTGGGAATGCTGATCGGGTTGGCCGTGGTACCACGGCTGGCCCGTCGGGTGAAGAAGCGACTGTTGGTGACGATCGGCTTCCTGCTAATGGTCGTGGTGCTGCTGCTGTTCGGCGCGCTCAACGGCGTCACCTCGGTGTTGCGTTCGTTTGGGCCGTACGACGCGTTGATCGGTCTGGGACCGCTCGACTACGCCGAGGGGCGGTTGGTGACCGCCCTGTTTCTCGCCGCTCCGCTTGGTCTGGCCTTCTCGATGGTGCAGGTAGCGGCCCACACGCTCTTGCACGAGCGGGTGCCGCTGGAGATGCAAGGGCGGGTGTTCGCCCTCCAGGGCGCCGTGAAGAACGCGACCGCGATCCTGCCGTTGCTCGCGCTGGGCGGGCTGGCCTCGCTCGTCGGCGATGTGCGCCCCGTGATGATCGTCGCGGCGGTGCTGATCCTGTTCCTGGCCCTGTACGGCGGCGCCCGCAGCGCGCAATGGACCGGCGGCCCGCCCCCGCGGCTCGACCCCGCGCCGGGAGAGGGATAGCCGGCCCGCGTCCCGCCTCGAATGGGCCGGCCGGCTCACGCGCCGCCCAGCGGCAGGGTGATGGTGCAGCCTTGGGTGGCGGATAGGTGCACCGCCTCGGTGAAGCCGATACCCCGCGCTTCACCGGCTATCGGAGGAACTCAATCGGGCACACGCCCGCGCGAGCGACCTTCTCCAGTTCTGCCCGATCCGTGGTCAACAGCGTCGCATCCATTTTGACCGTGAGTGCTACCGCGAACACATCGCCCAGTGCGATGGGCGTCTGCTCCGCCTTAAGTCGAGTGGCAAGCGCCAACAGGCCATCGTCCATGACCCGCACGACTTCGATACCTACCGCGGCGATTCGCGCCATTCCCACGTCGAACGCTCGCTGACCGCGCCGGAGCAGATAGTACCGCACCTCGACCGAGTTTACGGCGTGGATCACCACTCGGTCCGGTCCGATCAGGATCGCTTCTACCCTGTTATACCCTGGCTCACCCTTCAGCCAGCACAGTACTGCACTCGCATCGAATACCCACGTCACAGTCCTAGAGTCCTCCCCCGGCGCACGTCATCCTCGCGCCGTTCCCGTAGGAACTCCTCCGTGGAGAGGTCAAACTCCCGGAGCGCCCCACTCCCCAATCGCGCCGCCGCCTGGCGCTCTTCCGAATTCATCGCGTCCCGCGGCCCGCCCGCGAGCGTGGCCGCGCCCTCAATCACCACCAGCACCTCGACCGGCCCCACTGGCGTATCCTCCGGCAGTGTCACCCGCAACACCCGGTCTTCCCCCACGTCCGCCCGCGTCTGAATCACCTTCAACGCCTTACCCCTTTCGGACTGTCACTCACGCGCCGCCGAGCGGCAGGGTGATAGTGCAGCCCTGGGTGGCGGATAGGTGCACTGCCTCGGTGAACTCCATGTAGCGCACGCCATCGGCGAAGCTGGTGCGGCGTATCTGCTCCTGTCCGCGGATCGCGCCGATGAACTCGTCCTCGACCCGCCAGCCGTACCGCTCATCCTCCGGAATCTCGACCGGCTGCAACTCTTTGTCGCCGCGATGCGCCCCGGAGAGGCGATTGCCGGTCTGCTCGAAGCGCAGCGTGCCCTCGCTGCCGAACAGCCACACCTCCGGGCCGGGCATCAGTCCGGCGACAGCGCCGATGTGCATACGGGCGAGCGCGCCGCCGGGCAGGTCGGCCAGCACCTCGACGTGATCGGGGACGCTGATCGCGCGGCGCTCGTTGGTCTCCGGGTCGGTGCGGTACGGCACGGCCACGCGGGTGCGGGCGGTGACGGCGGTGGCCGGGCCAACCCAACGCATCAGGCATTCGTACCAGATGCCGAGGAACATGATGTTCACACCCGAGAGGTCGCGGTCGAGCCGCCAGCTCATCGGACCCGCGCGATTGATGAATCCAGTGGACGCGTGCAGATCGACCGATTGCAGCTCGCCCAAGTAGCCCCCGGCGATCATGCGCTGCACCGTCGCATCGACGGCGAAGGTGAACGGCGCCGGCACCACCTGCGTCACGAGGTCAGGGCGGGCGCGCGACGCGGCGAGCATCTCCCGCGCCTCGGCGGCGTTCATCGCGAGTCGCGCCTCGGTCAGCACATGCTTGCCGGAGTCGAGCGCCGCCAGCGTGACCGGGTGGTGCAGATAGGGCCAGGTGCCGATCATCACCGCGTCAATCTCGGGATCGGCCACCAGTTCCGGCCAGCTCGTGTGGACGCGCGGGATATTGAACTCCTTCGCCACCCGCTCGCTCGATTCGCGTGAGCGGTTGACGACGCTCACGACCTCCACACCCTCGATCGCCTGCAACCCCGGAATGTGGCGTTGCCGGGTGTTTGCCCCGGCGCCGACGATACCCACGCGAATCGTGTCCGGCATGACAACCTCCCTTGAATGGGTGATGGGTGATGGGTGATAGGTGTTGGGTGTTGGGGGGACGGCGGCGCTGTCCATGGCTGGTGGCGTCGCCCACGGCTGAGCAATGCTATGGAAGCACAGAATCGCCCTTGACACGAACCGCGCCGTGTGCCCATCGTGTCCGCGACTCTCATCGTCCGTGCCGCGCGACATCGTGACGACAGCGGTGATGGTTGTGACGGTCATGGGTGCGGCCACACGTTCGTCGGGCGATGCCGCCCATGCCCTCGATTGGGTCGGTGTATCACACGCGGCGGCGGCGCACGAAGCGCGCAACACGGCCGGATGTGTATCCTTACAACGGCAGCCATGTTCCGTGGTTTTCACTTCACGCCGGGAGGCGCTGATGGACCCGCCAACGACCTGGACCACGTTCGCCATCACCAGCGACGACCTATCCGGCCCGGTGCTCGGCCGTACCGAGGGCGGCGCGCCCCTGAACGCCGGCGACGTGATTGGACTCAGCGGCCCCGCCGGCGCCCGCCGCTACCGCGTCGATCGCGTGCTCTACCTCGTCCAGTGCTACCCCGACCGCTGGGCCAACCGCCTGGTGCTGGTCGAACCAGCTTAGGGTATAGGTCATAGGTCACAGGGACGAGGTGAGGCGTGGCCTCTTGTGACCGGCGAACCAGCTTAGGTCATAGGACGGTACGGATCACGGCGTCTCCCTATGACCTATGACCCGTGACCTACCGAAAGGCGCGGGCGGCCTCGATCGGCCACACGGCGACCACCTCGTCGCCGCGCACGACGTAATACTCGGCGTGCAGGTTGAGGGTGGTGTCGTTGTGGCTGGGGATGAGTTCGAGCTTCATTCCAGGCTGGATGTCGGCGTCGCCCACGGCGAGATGACCGTGCTCCTCGGACAGGCGGCTGACGGTGACGGGGAGGTCCTTGCCTTTGGGCGCGCCGAACTCATTGGTCAGCGATTTGAGGCCGGCGTCGATCACCGCATAATCGCCATGGCGAGCGATCACGGTGACGAGCAGGGTGAGCGCCGGGCGGCCGAGATCGGGGCGCACGGTCTTGTAGCGGCCATCCATGAAGACATACGAGCCGGCCTGCACCTCGGTCACGTCCGGGTGGCCGCCGGCGATATCGTAGGTGCCGGTGCCGCCGGCGCTCACGATCTCGGGGGCAAGCCCGGCCGCGCGCAGCGCCGCCGCGTGACGGCCGAGGCGATCGAGCGCCTCGCGCGCCCGCGCCACGCGGTCGGCCGCGTCCTCGATCAACACGGCGTGGCCCTCGTAGCCCATGATGCCGCGATAGCGCACGGCGCCTTGGGCGATCCGTTGTGCCAGTTCGACGGTTTCCTCGGGGTTGGCGGTCCCGCAGCGATGCATCCCCGTGTCGACCTCGATGATCGCGTGCGGTGTGCGGCCGGTGCGGGCAGCGCCCTCCTCAAGCTCGCGCACGTTCATTTCGCTCTCGACCGCGACGATCACCTCGACGTTCTCGGGCAGCGCCAGCAGCCGGTCGATCTTCTGCCGGCCGACAATCTGGTTGGCAATCAGGATCGGCCCCAACCCCGCCCGCGCCAGCACCTCCGCCTCGCCCAACTTTGCCGCGGTGATGCCGATCGCGCCGGCCTCGAGCTGGCGGCGGGCGATCTCCGGCGTCTTGGGCGTCTTGAAATGGGGCCGCAGTTTCTGGGGGCGATCACGGAAGAATGCCGCCATCGCCGCGATGTTCTCTTCCATCAGATCCAGGTCGAGAATCAGCGCCGGGGTGTCGATATCATGCTTGTGCATCGCGGCCTCGCTTCGCTCTCGGGGAGTGGACGGCTGGGGACGGGCACAGTATACGCCGTGTCTGCCGTCCGCCCACCGCCGGCTCGCGTGGACCGCGCGGCGTCAGGTCCTGCTCCAACCACGGGGGCCGGGTATGCTTCTCCCCGGACTCCGCCAAAGCCACGGCCGTGCGGCGTGGAATCAGGGTGACCCACCGGGTCGCCCCTATCCAAGAACACCGACCACCCGCATGTCGGGACGGCCCATCTGGTCGCACTCCACCGCGCGATAGGCGAGCGATTGGTCGATGCACGCGTTAAGCTGGCTCACCGAAGCGCCGCCAGCCGCTCATCGGCGCGACGGGCGAGCCGCTGCGTAAGTGCAGTATCGGCGCTCGTGACGCCGGAGGCGATCTGGGTGAGGTAGCTGACAGTGTCGGAACGGCGGATGGCGACCAACTCAATCTGGCGCGGCGACTCCGGGTCCTTGACCGTCATCCGCGCGGCCACGACTTGATCACCGATGCCGGTGAACGACAGCGGGGCGACCTCGAACACGGTTTCGCCAGCGCTCGTATCCGGCTGGCGCCAGTCCGTGCACCGCAGCGAATTGCGGAGGAAGTCAAGCACACGGGTCGCATCGCCGGGGGCGTAGGCGATCACGCTCTGATTAACGATTCGCCC
>JBBQJF010000082.1:0-16861 GCA_038325665.1 Dehalococcoidia bacterium | reverse complement strand
GTCACGCACTTCATCCTGTCCGATACCCCGTACCGCGACGAGGCAGTCCGCGTCGGTGAGACGGTCGTTGCCCGCATGAAGGCGTCCCGCGAGCAGCCGGTGCATTGAGCGACTGTCCTGGCGGCATGACGGTCACTCATCGCCGGAATGGCGGCAGGTTCAACAACTCACCCGGGTGGTCGATGACGTAGTCGGGGCGCGCCGGTGAGCCGTCCGGCAGCAGCGCCTCCTCCTCGACGGGGTTCGGTGGCCGCTTCCAGATCGCCGTCATACCCAGCGCCTTCGCGCCGGCAACATCCGCGCGCAGTGAATCGCCCACCATCGCGGTCTCCTCCGGCCGCACACCTAATTCTTCGATCGCCTTCTGGAACAACCCCGGCGCCGGTTTGAGCCAGCCGTCGTCGCAGGAGATGGCGAACGTCTCGAACAGGTCGTGCATGCCGTGGAAGCGCATCTCCTCCATGAATGGTGGGCCACCCAACGAGCGATTGGTGACCACGCCCAGCCGGTAGCCGCGTTCCCTCAGCGTCAGGAGGGTGGGCATGCTGTCCGGGAAGATTTCGCGGCCGAGGAAGAGCCCGCCGACATTCAACGCGTGCCACAGCTCCAGCGCCTGCTCCTCGGTGAGCGGCAATCCATGGGCCGCGGCGACCTCCCGTGCCAGTGTTGGAAAGTGGGGGCTGCGGAGGTGTGACTGATAATTCTGCCAGGTCTGCTCCCAGTCCGCCCGCTGGATGTCCGTCGCCAGCACGAGACAGTCCACGCCGTCACACATGCTCCAGCCGCGCAGCAAGGACTCGACCCTCGCGGCCGAGTGCGTCAGGCGCTCGTCGCGCGACGGCATGCGCGGGAAGTGCCACAAAGTGTCGCCAAGATCGAACAGGATGGCGCGGATCGTGCTCATGACTCCAGCCTAACGGCTCAACGAACCTCGCGATAGGCCGGCCACTCGGTGGGCGGGGCTACCAACACATGGGGGCGACCCGGTGGGTCACCCTCGATCGCGCCACCGGTCACGGTCGTGCCAACGGTCACAGCGGGCGGGCGACGCCGCTAATCAAGGGGACGCCGAAGCCGGCGGTGGCGGTCTCGATGCGTTCGATCTGGAAGCCGGCGGCGGTGAACAGGCCGGCCGTGCGCCGGTTGACGGTGCAGCCGCCGGCGACGAACTTCCATACCGGCCGCACGAGGTCTTGGGCGCGGCCGAGCGGCCCCTCGGCGCGGACATGCTCGATAAAGTGCAACTGCCCGTCGGCGGCGAGGGTGCGCCGGATCTCGGCCAACGCCCGTAGCGGGTCGGGCACGGTACACAGCACCAGCGTTCCCACCACATGATCAAACCCGCCACCGGGAAATGGCAGATCCTCGGCGCGGGCCTGCACGAGCCGGATGTTGTGGCTCGTGGTCGCGGTGAGTGCGCGGCAGGCGCGCCGCAGCATGAATGGGTCAGGTTCGATGGCGGTCACACGCGCGGTTCGCGGATAGCGGCCAAAGTTCAGACCGGTGCCCGCGCCGATTTCCAGCACCCTGCCCTCGAGTTGGGCGAGCAGGCGGGCGCGTAGTGCGCCGATCATCTGCCGGTCCTCGATCCGGCTCACGATATCGTAGAAGGCGGCGAAGCAGCGGTGAGTCTTCATCGGCCGTTTAGCCCCTCGAAAAGGTCGGACAGCGGCGCCGCCGGCGGTTGCTCGAAGGCGAGCGTGAACCGCTCGGTCCTGAGCAGAGGCTCAAGGATCCCAGACGGAAACAGACTCAGCGGATCGGTCCCGGTCTGGGTGCGGTGGGCGGCGAGGGCGGCGAGCTTATCCGGGACGAAGGCAGACACGTCCACGACGACGTGGACGTCCTTCTCGTCCACGCCAAGCCGTTCCGGGTCAATGCCGCGCACGCCCTCGCCTAGGTCAGTGGTCAGCAAACGCTCCCACACCGGTCGGAAGTGGCCGCGCGGAAACGCGGCCCAACACAGCCGCTCCGGTTGATGGGGCGGGCCGAACTGTTCCACGGGAAATCGCGATCCGCCGCCGGCGGAGCGAAAGGCCGGGGTCACGAGCTTGTGCAGCGCCACATGATCCGGGTGCCCGTAGACACCGTCCGGGCCGAGCGTCACCACGACCCGCGGGCGCAAGGCGCGGATCACCGCGACGATCCGACCGGCGGCCTCGGCCAGATCGAGGTCAGGCAGCGTGCCGTCGCGGTAGTCGAGGAAGTGAGGTGGGTGGATGCCGAGCGCATCACAGGCGGCGCGGAGTTCACGCTCGCGTACCGCGCCCAGCGTGCCGGCGGTGGCGAGCGCGGCGTCCCCGATCCGCCCCTGTTCGCCCCGGGTGGCGCACAGCAGATACACATCGGCGCCCGACGCCGCGGCCTTGGCCATGGACCCGGCCGCCGTGTACGTTTCGTCGTCGGGATGGGGAAAAATGCCGAGCAGCACCGGTCGGTCGTTCATGCGTGGTCCACCTCCGGCGCCCCGGCCGCGAGCGCGCCCCGCCACCCGGCATCGCCGCCGCCCGATTCGAGCGCCAGCGTCAGCAGCGTCGCGATGGTCATCGCCACGGCGGCGACGATGAACGTCTCTTTGAAGGTCTGGCCCATGATCAGCCGGTACTGCTCTTGGCTGCCCTCGAAGCCGGTATCGCGGAACAGGTCGGCGGCGCGCTGGTTAAAGCGGCCGAGACCGCGCGAGGCGAGGAGCGCCATCGCGACGATCATGCCGGTGGTCTGAAACACCTGCAGCAGCGCGACCGCTGATGCCCGTCGCCCCGCCTCGACATGATTGACCACCGTCGCGTACAGCGGCGCATCCGCCAGCGTAAACCCAAGCCCCGCGACGGCGAGGGCAGCCCACAATGCCGCCTCGCTCGGTGTCCGGGACCAGGCGCTCATGCCGAACAAGCCGGCGGCGGCGAGCGCGAAGCCGGCGAAGGCGGTCGCGCGGAAGCCGATCCGCGGAGCCAGCAGCCCGCCTAGCAGCCCGCCGGCGATCATGAACAATACCATCCGCATCAGCATCAGTCCGGGTTGCGCCCCGGAGCGGTCCCACAACGTCTCGGTCATCAGCGGCACGTTCACCAACGCTGTGATCAGGGCTCCGCCCTCCAACAAGAAGAGGATATTGGCCGCCACCAGCCGCGGTGAGCGAAACATGCCCAGATCGACCACCGGATCCGTCGCCCGCAGTTCCTGCACGACAAACAGACCGAGGCAGACCGCCGCCAGCGCGTAGAACCCGAGTGTCTGCCCGAGCGGGCGCGGCGTGTTGCCGGCGTCCGCGAGGGCGACCGTCAGCGCCACCAGCGCCCCCGCGAACAGCGCGCCGCCGAGCCAATCCACCGTCGGGCGTGGTCGGGTGGTGGCGCGGCCGGGCTGGTCCGCGTCCGCGGTGGGCGCGATAGTCTGCCGCGCCAGCCACAGCACGAGCGCGAGCACCGGCAGACCGAGGGCGATATTCATCCAGAACAGTCCGCGCCAGCCGATCCATACACCGATCAGCGTACCCCACAGTGGTCCGATCAGACTGGAGGCGTCGTCGAGCGTCGAGATCGCGCTCAGCCCCAGCGGACGCTGACGGGCGGGCAGGCGTCCGGCCGCGATCGCCAGCGCGACTGGGACAAGCGCGCCGCCGCCCAAGGCCGTGACAGCGCGAGCGATGGTCAGTACGGTGAGGTTCGGCGCGAGGGCAACCAGCACCGAGCCGCCGATAAAGATTAGCAGGCCGGCCGTGAAGACGCGGAGGTGGCCGTACACGTCCGCGATGCGACCCATTAGCGGCATCGCGACCGTGTATCCGATCAAATAGCCGTTGATGATCCACGACGCCTTGCCGAACTCGCTGATCGGGATGTCCAGGTCGGCCAGCATCCGCGCGAGCACGGGCACGACGAAGGTTTGGTCAAAGCCTCCGACGAATACGCCGATGCCCAGCGCGATCACCAGCGGCCATGGGCGGGCGGGTCGGGGCCGTGACGCGAGGAGCGGAGCACGATCCGTCTGTTGTCCGGTCATGCAACTGTTCGTTCCGAGTCGCGGCCGGCGCGCGGCGGACCCGGTCCGGCCACGCGGCGTGCCGCCCGCTGCCTACCGCCTCAACTGGACGGGACAGGCGTAATGCTCACCGATTCGTCGAAGCGCGACAATTCGAGCCGGCGGATGACACCCGGCGTGTCCTTCGCGCCCAGCGGGCCGTCGAGGCGGATGCGATGGACATCACGCGATTCCTGGCTGATCCAGACCGTACCCTTGGCGGTGTAGCCGCCTTCCGCGATCGTCGCCAGGGCGCTGACCGCCGCGCCATCGATATCGCCCTCGATTCGCCACACCTTTTTGCCCGCGATCGTTTCCTCGCCCGTGATCCGCGGATCCTTGACGCTGCGGAGCGCGGCCGTGGTGCCGTTGCCGGGGTCGAAGACGTCACTGAGCTTGGTGCCGCTGGGCAGCGGCTCCCAGCGGCTGGGGTTAAAGGGATTGGTGATGTGGGCGGTGTCGCCGATGCTGACCAGCTTGGTGTTGACCTTCACGCCGCCGAGCGCCGAGGCCTCGATATCGGCCCGCAGCCGGTCGGGCCGCAGCACATCGCCCTCGGCCCGGCTCATCGCGAGGCCGAGCACGATCGGCGAACTGCCGCGCTCGTGGTCAAGCACGAAGTGGAAGCTCTTTACCTGCTCCATCCGCTCGGCCGACTGTCGCAACAGTGTCGCGGCATCGGGTGGGGCGGCCGTGGCGGCGCCGGACGGTTTGTCCCCGCCCTTGTCATCTCCACACGCGACCAGCAGAGCGGCCAACACGACAGCGAGCATCGTGGCTGCCGCGCGGATTCGGACACGGGGATCGCTATGCATGTGCTCCTCCCGGGGTGCATCAGGATTATCGCACCCGATCAGAGCGGGGAACAATGAACCAAAGGAGGGGCCGCGCGTATCCGCTTCAGCCGGATGGTCTTTGCCCCGCGGGCGAGGGCGACCCGGCGGGTCGCCCTCCTGAAGGCGCCGGACCGCCGTGGATAGGCGCCGTGTCGCGGGGCGGAAGCGACTACCCGCCGGTGACGATCCGCCGGATGTCGAAGAATGTGACAACCACGACGAGGCTTATCATCAAGACGAAGCCGGCAAGATGGACGAGCGCTTCTCTCTCCGGCGGCACCCGCTTGCCGCCGCGCAAGATCTCGATCAAGACGAACAGAATCCGGCCGCCATCGAGCATCGGTAGGGGTAGGATGTTGACCACGGCCAGGTTAATGCTGATCAGCGCCGCCAGCTCGAATAATGCCAGCCAGCCGACTTGATCGACGACCTTACCGGTGGTATCGGCGATTCCGACCGGCCCCTGTACCTCCGGCGCCGTGCGCGACGCGATCCAGGTGATGATCTGGTTCCGCGCCAGGATGAACAGCTCGCCGGTGCGCTGTACCGCCCGAGGCACGGCCTCCCAGATCGGGTCGGACTGTGATTCATATTGGAGGCCGCGCTGATTGAGCGTGATGCCCGTCGGACCTTGACCGGAGGGTAGCGCCCAGCGGGCGTAGACATCGACATCAAGCACGTTGCTGCCCGCCGAGAGCTGACCGCCGCCGCCCTCGATTGGGCGGCGTAGCGTCCAAGTCATGGTCTTGCCTTGCTTGAGGCGGATCAGGTAGCTGGCGTCAGGCAGGCTATCGACATCACGACCATCGATGCGCAGAATCGTGTCGCCGCCCTTCACCCCGGCCTTGGCGGCGGGCGAGCCGGCGTTCACCTGATCGACGACGGGACGGCCGACCGCCACGTCCTGCGGAATCATGAACGAGATCGTGAACAACAGGATCGGCAGCACGGCGTTCATCGCGGCGCCGGCCGCCATCACGCCGATGCGTATCCATCGCGGTTTCGCTGCCAGGCTGCGCGGATCGGTCGGGTCTTCCTCGCCCAACAATCGCACAAAGCCGCCCAGCGGCAGCCAGTTGAGCGTGTATTCGGTTTCACCAAACTTCTTGCCCCACAGTCGCGGCGGATAGCCGACCCCGAACTCCAGCACCTTCACGCCCGCCATCTTCGCCGTGACGAAATGGCCGAGTTCGTGGATGACGACGAGGGCCACGAGAATCCCAACGAATGGCAGTATCGATTGAACCAGTGTGTTCATGTGCCGTCCTGTACGTCGCGCCTGTCCGGGCGCTGTTCCGCGGTAGTTCTCGCGACTGGCGGCGATGCCTTCTCGATCGATGGAGCCGGCAGATAGGGTGCGGCCCGCTCCGCGCGCACTCTCTCATGTGTCATCGGTCAATCGCGACGGTCTCATCAGCGTCTCACACCCTGGACCGACCCGCGCGTCGCTGTCGCGGGTCCGGCAACCAGCCGGCAGATGGAGCGCGGCGCGGTCGCGAGTCACCCTGTTTCAGCGGCGTTCGTGGGGGCTGTCATACGGCCAGACCGGCGAGCTGATTGCCGGCGTGTCCGCGCGCCCACCGGTCGGCGGCAAGGATCGCGTCCAATCCCGGAGCGGCGTCACCCGTGTGGGCCGCGAGCGTGTGCTCCACCACCCGCGCGATATCGGTGAAGCGCAGGCCGCCCGCGAGAAATCGCTCGACCGCGATCTCGTCGGCCGCCGCAAGCACGGCGGGATACGACCCGCCGCGCCGGCCCGCCTCCATCGCCAGCGCCAGGCAGGGATATCGGCCCATATCGGGCGGCGAAAAGCTGAGACTGCCGAGCGTCGCCAGATCGAGCCGCGGCACCGCCGGACAGGGCAGCCGCTCCGGATACGTCAACGCGCATTGGATCGGTAGGCGCATATTCGGCAGGCCGAGCTGGGCTTTCACGGAGCCATCGCGAAACTCGACGAGCGAATGGACAATACTCTCGCGGTGCATGACGACATCGACCCGCTCGAACGGTACATCGAACAGCCATTGAGCCTCGATCATCTCCAGGCCCTTGTTGAACAGCGTGGCCGAATCGACGGTGATCTTGCGACCCATGCTCCAGGTAGGGTGGTTGAGCGCCTCGGTCGCCGTCACCGTGGAGAGTGAGCCGGCCGCGCGGTCGCGTAGCGCGCCGCCGGAAGCGGTTAGGATCAGCCGGTCGATGCCGGCATGGTCCTCGCCCCACAGGCATTGCCAGATAGCGGAATGCTCGCTGTCCACCGGCCGCAACTGCCCGCCCGAGGCGCGGGCCGTCTCGGACAGGATCGCGCCGGCCATGACCAGTACTTCCTTGTTAGCCAGGGCCACCGCCTTGCCCGCGCGCAGCGCCGCGAGTGTCGGCGCGAGGCCGGCCGCGCCGGTGGTGCCCACGACCACGACATCGACATCGGGGTGGAGGACCAGCTCGTTGATTGGAGCTTGACGCGCGCCGGCGAGCGATGCCGGGTCGAGCGGGGCTTCGGCACAGACAAATAGCGGACGGAACTCGGCCGTCTGCTCGTACAGCAGACCGGTGTTCCGTCCGGCAGCGAGGGCGATCACACGGAAGCGGTCGCCCAGCGCTCGAATCACGTCAAGCGTCTGGGTGCCGATCGACCCGGTGGAGCCGAGGACCGCGACGCCCGTCAATTGATGATCCATATCACCCCGTAGTATACCACCGGCACGACAAACAAGATGCTATCAAGGCGGTCAAGCATGCCGCCGTGTCCCGGCAGCAAGTTGCCCATGTCTTTCACCCCGAGCGAGCGTTTGAGCAGCGATTCGCCCAGATCTCCGACCTGGGCCGCGATCGCGGCGACGGCGCCGACGCCGAACGCCAGCGCGGGTGGAGCGCCGAGCCCGAACACGGCATTGGCCGCCGCCGCCGCGAGCGCCCCGGCGACCAGTCCGCCCACCGCGCCGGCGATCGTCTTACCGGGGCTGATATGGGGCGCCAGCTTACGCCGGCCGATCGCGCGTCCGACCGCGTACGCGCCGGTATCGGTCGCGAAGGTGACCGCCAGCATGAACAACACCCAGTCGCGACCATCATCAAGTCGGCGCAGCGATACCAGATAGCCGCCCAGCACACCCACGTATAGCACCCCGGCACAGACGGCCGTCCAGTGCGCGAAACCCCTCTCGACATCAGTACGCGCGACCACCAGCGCGAGCGCGACGGCAACGACCGCGGTGAGCACACCGAACCGCGCATCCGCCCCCGCGTGAGCGGCGAGGACGGTGGCGGACACCCCGGCCGCGCCCCACAGAGCGAGCGGGTCGCGGGTAGGGATGCCGCCGGCGCGGTATAACTCGATCGCCCCGGCGGCGAGAGCGGTGGCGACAACCACGGAGAAGAGCGGGTCGCCGGCGACGATCACGATCAGAAGCAGCGGGATGGCAACCGTGGCGGTCAGTAAACGGGTCCGCAGATCACTCGCCCGACTGCCTGGTGGGGCGGCGGCGGGCGTGGCCGGGTGCGGCGACCCACCGCCCGCGCCTGCCGGCGTCGTGGACAGGTCCACGCCGGACGGACGGGGACGGGGCCGCGCGGCGGAGGAGCCGGGCGGTGAGGGGTCGTCCGAGGGCTGAGGTGGGCCGTTCACGCGGACCCACGCCCGCGCGCCGGGCGCTTCACGCGACCGGCGGGCACGGCGCCGAATTTGCGGGTGCGGCGGGCGTACTCGGTCAGAGCCGCGTCAACCTCCTCAGAGCCGAAGTCGGGCCACAGCACCGGTGTGACATACAGTTCGGCGTAGCTTGCCTGCCACAGCAGGAAGTTCGACAGCCGCATCTCGCCGGCGGTGCGGATGACCAGGTCGGGGTCGGGAACCGCGGCGGTATACAGGTGTGAGCCGATCAGCGACTCATCGACCTGATCGGGGGAAAAGCCGTCCGCGACGATCCGGCGCACGGCCTGCACGATCTCGTCGCGCCCCCCGTAGTTGAAGGCCACGCACACGGTCATGCGGGTGTTGTCGCGGGTCAATTCCAGCGCGTCGCGCACCTGCTTTTGCAGAGCGGCGGGCAGCCCGTCGAGCCGGCCAATGTGCAGCAAGCGGATGTTGTTCTTATGGAAGTTCTCGACCTCGTTGCGGAGCGCCAGCGCGAGCACACGCATCAGCGCGTTGACCTCACGTCGGGGCCGGTTCCAGTTCTCGGTCGAGAAGGCGTACAGGGTGAGATATCCGACACCGTGGGCCGCGAAGCGCTCGATCACGCGACGGATATTCTCGGTGCCGGCCTTGTGACCGGCCTGGCGCGACCGGCCATGCTGCTGCGCCCAGCGTCCGTTCCCATCCATGATGATGGCGACGTGCCGGGGTAAACGTCCCTCTCCGGCCGTGGACTCGGCCGGTGCGTCGGCTTCGATCACCATCGTCTTTGACCCCCGCGCGGTTGGGGATAAAGGGTTCCGCGCCCCCGGTTTGGCAGCGCATGCCCCACCGCGTGGCAGGGCATGGGCAACGATTCTCACCTGGTTAACGGGCGGCGCACGTTATCGTTTCGCGCGGCTACACCTCGAGCAATTCGGCTTCCTTATCCTTGGAGGCGCGGTCGATTTCGGCCACAAATTGGTCGGTGGTCTTCTGGAGTTGTTCAGTGGCGCGGCGGACCTCGTCCTCGGGCGCTTCCTTGCTCTTCTCGAGCTTGCGTAGTTCGTCGTGCGCGTCGCGCCGGACGTTACGCACGGCGATTCGCCCCTCTTCAGCGCGCTTTTGGACGAGCTTCGTCAATTCCTTACGGCGTTGTTCGGTGAGTTGGGGCAGGGTGAGGCGGATGACGCTGCCGTCGTTGCTGGGGGTTAGGTTGAGGTCCGACTTTTGCAGCGCCTTCTCGATCGCGCCCAGCGAATTGCGGTCCCACGGCTGGATGACAAGCAGGCGGCTTTCGGGCGCCGACACGGTCGCGAGCTGTGGTATCGGCGTGGGTGTGCCGAAGTAGTCCACGCGTACATGGTCGATCAGCCCGGTCGAGGCGCGGCCGGTGCGAATCGCCTGGAAATCCTTGCGTAGTGCCTCGACCGCCTTCTGCATTCGGTCGCGTGCGCTCGCCTGAACGTCGTTGATCATCGCTGCACCTCGTCCGTGGAATGGTCAGGAGTGACGCGCGGCGCCTCGATTGTAGCGTACACCGCCCGCCCAACGCTGATTCACTGATCTCCGACCATCGTGGTTTCGTGCTGGTTAACCAGCGTTCCACTGGCCTCTCCGGTGACAGCCCGCACGATGCTCTGTTCGGCCCCGAGGTCAAACACGACGATCGGCAGGCCGTTCTCCATGCAGAGCGACAGGGCGGTCGAGTCCATCACCGCCAGACGGCGATTGAGCGCGTCAAGGTAGTTAAGCCGCTCATACTTCCGCGCGGTGGCCGTTTTGCGCGGGTCGGAGTCATAGACACCGTCCACTCCGTTCTTCGCCATCAGCACAATCTCGGCGCCGATCTCGATCGCGCGCAGCGCCGCCGCCGTATCGGTCGTCATGAACGGGTTGCCGGTGCCGGCAGCGAAGATCACGACGCGCCCCTTCTCCAGGTGGCGCATCGCGCGGCGGCGGATGTACGGCTCGGCGACGGCCTGGACGGAGATCGCGCTCTGAGTGCGGACGGTGACGCCGATGTGCTCGAGCGACTCTTGGAGGGCGAGCGCGTTCATGATCGTCGCGAGCATGCCGGCATAGTGGGCGGTGGCGGCCTCCATGCGTAGGGTGCGGGCGACGGTGTCACCCCGCCAGAAATTACCGCCGCCGACGACGATACCGACCTCGACTCCCATCGCCAGCACCGACTTAATCTGCTCGGAGATGCCGGAGAGAGTGGCACTGTCAAGGCCAAAAGGGGCGCTGCCCATCAGTGCCTCGCCGCTCAGTTTCACCAATACACGTCGATAGATGGGCGTTCCCACGTCGTAGCCTCACCGAACCGGGTCTGCATCGCGTCGCGAGGACAGACCGCCGCGCGTTCCTTTCGGCCGAGCCGTTCGGCCGTCCATCAGACCGGAGCGAAACACCGGGCCGTCCCCATGGAAAAAGGTTCGGACCGCGCCCGATGGGATGCGCCCGCCGGCGGCGTCACTCGTAACCGAGCGGGCGCCTAATCGTGTCCGAAGGTCCGGCATCACCGCGGCGACGTGAGCGAATGTCACTCATCATGCGCCGGCGGTCAGGTGAACACTGCTCCATTACACGACATCACGGGACGCGGCCGCTCAATCCGGCCCACCTACGTGCCACCTAGCTCAAATCGGGCGATGCGACGAACGGCGACCTTCTCACCGGTCTTGGCGCTAGTCTCGGTGACGAGTTGGCCGATGGTGCGGGACCCGTCGCGGATGTAGGGCTGTTCGAGCAGCGCTACCTCCTTCGGTTCGACATCCTCACCGGCTGGAATTTCGTCCTTAGTGATGTACCGCGGGTTCATCGACGCGACCTGCATCGCGACCTCTCGCGCCAGTTTGCGGAAGTCATCGGTGCGCGCCACGAAGTCTGTTTCGCAGTTCAGCTCGATCATGGCGCCGATGCGGCCCTGGTGGATGTACGACTCGATCACACCCTGACTCGCCTCGCGGCCGGCGCGCTTGCCGGCGCGTTCGATGCCTTGGGCAGCGATGATCTTCTCGGCCTTATCAACGTCGCCGCCGGCCTCTTCGAGGGCGCGTTTGCAGTCCATGACGCCGGCGCCGGTGCGCTCGCGCAGTTGCTTGATCAGGTTGGGTCCAATCGCGACCATTCGTCTGTTCCTCCGTCTGAGCCGGGCCGCCGCTGATCGTCAGCGTACGACTGCCCGGCGGTGGTGTGTATCACCCGGTCAGGCCCTGGCGACTTTCACGTTCAGCTAGCCCCCGCGCTCCCACCCCTCCCGCCATGCCGACGCAGGCGTGCGAGGGGCGGGGGAGCGACTCCTCACGTTCCGCTGAAGTCTCCGTGGGCGCAAGCGACGTCCTTGGAACTAGGCAACCCGTACTCGTCCGCCGCCCGCTCCGATCGACGGCGCGGCCCCCACGACTCCCGCTGTCACTCGCGCCATGTCATTTCTCGGCGGCGCGTCGTGGAGGCATGAGCAAGTCACATGAAACCGCCCCGGTGGTCCGGGGCGGGATGCTCGATTACGCCTCGGCGGCTGCTTCGACCGCTGGCTCGTTCGGCTCGTCGTCGGGCGAGAAACTGGCGACGGTCAGATCGGCGAAGTCGGCGGCCGTGCCTTCCTCGATACCGGCGGCGCTGCCGGCCTCGCGGATCGACTGGCCTTCCAGCACCGCGTCGGCCATCTTGGCCGTGAGCAGCTTCACCGCCCGGATCGCGTCATCGTTGGACGGGATCGGGTAGTCAATCTCATCAGGGTTGGAGTTGGTGTCGTTCAGCGCGACGATCGGGATGTTCATGCGGATCGCCTCGAGCACCGCGTTGCGCTCTTTGGGCGGATCGACGATGAATAGGGCATTGGGGAGCCGCGTCATCTCTTTGACGCCGCCGAAGTGGCGGTTGAGCCGGATGATCTCCTCGTCGATCTTGAGCTGTTCTTTCTTGGGCAGCACGTCGAAGTCGCCGCGCGCCTTAGCGTTCTCGAGGCGGACGAGGTGGTCGATGCGCGACTGGATCGTCTGGAAGTTGGTCAGCGAACCACCCAGCCAGCGGTTGTTGACGAAGGGCATGCCGGCGCGGCGGGCCTCGGACTCGACCGCCTCCTGCGCCTGCTTCTTGGTGCCGACGAACATGATCGTGCCGCCGTTGGCGACCAGGTCACGCACGTAATCGTAGGTCACGGCGAGCCGCTGGACCGTCTGTTGCAGGTCGAGGATGTGGATGCCGTTGCGCTCGGTGAAGATGAACCGGCGCATGCGCGGATCCCACTTGCGGGTTTGGTGGCCGAAGTGGACACCGGCTTCGAGCAGTTGCTTCATGGACACGAGGGGCGGCATGGGATTCCTTTCGCGCATTCGGACACCATAGATTTGCCCCGGCCAGGGCCAGGACAGGCGTCCGCCAACATAACCACATTCCCACCGAGTATAACAGTGCTGCGCCCCGACCGACAAGCATAAACTGCTCACATTCTCAGCCTTTGCATGCGGACTGGCAGGTTGATGGTACGGGTCGGGCCTGGTCTCGGTCTCGCCGGGTCCGGTCACGCTTCCGGACGCTGATCCTGTAGAATTGCCGTCAGCAGAGGCGCCCGAGGCTCCTCCGGGTGAGTGCGGATGGGCGCCCTGACCACCACGCGGCGCCTCACTGTTCGCCCGCACCGAGCGAGGACACGAGGCCGGCGCACCGCATCCGGGAGGGCGTTATGAGTACGCTGGTTCAACTCCTTCGCCAGACGACCGAATCGCGCGGCGGGGCGCCCGCGGTCGCCTTCTACGGCGGCAAGTCGGATCGCTGGTCGTGGAGCTATGACGAGCTGTGGGACTACACCCGCCGCGTCGCCGCCCACCTGCGCGATGCCGGGGTGAATAAGGGCGACCGCGTCGTGTTGTGGGGACCAAACCGGCCGGAGTGGATCGCCGCGTTCTTCGGCACGATGCTCGCCGGCGCGGTGGTCGTGCCGCTCGACCTCCGCAGCCCCGAGGATCTGCTCACCCGCATTGAGGAGCAGACCGAGCCGAAACACATCTTCATCGGCAAAGAGCAGGCGGGTAAGCTCAAAGCCTCGCACGCGCCCCAGACGCGACTCGAAGACCTGCGCGCCATCCTCAAGAATGTCGCGCCCGCCGACCCCGCCGACCGGCCGGTCGCCGCGTCCGATATAGCCGAACTGGTGTTCACCTCGGGCACCACCGGCAACCCGAAGGGCGTGATCCTGACCCATGGCAACATCGTCGCCGACGTGCGCGCCGGGCGCAACGCCGTCTATCCCACTCCCCGCAACCATGTGCTGTCGATCCTGCCGCTCAGCCACATGTTCGAGCAGACCTGTGGCCTGCTGATCCCGATGTCCGGCGGCTCGACCATGTACTATGTCGGCAGCCTCCGCCCGGATGTGATCTTCGACGCGATGCAGCTCGGCCGGATCACAAACATGAGTTGTGTGCCCCAGGTGCTGGAACTGTTCCGCGATGGCATCGAGCGCGAGGTGCGCAAGCAGGGCAAGACGAAGCAATTCGACAAGCTGGTCAAGGTCGCGCGCTACCTGCCGCTGCCGCTACGCCGCCGCCTATTCAAGCAGGTCCACGCGCGCATGGGGGGGGAGTTGGAGTTTCTCGTCTCCGGCGGCGCCTACCTCGATCCGGGACTGGCGAACTGGTGGGAGTCGCTCGGCTTCAAGATCGTGCAGGGCTACGGCATGACTGAGGCGTCGCCCGTGGTCGCGGCCCACTCGGTCAACGACCGCGACGCCGAATCCGTCGGCCGGCCGCTGCCCGGGATCGATATCCGCATCGCCGAGGATGGCGAGGTGCTGGTCCGCGGTGAGAATGTCACCCCCGGCTACTGGCAGAACGAGGAGGCGACCGCCGCCGCCTTCAAGGACGGCTGGTACATGACCGGCGACCTCGGCTACTTCGATAAGAACGGTCGGCTGCGCTTGCACGGGCGCAAGAAGAACATGATCGTGATGGCCAATGGCATGAACGTCTACCCGGAGGATGTCGAGCGGGCGCTAACGAGCGTGCCGGGCGTCAAGGACGCGGCCGTGTTCGGGTTGCCCAAGGGTCGTGATATCGAGGTACACGCGGTGCTTGTCCTCGACAAGGAGTCCGGTGAGTCAAACGTGCCCGCGCTGATCAAGAAGGCGAACGCCGCTCTCGGCCCGCATCAGCATATTTCCGGTCACAGCATCTGGCCGGATGAGACATTTCCGCTCACGCCGACGCTCAAGGCCAAGCGCGCCGACATCCTCGAACGGCTGCCCGCGCTCCAGGCCGAGGGTTCCGCGGCAAAGCGATAATCGTGGAAGGAGGCGCCCGTGACCTCGCCGTCGATTGATGATTCCACCAGCAATAAGGGCCAGTCGTTCACGCTCACCAACGGCAAGCAGGTGACGCTACCGCCGCATGATGAGTTCTACGCGCGGCTCGTCACCCGCAACCGCGGCGTCATTCCGGAGGACGAGCAGCAGCGCCTGCGTCGCTCGATGATCCTGGTGGCGGGCTGTGGGTCGGTCGGCGGGGCAGTGATCGAGCCGTTCGTGCGCTTGGGCGCCGAGCGGCTCACCTTGGCCGAGCCAGATACATTTGACTGGCACAACATGAATCGCCAGGCCGTGCGCATTCAGGATGTTGATCGCAATAAGGCCGAGGTGTTCCAGGAGCGGATGCGCGATATCAATCCCTACGCTGATATCACGGTCGAGCCGCACGGCATCACCGAGGAGAATGTCGCGCGGCTGGTGCGCGCCTCGGCGATCATCATCGATGCGGTCGATGTCACGACCAAGGCCCCGCTGAAAGCGAAGTACATGCTGCACGAGCAGGCGAAGCGCTACCGTGTGCCCGTGCTGGCGGGCTACGACCTCGCCGGGCTACAACTGTTCTACGTGTACGACTATCGCAAGGACTCGACCGAGGTGCTGAACGGCAAGGTCACCGCCGACGAGATCGACGAGATGGAGCCGCTCGTCTATCAGCGGCGAGTGGTGCCGATCGCGGCGATGCCGTACGAGATCATTCCCGAGCTGTTCCGGCAGCTTCGTGGTCAGAGTTCGGGCTTCCCCCAGATCGTGTACACGGCGCATCTGTTCGGCGTGCTGGCGCTGCCTGCCGCGCTGGACGTGCTCGCCGGCCGGCCCGTGAAAAGTCGCGTGATTCTCGACATACAGTCGGCGATCCGCCCGCTGCCGGCCCGCGCCGCCGTGCTCGCCAAGCGTCTATGGGGCCTGTACAACCTCAACAACGAGTGGCGCGGCAGCCGCAAGGCGGCCGCAAAGCAGTCCGCCGCACCCGCCGCCACGCGGCCGGCGTAGCCTTCCGCCACCACCCGGCCATATTCACGAGAAGGGCGACCCACCGGGTCGCCCTTCTCGCGCGGATCGTCCAACGGTTGGTCTATGAACGGCCTACGATGGTCGGTCGGTGTACGTTGTCGTGGCCTGGTATTTGGCGGCGACCCGGCCTTGGATGGATTCGCGAGTGCCGGGCGTCGTGGCGCCTTCCTCGAAGCGGGCGGCGGTGACGGCGCCGTTGGCTTTGAACCAGCGGATCACATGGGCGCAGTAGATCTCGTGGAATTCGCGGTTGAACTCCCACTGGGGCGCTCCCACCAGCGTGATCAATTCCTTTGGCCCGCCCAGGCGCTGGAAATTGCGCGTGACCATATCGTACGGCCAGATCTCATTCTTCTCGGACGCGATGATCTGCACGGGCGTGCGGCAGTCCTCGAATTTGACCGGCGCCCGCTGCGCCTGCACGAGTGAGTAGGTGAAGCGAAACTCCACGTCTTGGAGGGCGAGTGGGTCCGCTTCCAGAATCTTGATCAGCGGCGCATCCTCTGCTCCGCCGAACACGCCATCGAAGGGAATGCCCTGCGTGCCCCTCATCGACATCGTCGGGCGCAATCGGGAGGTGACCGCGAGACCGGCCGACTTCATCTTCACCATCCAAGGCGGTCCCTGCCAGTGAACGCCGCCGGGATCGCCGTACTCGAACAGCGTATGCATCGACATCGCCCGCACATCCGGCCGGTTCGCCGCCACGTAGTAACAGGTCACGCCGTCCTCGGCCACGCCCATCACATACAGCGGGTCGCCGAAACGGCGTCGGGCGAAGTTGATCGCGTCATCCCATGCGCGGAAGATATCGCGGGTGGTGCAGCCGGCGCGAGGACCGCCACTTTGGCCCAGCCCCGGCAAATCGAACTGCACGACGTTGAAGCCGGCGCGGTAGAACGGGAGCTGCAGGCGGGCGAGGATCAAACCGTAGACCAACATGCCGTGCGCCATCACCACCGTGGGCGCGCTGTGTGGATGCGCGTACAGACGCATGTGGATGGGGAAGTTGCCGGAGATGATCGTCGTCGTGGTCGTGCTGTCAACGATCTCCGTGATCTCGTCCGGGGT
>JBBQJF010000081.1:0-16894 GCA_038325665.1 Dehalococcoidia bacterium | reverse complement strand
GACATGATGTGCTCCTTCATCCCGTGTCCCCGCGTTTCGCGTGCCAAGTACCGCTCACCTCGCGGTGGGCCGGCGGGCGCACAATGGGAGCAGAGGGGACGGTCGTTAGTCGTGTGGGTGTGGCCGCGACGGCCAGCGGTGCGATGCGTGAGGGCCGCACGCGCGGGTGGGCAGCCCCGATGTCGCTGGTCGTCGCTCCCTCACCACATCATAGCCCGGACGCGACCACGAGAGCACGACCGCGGCATCGAGCAGGTAGTGGTTGCCGGTGACGATGACCGTGATGGTCATGAGAAGGCCGGGGATGACGCGCGTGAGCGCGCCGCGCCTCCCGCCGATACTCCCTCCCAGCACATGGCCGGCGAGCGCCGTCCAGCCAACGTGCAGGCTAGGCATCGCGGCGTACTGATTGGTGAATGTGTTCCGATGGCCGAATAGCGCGGCCGTGTCGACCACATCAAACCCCGGTAGAACCCGGGGCGGCGCGGCGGGGAATCGCGCGATGATCAGCAGCGCGAGCGCGGCCGAGATCGCCAGGCTGTCCCGCAGCAGACGATACGACGGCAGATCGGCAAGGCACAACCACAGCATCACACCGAGCACGACCGGAAGGTACAGCGGCACATAGACCGCGTTGAATCCACGGATGACCGCCTCCGAGCGTAGCGCCAGTCCTTGCAGCGCCGGCTCGATCGCGATGCCGAGGGAGTGTTCCGCCGCCACGATCCGCTCGGCGTGCTGCCGCGCCGGCTCGACCTCACCCCGCACGAGAATCCGGCCGAGCGTGTACAGCGCATGGCCGGTCGCGACGATGGCAAACTGGCTGACCACGGATATCGGGGCCGTGGCCGGCCGGCGCGCGTTCCGGCGCCGCCAGCAAACACCGACCACCGCGACCGCGGCCGGCGCCGTGAGGCTGCCCACGAGCAGGAAACCGGCCAACCCGACCAGCGTCGCGGACACGGCAAAGCGCGGGCCGGTTTGCCGCCAAAGGAGGCAAAGGCCCGCGCCAAGCAGCGCCACCAGCAGTACGGCGGTCGTCGCGCCCGCGCTGCCGAATTGGAGAACAAGCACGAGCTGGCCGGCAGCCGTGGTCATGGTTCAATCCGTGTCACCGGCAGCGCGGGGAGGCAATTCAGTGGTCAGCCGTCAGCGCTCGGCGGCAGGGGGAAGGGCGCCGAGCCGGGACGATAGTCGCGCGACGCTGGCTGCTGATTTCTCGAACAGCGCCGGACTGCCCGTTCGTGTATCTGGCGGACCAGGACGACCCATCGGGTCGTCCGCGGTCGTGAGATACCCATGTGAGTGGTCGAGAGAGACGTTAGTCGTCGCCGTCTCGTTTGACCGCGATGCTGCAACCGGTGATCAATGCGACCACCACGCCGAGCGCGGCCAGCGGCGGGGCCAACACGGCGCCGATCACGCCAATTGTTAAGGGAAAATCAACGACTTGCCGTTCCCCCTGGGTCACGACCACATGCCGCCGGTTGCCCTCGTGGAACAGCCGCTTGAGACGGCCGCCGGTTCCGCCTTCGTCTTCTCCGAACGTCTCGTTTGAAGCCTGTGCCTGCACGATCTTCCTCCCTGGAAAGTGGGTGATAGGTGTTGGGTGTTGGGGCACGGCGGCCCTTTCATCCCCGGTGACGCCATGGACGCTCGCCGTGGTCCGCGCGCCGCTGGTCTGCCTGATGCGGCGTCTGTCCCAGTGTCGTCCACCCGGTGGCCCTTTCCACCGATCGCGGGGACCTTGTGCCCACGGGACGAATGCCGGAGCGAGGCAGTACGGACGGATGACGCGCGGGCGGCGGTATTACCGGCGCGCGTCATACTGACCGCTGGGTCGCCTGATGCGTGAGCGCGTCACTCCAGCCGTGGCCGCGCCTTTCGACACCTACGGAGCGCCCCCCACGGGCCGTATGGGAGCTGCCGAAATGCCACGCCCTATTACCCTTGTCGTGTTCATCGCCGTGCTTGCCGTACTGGGTGGAACGGCGAGGGCGCGTGTGCACGGTCGCACCGGGGCCGCCTCGGCGATGGCGGCCGGACGCGACACCCCGCACGGCATGTTGGTCGTGGCCCACGGGCCGCGGGCCGCGGCGCAAACCCAAGGCGTCCCGACCGTGGATGCGGACGGCTCACCGGCGGAGCACTGCGGCGCGTTGCGGGCAGAAGGTTTGCGCGTGACTCTCTCCGATCGGGACGAGGCGGCGTACTGCCTCGTGGATGCGCCCGATGTGGCCGCCCGCTATGTCCAACTGCTCAACGTCCCCGATTTCACCGCGTTTGCCGAGCGCAAAGACCAGGCGGCCAGCGCCCTGCGCGGCGCCGGTGTGGATTTGTGCCGCGTGACATTGTGGTGGGTGCGGCGGGATGCCGTACGTGAGGGGGTGGCCGTCACCGACCAGTACGCCGCGCCCACCGGCTGCCCGCCGCGCATTGTGGCGCACGACCCGGTTGCCGAGGGGTGGACCGCGCTGATCGAGGCAACGGTGCGCGACGCGATAGAACAGGGCGAGCGGACTCTCGGCATTCGTCCCGCGCTGCCGCTCACGGTTCATCTGCACGGCGACCGAGCGGCGTACGCCGCGCGGACGGCGGTGGGCCAGACCTCGGCCGCGACGCGGGCGCGGCTGGCTGACACCGAGGGTGTCGCGGCGCGCGGCACGATCGAGGGGGCGTGGATCGCCCTCGACATGTCGCGGTTCTCGCCGGCATGGCCGGAGCGGGCCGAGTTCGCCGTCCGGCACGAGGTGGCGCACTACCTCCAGACGGCGGCGGCGGGATGCGCCTGCGCGTTTCCGGCGTGGTTCGCCGAGGGCATGGCCGATGTGTTTGCCACTGCCGCCACCGGGCCAATCACCACCCGGCACCTCGCCGCCCGCGCTGCCGAGCAGTCCGGCCGCGCCCCGGCCCTGCGCGACCTGGCGACCTATCCAGACGGCGACCAGGTGATGTCGGTATACGAGCGCGGCTACGGCGCCGCGTCCTATCTCGCGGAGCGGTGGGGCGTCGGTGTGCTCGGCAATCTCGCGCGCACCGGCGCTGGCGCCCCGGAGGCGTTCGAGCGCGCGCTCGCCGAGCAGACTGGCATGAGCCTCGACCAGTTAGACCGCGCCGCCGCGCGCTGGATCGTGTCGGCGATGCCGGCCGGTGAGGATCGACTGATAACGCCGCGCTTCACCGGAGCGTTCACGCGCTATGACCCGGCCACCGGCAAGACCGAGGGCGAGGGCACCGTGTTCGGCGCGGCGGCCGGCGGCATCGATGTGGCGGCGGCGTGGGACTGTGCGCCCGGCGTCCACCGCATCGTCACCCGCTGGTACCGTCCGGACGGCGCCCTGTTTTACGAAGAGGTCTCGGGTGGTGATGCGATGCGCTGCTCCGTCACCACCCGCTCCCGCTTGAGCTTTACTGCCGCCGGTCGCACCGGCGGCCGCGCCACCGATACCCCCGGCCGCTGGCGGGTGGACATCACCGCCGACGGCCGCCCCGCCGCCACCCTTGCCCTCACCATCACTAGCTGATCGCCGGGGGCGTCCGACCTGCCGCTCCGTTCCCCGTGACGCTCAGCCACTGCCGTCGCGGACGCCGGCGTGCCCCGTACTGTCACTCTGTTGTCGTCCTGCCCTCAACACCAAACACCCATCCCAGCGTCCCTTACCCGCGGGGCAGTCCGAGGCCGCGGGTGGCGATGATATTACGCTGAATCTCGCTGGTTCCGGCCAGGATTGTCGCCTGAACGGAATGCAGGTAGTGAAAGGCGATCCGGCCGCCACGGGGTGCGCGTGAGTCGTCTTCGCCGAGCTGGCCGTACAGCCCGAGGATGTAGGTACCGTGGTTGGCGATCTGCTGGTTCAGCCCCGAGCCGTACACCTTCGACATCGACGCCTCATAGTTCGGCACCATGCCCTTGGTCTGCATCCAGGCGACGCGGTAGGCGAGCCACCGCCCCACCTCCAGGGCGATCTGGAGATCGGCGATCCGGTTTTTCACATTGGGGATGGTGATCAACGGCCTGCCGTCACGCGTCGCCTCGTTGGCGAAGGCGCGAATGTCGTCGAGGATGCGCTGGCCGGAGGCGACCCGGTCGATGCCCGAGCGCTCGAAGTCGAGCGTGGTGGCGGCGACGTACCAACCGCGGTTCTCGGGACCGAGCATCTGACTGGCAGGCACGCGCACGTTCTCGAAGAAGGTCTGACACAACTCGGCGCGGCCAGTCATGTGGGTCAGCCGCTGGACGCTGACGCCGGGCGTGTTCATGTCGAACAGAAAGTACGAGATACCCCGGTGCTTGGGCGCCTCCGGGTCGGTGCGCGCGAGCAGGTGGATCCAATCGGCCTTCCACGCGCCGGTGGTCCAGATTTTCTGACCGTTGATCACGTAGTCATCGCCGTCGCGCACGGCCCGCGTCTGGAGGCTGGCAAGATCGGACCCTGCCCCCGGCTCGGAGAAGCCCTGGCACCAATTGATCTCGCCACGGGCGATCGCGGGCAGGAAGCGGCGCTTCTGCTCCTCGCTGCCATGGAGCATGATCGCCGGCGCGATCACGGTCGCGCCCTGGCCGCCGCTCGGCGCACCGGCAACCGCGACCTCCTCACGAAAGATCAATTGCCGGATCGGGTCAGCGCCCTGACCGCCGTATTCGACAGGCCACGCCATGGTCATCCAGCCGCGGGCGTACATCTTCTCCTCGATCACGCGCACCCGCTCAAGCTCACCGTCGCGGCCGGAATCGAAGCCGCCAGCGCCCGGCATCGGCGCTTCCTGCTCGAAGAAGGTCCGTACCTCGCGTCGGAACGCTTCTTGCTCGGACGAGAATCTGAAATCCACGCTGGCGCCCCTTTCGAGTCGTCGGCCGTCCGCCGTCAGTTGTCAGCCGCGAACGTTTCGGCCATGGCCACGGCCCGTCAGCGGATAGACACCCGCCGATTGGAGGGGTATCTCCCGTATGACTGGGGGTGACCGGCCGCCACCGGTTAGTACGAGATGCCGGTCCCGCGTGCGATCGCCACTGTCTTGCCGGCGCGCTGGTAGGTCGTTTCGGTGGTCGTGATCAGCATCGGCCCGAGGCTGCCGGTGCGTTCGACGATGTCGCTGATCTTCGATGTGGCGGTGAGCGTGTCACCAGCGCAGATCGTGTCGAGGTACTCGACATCGGTGCCGCCGTTGAGTCCGCGCGTATAGGGCGAGGTGAACGAGCGGCGGCCACGCGGCCCGCCGGAGGTGGCATCGGACGCGGCGGGGTTGAACACCGGCGTGCCGAGATAGTGCGGTGGGGCCGGGATCGAACGGTAGCCCTTGGACTTGGCGAACTCCTCGTCGTAGAACACCGGGTCGCTGTAGCCGACTGACCGCGCGAACATCCGTACCGCCGTCTTATCGACCTCCACGGTGTAGGGATCCGACTCCACGCCAATCACGGCGCGCATCTCGTCGGTGATCACGGATTGAGTCGTCATGGCGGTCCTCCTTGGAGATGGGTGATGGGGGTTAGGTGTTGGGTGTTGGGAGACGGGGGAGCGGCCCATCCTTCAAAACGCCGTGTACGTTTGCGTCTTAGCCTTGCGCCCGCCAGCATACCAGATTGGAGGCTATCCGCTACCGGCAAAAGAGGCGCCCCTCTCCCTCGTCCCCCAACCCCCAACCCCCAACCCCCATCTCCAAGGGAGGTATGACCATGATCGTGATCACGGGCGCGAGGTTGATTGACGGCACGGGCACGGCTCCCGTACCCGATGCCGTGGTAGTGGTCGAAGGGGATCGGATTCAGGCGGTGGGCCGGGTGGGACAGCTCGCCGTTCCCGATGGGCCGGGAGTGACCGTGTTCGACGCGCGAGGCAAGACCGTGATGCCGGGCATCATCGACGCCCATGACCACGTCAGCAGCCACGGCTACGGGCTTGCCGACCGGCTGGGGCTGACCAAGCCGCTCAGTCTGATCCATTTGGAGACGGCGGCGATCCTGCGCGACACGCTCGCCTGCGGCGCCACCACCGTGCGCGATGGCGGTGGCCTCGACCTCGGGTTCAAGCTGGCGATTGACCAGGGGCTGATACCGGGGCCGCGCACCCGTATCGCGCTCGGTTTCATCTCGCCCACCGGCGGCATCGGCGACCGCACGACCGCATCGGGCGCGGCCATCCCGCCTCCACCCGGACTCCCCTCCGGTGTCGCCGACGGACCGGAGGCGGTGCGGGCGCGGGTTCGCGAGATGGTGCGCGCCGGGGCCGACGTGATCAAGACGGCGACTACCGGCGGTGTTAGCTCCGCCCGGCGTGGGCCGCTCGACGCCGAGTACAGCCGCGCCGAGATGGAGGCGATGGTGGATGAGGCGCGTATTCTCGGCAAGAAGGTGATGTGTCACGCACTCGGAGGGCCGGGACTGCGCACCGCGGTCGAGGCTGGTGTGCATTCGATCGAGCACGGCGGCTATCTCGACCTTGACCCGGAGATCGCCAAGATGATGGCGGATCGGGGCATTTTCTACGTGCCGACATTCATGGTGTACGTGTTCCACGGCAGCGAGCGGGCCGGGGCGGCCTACATGCAAAGCCGGGCGCGGGAGATGAAGGACCATCACATTCGCAGCCTGCGCTTGGCAATGGAGAGCGGCGTCAAGGTCGCGATGGGTACCGACGCCGGCGGGTACGTCCATGGCCAAAACCTGATGGAACTCCACTTGATGGTCGCGGCGGGCATGACGCCGATGCAGGCGATCGTCGCCTCTACCCGAACCGCGGCCGCGTGCTTGGAAATGGAGCACGAGGCCGGCACATTGGAGCCGGGCAAACTCGCCGATCTGCTAGTGGTGGACGGCGATCCGCTGGACGACATCGCGCTGTTACAGCAGCGCGACCGGCTTCACCTCGTCATGAAGGGCGGTGAGCCGTTCGTGAACACATTGGCCGCGGTGTCAACCGTCACACCCCCGCCCGGGCTATGACGCCGCGTGCGTGACGGCCGCCCGCGTGCGCGGCCCGATCAAGCGGCCGTCACGTACGCTCGCGGACACCGAACCCCCCTGAATGCCCCGGTGATAGGGCCGTTCAGGGGCGTTCGGTGTATGGTCAGAGGTCCGCGATGTGATAGGGGAGATGTGATATCACGTTCGCGGCTTATTCGATCGTGTACGCTCCGCCAAGCAGCGGCAGCGGATTGACGGAGCCGCCGTCCTTGCGGATCTCCAGGTGCAGATGCGCGCCGGTGGAGAAACCGGTGCTGCCGCTCTTGCCGACCGCGGTTCCTTGCCTCACGACCTGGCCGTCGCTGACACCGATGCTCGACAGGTGCGAGTACAGCGACGAGTAGCCGCCGGCGTGCGTGACGATCACGTACAGGCCATAGCTGCAACATGTCGTCCCGCCCGCGAACGTTACCGTTCCATCGGCGATCGCGACCACGGGGTTACCGCCGCTCGGGAACTCGTCGATGTCGATGCCGGGATGACTCGCCGAGTACAGGGTGCTGATCCGCCGTGACGCTACCGGCCAGATGAAGCCCGCGCTGGATGGCGCCGCGACCGCGGGAGAGGGCGGTCCCAGCGGCGCGGCCGGAGCCGGCGTGGGCACGGGGGCGGCGGCAGGACCGATCAACAGGTACTTCCCATCGACCCAGCCCATCTTCTCATTGTAGACCACCGAATACCATCCGTCGGCGTTGGCGCGGCCAACCACCTGCACCCGCGCGCCGCCGGGGGTCGTCATCACGACCGGGAAATTCGTTCCCGGGCCGCCGCGCAGATTGAGGCCGTCGGGCGGCGTCACCGTCGCGAATTGCATCAATGCCGCGGCCGGGGATCCTGCCTGCGGCGACGCTGCCATGCTGGCGGTCGCCACGCCAGGAGCGGGCGTCGCGGCGGGCGCCGGCGTGGGTGACAGCGCCGCGGTCGGACCACCCTGACCGGCGCCGATCGGTGTGAGGAAATCTCCCTTCGCGAACCCCGCGAGGTTGTTGTAGGTAACGGGCAGCCAGTTGCCGTCGAGGTCATCACCGATAACGGTGACCACGGCTCCGAGCGGCATCACGATGAAAATGGGGAAGTTAGTGCCAGGGCCAGCGCGGAGGTTGACTCCATCCGGCGATGTCACCGTCGCGGCCGTCGCGTACGCGCCGGCCGGAGCGGGCGATGCCAACAGCATCGCGGTGAAAGCCACGGCCATGAGGACGCCAAGAGCCGGCCGTGCGGTGGGTGATGGGGCTTGGTGATGGAGCGAAGCAGGGCAACGCCCGCTTAGCTCGCGGCGGAGTATGCCGTTAATCCTCTCGGTCCTCCTTTCGGGTGGCCCTGGGGCGCGGACCACACGAGAAGGAGTTTATAGAACCAGGCGGTGGTGGGCGACGGGAGCATCTGCCCATATCCGAGTCGGGAGCCGCATCAGGGCATGCATTTCCGCTGCCCTTCCTCAATTCGGCATAATGCTCGGCTGAGCGTCGCAATAGCTCGCGTTATCTACTCATGTTCGCTCAATCGTAACCCTATGATCGCTGACTGCTGCTGCAACTGTTGCCGCGCCGCGCTCACGGACCGTCCGTTGCCCGCGGTTGTGACCCGCTCGGCCAGTTCCAGCAGCGCCACCACGGCGGCGGGTGTATCGAGATCATTGTCGAGCGCCGCCTCGAATCGGGCCACGAACGGTGCGGCGTCGAGCGGCTCACCAGCGCCGGATGGGGTCGCGACGGCGGTACGCAGACGCTCCGCCTGCTCGGCCGCGGCGGTCATCAAGTCATGAGTCCACTCACGACTTTCGCGGTAGTGGATCGCGAGCAGCGACAGCCGGACCGCGTCGGGTGTGTACGTCTTCAGGAGGTCGCGCACCAGCACGAGGTTGCCGAGCGACTTGCTCATCTTCTCGCCCTCATAGCGGATCATACCGACATGCGCCCAGCACCGTACGAACGGCGCCACGCCCGTGTACGACTCCGATTGGGCAATCTCGCTCTCGTGATGGGGAAAGATCAGGTCACGGCCGCCGCCGTGTACGTCGAGCGTCTCGCCCGCGTGCGCCAGCGCCATTGCCGAGCACTCGATGTGCCAACCGGGCCGCCCCGGTCCCCATGGACTCTCCCAAAACGGCTCGCCCGGCGCCATCGCCTGCCACAGCAGGAAATCAAGCGGATCGCGCGGCCCCGGGCGCATGTTCTGTCGCTCGTTCTCCGCCGCCATCTCCGCCGCTGACAGCCGGCTGAGACTGCCATAGGCCGGATACGTGCGGACAGCGAAATACACATCGCCGTTCGCGGTGTAGGCTTGGCCGGCAGTGATCAGCCGGCCGATCATGGCCTGGATGCCGGGAATCTCCTCGGTGGCGCGCGGCGAGACGTGCGGCGGCAGTGCGCCCAGGGCGCGCATGTCGCCGTCGAACCAGCGCACGTTCGTTTCCACCAAGTCCGTGACGGTCGTGCCGAGTTCACGCGCCTTGCGGATGACATCGTCGTCGATGTCGGTGATGTTTTGGACGTGCCGCACCAGGACACCCCGCGACTCAAGACGGCGACGCAGCACATCAAATGTCAAGTAGGTAAAGGCGTGGCCGAGGTGTGTCACATCGTAGGGTGTGATGCCGCACACGTACATCGACGCGCGCCCATCACGGATCGGTAACTCATCAGTGGTGCCGGTACGGCTGTTGTAAAGGCGCATGCATAACTCACGGCGTAGGATGGACGGCTGGTGCAGCTCGTCGCACATACTGTACGGCAGACACGGAATTAGCGGAGTGAGGTGTCTCACGGCCGATCGCGGTAGTGGTGGGAGAGTTGCTGGCGGAGCTTCCCGCCTCGAGAGCGATGCGCGATGACGCGCACGAAAAAGCCGGCCCCGTCAGGGGCCGGCGATGTGACTCTGTTCGGTTGTGGCGCCCCAGTACCATCGGTTCTCATCTCGGTGGTGTTCCACCGATACGCGGTCCCGGGGTCATTGGGACGCAGCGTCGAATTGACCTAGGCACCGGGGAAGTTCGACCTGGCCCACGTAACGGGCCTCATCGATCCACCTGAAAGACTCCATAGAGTGTATGCAGCTTGACCCTCATACACACCTCCCCTGGGTGAACCGTGAGGCTTTTGCCTCCGCCACCCCTCGTTGGTGTCCATGGATAGTATAGCTCCTACCCGAGTGTGACAGGGCAACTCCCTCCGCGCCCGCCTTGACGGATTCAGGGGACGTCAGCGCACTTCCGCTCTGTACAGATACCATTTTCGCATCCTTTGCTCGCTGTTGCTGACGAGATGCACGCGAATTGCGTGTCAATGAGCAACGCGGGGCGCGGCACCACCTGGTAAGGATGCCAATGTCGGTCGTTTTCGCTTAAATCGCCCGACGAGCGACGCACACGAGGGATGCGCCGAGAGGGATATCCCAGCGCTGGATCACCGGCCGCTCGGCGCTGAGCACGGAGCGTAGGACGGTATTAGCCGTGCCCGGCAATGTTTCCAGATGATGGCCGGCGCCGTTCATCCGGCTCACGGCCTTACGGGTCGCTGCCAGCGGCAGCAGCAACGCGTTGTAATAGCTGGTCTTGATCGGTTCGAGGCCGCCCGCGCGGACGGACCGCTCGAGCGTTCCGCGCATGTACCGGCGGTAATGATCGTTGACATCATCATGGCTGCTCCACAGCCAGGGCAGGGCCGGCACCGTCAGTACCGCCACACCGCCCGGCCGCAGCACGCGCCGCGCCTCACGCAGCATCGCCACGTCGTCTTCCACATGCTCGATCACATCGAGGGCGAGCACCGCGCCGAAGGTTGAATCGGCAAAGGGCAGATCCATGCCCGAACCGAGCGCCACCGGCAGACCGCGCTCGTGGCAAAAGCCGGTGGCCTCCGACGACGGATCGATGCCGTACGCGGGGCCGAATTCGCCGAGATGCGCGAGGACGCCGCCCGTCCCGCAGCCAAGGTCAAGGATCGGACCGTCGCTGGCGTAGCGCGTTATCTGATCGAGCACGATGCGCCGGCGGCCAACGAACCACCAATGCCGGTCTTCTTCCTCGAAGAACCGGCCGAACAATGCGGTTTCCAAAGGGCATCACCAAAGTGGAGTAGGGGGCATCTTCGACTGCCGCCCCTCACTGTATCGGGCGACCGGCCTTGTGTCGAGCACCCGTAATCCTACGGTCGCTAGCGGACCCTTTGACTGTTAGTTATTTGTGGCATCGCTGGCGCCGGCGACGCGTGGCGGTCCCGAGGCTGCTGTCACCATCTCAATGGCGTCGCGCACGAGTTCGGCCGGGACATCATCACGGATGACGGTGTGGCCGGCGCGATCCAGCAGGATGAAGCGCAACGACTTGCCCACGATCTTCTTGTCCAGTTTCATCGCCGCCAAGACGGAGTCGACCTCTACCTCGGGGGCGCGCGACGGCAGACCGAAGCGCGCGATCAGCGTGTTCTGCCGCTCGACGAGCGCGCTATCGATTAGACCGAGTGCGCGGGCGATCTCGGCGGCGGCGCACATGCCGATCGCGACCGCCTCGCCGTGTAGAAGCGCATGATAGCCGGTCGCGGCCTCGAGGCCGTGGCCGATCGTATGGCCGTAGTTGAGGGTGAGGCGCGGGCCGTCTTCCCGCTCGTCGGCGCCGACCACCGCGGCCTTGAGGGCGATACTGCGGCGTAGCGCCCGCGTTAGCGGCTCGGGAGCAAGCGCGAGCAGTGACTCGGCGTCCTGCTCCAACCAGTCGAGCAGTTCGGTGTCCATGATGAGGCCGTGCTTGATCACCTCCGCCCAGCCGGAGATGTACTCCCGGCGCGGCAGGGTGCTCAGGAGCGCGGCGTCGGCCACCACCAGCCGCGGTTGGTAGAACGCGCCGATCAGATTCTTGCCGGCGCGGTGGTTGACGGCGACCTTGCCGCCGATCGCGGCATCGACCATGCCGAGCAGGCTGGTCGGTACCTGCACCAGCGGCAGACCGCGCAGATAGGTGGCCGCGACGTAGCCGCCCAGGTCGGTCGCCACCCCGCCGCCGAAAGCCAGTATCGTGTGCTTGCGCTCGGCGCGGGCGGCCACCAGCGCGTCGTACACCTCCTCCGCCGCCTCCAGCGTCTTGCGCGCCTCATTCAGATCGAGCGCGTGCATCAACGGCTCGAATCCGCCCTCGGCGAGCACATCCATCAGGCGCGCGCCGTACAAGCCGGCGACGGCCCGGTCAGCGACCACATGTACCACCGGCCCCAGTCGCGCATCGCGCAGCCAGCGCGGCAGGCGGGCAAGCGCGTCCCACCCGGCGTAGACCGGGTACGCGCCGCTCGGTGTCTCCACCCGTGCGGCGAGGTCAGGGTCGGCGGCGTCTTCGCCGGCCGTGGGCAGATCGCGACGCGGCGTATCGCTACGTGTGGCGGACTCCGACGCTAACCGGCCGAGCGTGGGCGCCCGCGCATCAGCCGGCGCCAGACCCCGCGCCTCTCTGACCTCATCGAGCCGGTGGGGGCGGACGACAAGTGTCGCGGCGTGGCGCTCCCAGCCGGCGGCGACCTCGGTGGCGACCTGGTTCGGGTTGAGCCCTTCCGTGCGGACGGTCCAGTCGGCGAGCGCGTACAGTGGTCCGCGCTCGGCGCGTAGCTGCTCCAGCCGGTCGCGGGGGTCGTCACCGGCGAGCAGCGGGCGGGCGCTGGCGCCGCGGCGGCTGTTTTCGATCCGCTCGACCAGCGCGGTGGGGCGCGTCTCGAGGTGGACGACGAAGGCGTTGCGCCATAACCGAACGCGGTTCTCCGGGTCGAGCACGGCGCCGCCGCCGGTGGCGATCACCACACGGTCGAGCGCGACGACGCGCGCCACGGCCTCCCGTTCGAGCCGGCGGAACTCCGCCTCACCGGATTCCGCGAAGATACGGGGGATGTCACGGCCTTCCGTCTCGACGATCATGTCGTCCGTGTCGAGATGATCCCAGCTCAAGCGGCGGGCCAGCCGGCCGGCGACCGCCGTCTTGCCACTGCCGGACAGACCGACAAGCACGATGCGTAGGGGACGGGATGGACTGGTCATCGCTCAACACGCTCCGGTACGAGTCTTGCCGTATGATAGCGCGCGCTTGGGGCAGCGCGGGATAGCGGCGTGATCAGCGGGGCCAGGTGAGTAGCAGATCGATCGCCAAGCCGGCCCCGCCAATGACGGACCCGGCTGTTAGCCCCAGCACCAGCACGCGGGCGAGACGCGGTGACTCCGGCTGACCCGTGGCGACGCGCGGCTCGATCCGCAGGTAGCGCAGCAGTGCAAATCCGATGATGGTAGCCCCGATCACGACGTGTAGCGAGCCGATCACGATGGTCCAGCGGCTTTGATCGGGCACAGTGATGCCGCGAATACTCGCGAGACCCTGTAGCACGTAGCTGAAGCGCGCGAGTACGAACCCGAGGCCGGCGACGCCGATGCCCGTTCTGATCCAGGAAAGGGTCGTGCGCTCGACCGCGCTGTAGTCGCGCCGGTCGCCGCGGCGGCTTGGCAGATCGCGCGGGTCATGTTCGGGTCGTGGCATACCACCACCGTGAAAAGGGGAAAAGCCGGCGCTCGCTCGTCGCGACCCGTGGGGGCGTTGGCGACTCGGAGGGTGCCGGGGCGTGGGCGCGGTTTCCCCGTTCAGTCCTCGGCGCCCAGCGGCTCCGGGGCGGCGACGCGCTCGGTGACGGCCACGGTGCCCTCCAGGAGCGGGCCGGGGTCGATCGGTTGGGCAAGACCGCGCTCATTCATCTGGGAGCGGGTGTCGAACCGGTTGATGATCTCGCTCGGACGCAGCGATTCCCAGTCGATTTCGTCGGCGGTGGCACGATCGGCAACCGTGGAGAGGATACAGCGTTGCTCGGGCGCTCCCGCCTCCCCATGGAAGGTGCTGTACACGTCCACTCGTACGATCGAGAGATGGAGATTGGGCACGTCGTACAGGATCATCTCCGCGATCTTCGCCGCCAGGCGTGTGGCCGCGTCCAGTGGGCTGGTGATCTCCTGCGGCTTGCCCCCGACAAAGCGGTATTCACCCTCCGCCGAGCAGGTGACGTGCGCCGCGTCCGCTCCCACCGCCGCGAGCTCCGTTGTCTGCACGCCGTGCCACACCACCGCCGGCGCGGTGCGGGGCACGCGCATCGTCCGCCACCGCTCGATCTCTTGGCCGAGCAGTGTCCGGATCGCCTCCAGGTCGCCCTTCGCCACCCGCCCGCGCCAGTAGGTGTGGGCGCGCGTCTCCTGGAAGATGACGTACGTCAGGATCAAACCGAATATCACCAGACCGAGCACTGCCCATTGCATGATTGCGCTCCCGCGTCGCGCGCCCAGCGGCCCCCGTGCCGTATCAGGGGACGCCGAGCGCCGAACGCGCGCCTCATCTCTTCAGCTTCGGGCGCTTCCCCGGCTGCTTGGCGATCTGTTCGGCCAGCCACGCGACCGCGTCGGGTGACATCAGCCACACGACGATGGAATCGAGGATGTACTGGACTGCCTCGCTCTCGTCGCCCGGCGTGAAGAACTCTGGTTCAGTCTCGGGCGGCAGTTTGAGGCCGAGCAGATAGTCGGGAACAAAGTGGTTCGTCTGAATCGCCTGCTTGAGCAGCCGGTTCGCGCCGGCGCTCACCCCTTCTCGCCGGTACGCCAGCAATGCACGCGCGTAGTGCCATGCCACCGAGAAGTCGTCCGGGTATTCCTCGAGAAGCGCCTCAACGTCGTCGTTCGAGCCGGCGATCAGCAGGCTGTTGAGCAGCACATACCGAATGCCCTGATTGTCGTTCGGGTTGAGTTTGAGCATCTCCGCGTAGTGGCGCATCGCCTGCGGTCGGTCGCCGAGCAGCCACAGTAGGGCGGCCAGACCTTCGCGGGCGCGCATATACGGCCGCGTCTCCACGACGCCCCAGAACATGCCGTCGAACTCCTCGAAGCCTTTCGGCCCGAGCGCTCGCTCGCCCGCGGCGACGGCCTGCTCGTACAGCGTCCGCGCCTCCTGCGGGGACTTGGCGGACTCCTCGGCGAGCAGAACATAGGCGTCGGCGCAGTCCGCCGATACAGCCAGCGCCTTGCGCGCGAGCTGGATGCGCTGGCGCCCGTCCGCTTCCCATGCCTGGTACATCACCTCCTGGGCCTGTTCCAAGGGGGTGCGCTCGCCCTCGGGTGATGGCAACTTCGAGATCGAGAGCTGGCCGGAGCCAAGCAATTGTTCTAGGGCGGCGTTGGCCTCATCAGCCGACTGGAAGTTTTGCTCGCGGAACATCCGGCTAACGTCGGCAAGGGCGCGCTCCAATGTTGCGCGTGGATCGGCCGGTAACTCCGCGTTGGGCAACATCAGGATTGGACCAGGGGCCTGTGTTCGCTGCACCGGACGCCGGCGTTTTCGCTCTGCCATGTCGTCACCTCACGGCCCCGCGCCGGCGATCTTGCCGGCATGCTATCCGCGCGCTCTCACGGGTGGGCTGGCTCTTAGGATTGCTCTGTACGGGTGGCGTTGGGAACCCCATCGCCGAACATTGCCCGTCGCGCCGCCGCGAACATCACCTCCAGCGGCGCCGGCCGCTCGGTCCACAACTCGAATGAGGCGGCGCCCTGTCGCACCAGCATCGACAGACCGCCAAGCGTGCGACACCCGCGCGCCCCGGCCAGCCGCAGAAACGGGGTGTGCGGCGGGTTGGCCACGATATCGGCGACGAACGCCCCGCGCGGGATCGCTTCCGCCGGTAATGGCAACGCATCCCCGGCCGCGCCGTGCAGCATTCCGATCGAGGTACAGTTTACCAGCAGCGCGCAACCCGCGATGGCCGCCGCCATCGCCGCGATGTCGTCGGTCAGCGGCGCCGCCGCGGCGCTCCCCGCATCTAACTCGGCGACGAAAGCTTCCGCGCGGTTGGTCGAGCGGTTGAGCACCAACACATGCGCCGCACCGGCCTGGAGTAGCCCCCACACTACCGCGCGGGCCGCGCCGCCGGCGCCGAGCACCGTGACGCGCAGACCCGCCGGCTCCAGTCCGCCGTCCTCCCGCAACGCCGCGATGAACCCGGCGATGTCGGTGTTGAAGCCGGACAGCCGGCCACCCCGGTTGACGATGGTGTTGACGGCACCGGTGTGCCGCGCCGCCTCATCGATGTCGTCGAGCAGCGGCATCACCGCCCGCTTGTGCGGCACGGTGACATTCGCCCCCAGCATCGACGGTCCGCGCAGCGACGTCACCCGCGCGGCGAGTTCGGCGGCCGGCGTGCGCCATGCCTCGTACCGGGCCGCGATCCCAAGCGCGTCGAAGGCAGCCTGTTGAAAGACCGGCGAAATTGAGTGGGCGACGGGATCGCCGATCAGTCCGGCAATACGATTCATCCACCGCTCCAGGAAACATGGGCATGACCGACGGGCGATTACGCTGCCTAACGGTCGCTGCTCTGCCGGTGAGCCACCCGCGTTACACGCACTGACCGCGTCGCATCATCGACCTCGTACACCACCCGGTATGCCCCAACGCGTATTCGGTACCGATGTCGCCGGTCAACTAATTATCGCACACCATGAGGGCGAGGCTGCTGGCGAAGATCTCGAAGAGCCGCTCTCACTCGCCGCTGGATGTCTACCGGCAACGACTTGAGTTCCTTCACGGCTGATTCAACTAGGCGGACATCGTACTCATCCAACCCTACGCTCGTCGGTCTCTGCCTCCCGCTCTAGATCTTCTAAGAGCCTGATCAAAAAAGACAGCTACCGTGTCGTTCTCGAGGAACACGGGCACGGTTGGCAAAGCAGACGCCGACTGGTAAGATTTGGGGCATCTCAGCGGGTGGTGGCCGATGACACCGCGCAAATGCTATCCCAGCGACCTCACCGATACACAGTGGGCGCGTCTCGCCCCGCTGATTCCCCCGGCCAAGCCCGGTGGGCGACCGCGTGGGGTCAACATGCGTGAAGTGCTCAATGGCATCTTCTACGTCACCCGTGAAGGCATCA
>JBBQJF010000080.1:0-16918 GCA_038325665.1 Dehalococcoidia bacterium | reverse complement strand
CGGCACGACCACCTTCCTCGACCCCGGCAGCACCAAGCACCTCGACGCCTGCATGACGGCGTATGAGGAGTCGGGCTGCCGGATCATCGTCGGCGACCAGGTCACGGACCGCCCAAACCCGCTCAATCTTCCGGTGTACACGACCGATGACGCCATCTCCCGCATGGAACGCACCATCCGGCACTATGACCGACGGCTCGGCGGCCGGGTGCGGGCGTGGGCGATGCCGTTCTCGCCCGCGTTCGCGACACCGGAATTGCTCAAGGCGGCGAAGGGCCTCGCCGACTCCCACAACACGGGCCTCACCCTGCACCACTCGAATGCAGCCGAGGCGGTGCAGGCGTCGATTCAGCGGTACGGCCGGCGGCCCACCGAGGTGCTCGATGACTTGGGTGTGCTCGGCCCGAACGTGCTATTGTCGCACGCCATCGGCCTCGATCAGGCGGAAGTCGATTGCATCGCTCGGACGAGTACGCGCGTCGTCGTCGTGCCGACCGCCGCCATCAAGGGCGGGTCCGGCATGACGGCGACAGGAATGCTGCCGGAGATGCTGGCCGCGGGTGTGACAGTTGGCCTCGGCACCGACGCGGGCAATAACTCGAACCTGATCGAGACGATGCGATCGATGTACCTGATCGCCGTGCTGTACAAAGACGGTCGCCAGGACGTGCAGATGATCCCGGCAGAAACGGCGCTCGAACTGGCCACGATTGGCGGCGCCAATGCACTCGGCCTCGGCGACGAGATCGGCTCAATCGAACCGGGTAAGCGGGCGGATCTCGTGCTGTTCGACACGAAGCGGCCCGAATGGCGGACGCTGTTCAACCCGGTCAACAACCTCGTGTACAGCGCCGACGGCCGGAGCGTCCACACCGTGCTGGTGGACGGGCGGGTGGTGATCGAGAATCACCAGCCGTTGTTCGTGGATGAGTGGGATCTGATTCAGCGGGTGCAGGAGCTGGGCAAGAAGTTGATGACGCGTGTGGGTGTCTCCTTCGCGCCGCGATGGCCGGTGGTGTAGACCCTGGCTGGCCATGTCCCATGGTCCGGGCATTTCGAATCCGGCCCCGAATTGACCCTACACTCGCGGGGAGCAGAACCACTGGTCGCCGAGCTGAGTTCGTGCGCCGCTATCAGCGCGGCGTGAACACCCGGCGTGAGAGTGCGCTGGTAGTGCCTGTCACCGTCTTACGAGTCATCACGCCGCGACGCGACGTAATCCTGAGTTCTGAATTCTCGGGCGGTAGCGGCAACCTCGCTACTCACGACCGCCTTTCCGATGGGCGCCAGTGCGATGGCGGCGATCTTGAGGTGTTGTACTCCAAACGGAATCCCGATAATGGTGACGAAGCAGAAGACGGCGCTGATGATGTGTCCTATCGCGAGCCACAAACCCGCGGCGATGAACCAGATGATGTTCCCCACGAGTCCCGTCGTTCCCGTGCCGATGTCCTCTCGCCCCGTGAGGTCTCGACGATCAACGATTTCTTTTCCGAACGGAAGGAAGCATAGCTTACCGATAACGAAGCAGGCGCGTCCCCAGGGAATACCGATCACCGTGACATAGGCGATGAGCCCAACGAGCCACCAGCCCAATCCCATCACCACGCCGCCGAAAACGAACCACAGAACATTGGCGATCAGTCTCATCGTCGGTGGCCTCCGCACCAATGGCAATCCGCTTCGTCGCGTCGCGGATGCAACCAGCTCCCACCTGCCTTACGAGCTGTGACGGCTATTGGGTGATGTCACGCCGAGGCGACCCGGTGCAGCGTCATGAAGTTGGTGCTGCCGGGCGCGTCGGGGGGGTGGTGGCCGAGGATCAGGAGGGCGTCACCCGGTTCGGCAACGCCTGCCGCGCGGGCGGCGCGTTCGCCCTCGCGCAGCATCGCGGGCAGGTCGTCGCAGGGGTCGCTCAAGACGGGTTCGATCCCCCAATAGAGCGCCATCCGGTGATAGACGGACTCGTCGTCCGTGAGCGCCAGCACCGGCGCCGCCGGCCGGTCCTTCGAGACGAGCCGCGCGGTGTCGCCCTCGCGTGTGAAGGCGACGATCGCCGTGACGTCGGGCAGCGCACCATTGACGGCGCGGGCGGCGAGTCCGACGGCGTGGGGAAAGTCCGGATGCTGGCGGATGCTGGCGTAGAGTTGCATGAATTCGCGGTCACGCTCGGCGGTGCGGGCAATGCGATCCATCATCGACACGGTTTCCACCGGGAACTCGCCCGCCGCCGTCTCCGCGCTGAGCATGACGGCGTCGGTGCCATCCCAGATCGCGTTTGCCACATCTGTCACCTCGGCGCGGGTGGGACGGGGGTTGTGCACCATCGATTCGAGCATCTGTGTGGCGGTGATCACCGGTACGAGATGCCCGTGCGCGGCGGCGATGATGCGCTTCTGCCAGGCGGGCACCTCTTCCGGCGGTAACTCCACGCCCATGTCGCCCCGCGCGACCATCACGGCGTCGGCCGCCCGCATGATGTCCTCCAGCCGGTCGAGCGCCTGCGGCTTCTCCAGCTTGGCGATCAGCGGGATCGACGCCCGTTGCCGGCGCATGACCTCGCGTGCCGCCGCCAGATCCTCCGGGCGGCGTACAAAGGACACCGCGACGTAGTCCACCCCTTGGGTCACGCCCCACGCGAGATCGGCAATGTCCTTCTCGGTCAAAGACGGCGCGGCGACCATCGCGCCGGGGAGGTTGATGCCCTGACGCTCGAACAGACGGCCGCCATTGACCACACGACACCGGATGGCGCTGACCGTCACGCTCTCGACACGCAGCTCGATCAGCCCATCGGAGAGCATCACGCGGTCGCCGGGGCGCACGTCGTTGGGTAACTGGCGGTAACTGGTGCTAATACGCTCCGCGGTTCCGCGCACGTCGTCGGTCGTGATCTCCACCGTCGCGTCGGGAATGAGCACGACCGGACCGCCGCCCTCCAGCAGGCCGGTGCGGATCTTCGGCCCCTGCAAGTCCTGAAGCACGGCCACCGGCACACCACGCATCGTGGCGCGCCGCCGCACCCGTGTGATCGTTTCGGCGTGGCCCTCTTGTGTGCCATGGGACATATTGATGCGAGCGACGTTCATGCCGGCAGCGATTAAGCGGTCGATGGTCGCCTCGTCGCTACTGGATGGCCCGAGGGTGCAGACGATCTTGGTCCGGCGAATGGGCTGGCCCATGCACTCACCGCCGCGGCATGATATGAGATACGCGCTCCGGCGCGTCGCTTCGGAAACCGGCCAGCCGCGCCCACACGACCACGCGCGTTCGCGGGCCTCCGCCCCCGGCCGAGAGCTGAACGCTGACGTACACAGTATACCAGTCAGCCAGCCGCGGTTCGTTTCGCGGTGACGACGCCAGGAGGGTGGCGGATGGCGACGGACAGACGCGCAATGCTGCCTCAAGAGTTCTTGCATGGCGTCCGCGATCGTGCCGGCGCTGCCTTACCGGAGGAGTGGCGCTCGTTCCGCTCGCGAGTCGAGTACAGCACGCTGCAGATACACTACGGCAACCCACGGGCGCACTACGAAGTGTGGCTGGTGCGCAAGACCGGGCGGATCGAGGTCGGACTGCACTTCGAGGACGAGCGCGACACCAACACGCGTGCCGCGTGCCTCCTGGCCGAGCGTGTGCATGAGGTGCGCGAGCGCGTGGGCGCCGGCGTCGATCTCGAGCAGTGGACGGCGTCGTGGACGCGGCTGCACCTCACGCTCCCGCTTGAATCTTTGACCGATGACCTCTGTGCCGAAACCGCCGAACGGCTGGCCGGACTGATTCTCGCCACCCGTCCCCATGTCAGCGCGTGGCTCGATGCCTCTCCCACGCGTATCGCGGTGGGTGCGGATCGAAAGGGGGGGCGCCGGCGGACGGCGGCGGCAACGCGGCGGTGATACCCACCCGCGATGCGATCAGCGTCACGCGCGGCCGGCCGCCTCGCGCGCCAGAGCGACCACGCCTAGCGCTCCCGCGCGATCGCCAAGCGCGGCCGGTTCGACCTTCACCCGGTCGCGCGCCGGTCGTAAGGCGGCGGCGCGCAACCGCTCCAGCGCCGGATCGAGCAACAGCGGGCCGATCTTGGCCGTACCGCCGCCGATCACGATCAGGTCCGGGTTGAAGATGTTGGTGATCGCGACCAGGCCGCTGCCGAGGTGACGGCCGGCCTGGTCGATGATGTCACGGGCGGCGGTGTCGCCGTCCCGCGCCGCCTGATGGACCACCTCGGCGGTGATCTCGCCACCCGCGGCGAGGTCAGCCAGCCGGGGAGCGCGACCGTCCGCGACGGCCTGAGCGGCCTGGCGGGCGATTGCCGTGCCCGAGGCGAGCGCTTCGAGGCAGCCACGGGCGCCGCAGCCGCATCGGGCGCCGTCATCGACCAGCGGGATATGCCCCAACTCGCCCGCCGCGCCGTCGCTGCCCCGGTAGAGTGTCCCATCGAGCACCAATCCACCGCCGATGCCGGTGCTAACCGTCAGGTAGACTAGGTTGCGCGCGTCCCGGCCGGCCCCGGCGATGAACTCACCCCAGGCGGCGGCGTTGGCGTCGTTCTCCAGAATCGCGGGGCAGCCGAGCATCTCCCCGAGACGCGCGGCCACCGGGACATTTCGCCAGCCCGGCAGGTTTGGCGCCTCGACCACCATCCCCCGCGCGAAATCGATCGGGCCGGGCGCGGCGACGCCGAGCGCGTTCAGCCGCGCGTTCGCGCCGGCTTGGCTGAGCGCGGCCCGCAACGAGTCACGGATACGGCCGAGCACCGCGTCGGGTCCCGCCTCCGCGTTGGTTGGCCGCAGATCCTCGCCGGCTACCTCACCACTCGCGGTCACGACCACCGACAGGATCTTGGTGCCGCCCAGGTCCACCGCGCCGATCAGAGAGTCCGTTGCCCCGGTCATTCGTGCTACCTCGTGTCACGGTCTTTCGATCAGGCGCTAATGGGTAGGGTCCACGGCGCCGGTGCGTTGCCGAGACGCGAATTCGTATAAATCGGCATAGCGACCGGCCGCCCCGCGCCACGAGAAATCCGCGCGCATGCCGCGCGATTGGATGGCACGCCACCGTTCCGGGTCGCCGAAGGCGCGAATGGCGCGGCGAAGCGCGGCGGCGAGCGATGTGCCGTCGGGGTCGTCGAACACGAAACCGCGGCCCGACTCGGGATGTTCGTCGGCATCCGGCACCGTGTCGGCGAGGCCGCCCGTGCGGCGGACGACCGGCACGGAACCGTAGCGCATCGCGATCATCTGACCCAATCCACACGGCTCGTAGCGCGACGGCATCAAGAACATGTCACTACCAGCGTAGATCACTTGCGCGAGATCGGGGTCGAAGGTGAGGTAGAGCTTGACAGAGTCCGGGAACCGCGCCTCCAATTCCACGAGCTGGTGATGATACTGCTCCTCGCCGGTCCCGAGCACGACGAACTGGAGGGACGCGCCCTCATTGAGGAGTTCCGCGACCCCCTCGACCGCGATATCGGCGCCCTTCTGCCAGAACAGCCGGTTGACGATCCCGATCAGCGGCACATCACTCTCGGCCAGTCCCGCGCCGCGCTGCAACGATCGCCGGACTTCCGCCCGTGGACCGAGCTCGCCGGCCGTGAAGTGGGCGGGGATGCGGGGATCGGTGGCCGGGTCAAACTCCTCGTAATCGATGCCGTTGAGAATGCCCGTCAGTACACCGGCGCGACCGCGGAGAAACGCGTCCAGCCCGACGCCGAACTCGGGCGTGAGAATCTCCGTCGCGTACGTCTCGCTCACCGTGTTGAGCGCATCGGCATGGGCGATCCCCTGCGCCATGCCGCTCATCAGCGTCGCGCGGTCAATGGCGGCCGTGGAGGCGCCCGCGATTGGCAGATTATTGGCGGTCACGAATGTCTCGTCAAACTCGCCCTTGAGCGCGAGGTTATGAATGGTGTAGACCAGCGGCATGGACGCGAACGGGTGGCTCGGCGACGCGCGGAGGCGTGGGGCGACGAATGCCGCGTGCCAATCATTCAGGTGCAGCACCTCCGGCCGCCAGTCAAGTAGAGGCGCGAGCGCCAGTACCGCGTCACAGAAGAACAGCCACCGCTGTGTATCATCCGGCTCGCCGTAAACCCGTGGCCGCTCGAACAAGTCGGCGGCCTCGACCAGATAGACGGTGACACCGCCGATGTCGCCCTGCCACAGCCCTGCTTGCTCCGGGCCGCGCGGTGTCTCGACCGGCACGCCGTCGCGTATCCGACGAAATCCGTGACGGGCGGTGTCGATTGCCTGGTGCAACGGCATGATCACGCGCACGTCATGGCCGCGCGCCACCAGCGCCTTCGGCAGCGAACCGGCGACATCCGCGAGCCCCCCCACCTTGATCAGCGGACTCATCTCCACCGTGACGAACAGCACATTCACGAGTGTCTCCTGCGGTGGACACGACCGCAATTCGCGAGTGCGGCGCGTCGGGCGAGGTTCGTGGCGGCGAGAGCGTGCACACGCGCGTGCGCCATGGCCGGTGCGCGGGCCTCGCCAGCGGATTCCCGTGCGGAACCGGCGCGCGGGTGCGCGAGCAGCACGCTTCGCCGCGAAGCGTTGGCCGTTTCCAGGGTATCACCCCTCGCGGAGACACGCCGCCGTCCTCGGAACGCACCCGCGGCGTCGGCCGATCCCGGGCAACACGGTGGGCGACGGTGATGCACCTCCGTGATCCTGACGGCGGCTATAAGTGGCGAGAGCGTGGGGCGAAGCGGCGGGGTGCGGGCCGCCGATGGGCGCGGTTCGGCGCCCGTGGGAAAACCGGTCCCGTGATCGGAAAGCGAACCCATGGTGGGGTCTGGTGCGGATTCGACGGAGGCGAGATGGGTCCGGTGCTTTAGCGGTTCGCGACGGGGACGGGTCGCAATTTGAGGGCATCGATCACCGCGACGATGTGCGCGTCGGTGAAGCCGTGATCGAGCGCTCGGTCGAATAGCTTGAGAGTATCCTGGTCGAGCTTGAGCCGGCCCTGGTCCTGTTCCGAGCCGATCATCCGGCGGTAGTAGCCCTCGACCACCTCGGTGCCGGTATCGCCGGCGCGGGGGAGGTCCCCGTACCAATCGGGCTGGAAGAGCATGTCGCGAAAGCTTCGCGCCGGCTCGTGCCCGGTACCCCGTACCGCGTCCTCGACGCCTGGTCGCGGGAGCACCCCGGCGTTCGGAAAGCCGAACCGACCGGAGTTACGCAGCGCGAGCGTCTCCACGTTGCGGGTGCGGCTGCCGGCGCTCGGCAGCGAGGCTAATCCGGGGTTCCACTGGAGAAACTCCTGATAGACCCGCGCCTGCACCGCCTTCGCCAGGGTTTCCTCGGTCGCGGAGCCGCTGGCGAGGCTGCTATGGACGGCCTCATGCGCCAGCTCGATGCCGATGTTCTCCAGGGCGTCGGCGGCGACATCGGTGTCGATCATCATTCGCAGCTTGCCGATGAGGGGATGATACTGGACGGCGGCCAGGGCGCCGTACGCGGCCAGCGGTACAACCTCTATCGCCTCAAACGGCACGCCGCGGCGGTTCGTGTCGGACAGGATAAAGTTGATCGCGGGTTCCGCCGTGGTGCCCGTCAGGGTGAGGAGACCAGCGCGGACGCGGTGGTCGGGAATCTTGCGCTTCGCCGCCTCGCTGTCGTATCGGGCGAGCATCTCGTGAACCAGCGCGTCGCTTGCGCGGGGGCGGGCGCGCAGAGACGACTCAAGCTCCCCTCGCACCGGCGCTTCGGCCTTTTCACCGCGGGGCTTCCGAATACCGTCGAGTGAGAACAGGCTCGGGTCGGACGGCTCCCAAACGACTGCCGATAGGGCAATCCCCAGCGGAGTGTGTGGCGTCGCTACCGTCACCTTCACCGAGCCGGCGCCGCGCCCGCGCGTGTCCGTTATGACGCCCTCGGGTATCTCGATCGCCGCCCCATCAGCAAGCAACCCATCAAGCTCGATCACCACCTGCCGCGCATTACCAGCGTCGGAACTGATGCTCCGCACCGGCACGAGCCGGAGGGCGGCCGTCCGTGTCTCAAAGTCGAACGCGGCCGTAACCGCGTGCAGCGGCGCGGACAATGCCGCGACCCGCACCGGACCGCTGAACGGAATAAGGACCGAGGCCCGCGGGAGCGGCGCCCCCTCCATGTCCACTGCCGGCACGTATCGGGCGCACGAGGCGTCCGGACCCGCGCAGCCACCCACTACCCGAACGTCAGGCGGCGCCGACGAACAACCACCGAATGCCAGTGCCAAGGCAGCGAGCAGCATTAGGCGTCGCATGCGCGGCCTCCCCGTGGGACTGTCTCACTTCGATCATCGGCAAAAGGGGCCGCAGGTCATAGGTCGTAGGTCATAGAGACGAGGGGCGTGGATCGCGAGGCGAGGGAGTGGCGATGACCTGGCAGAGGCGGGTGGCTTCTGGACCGTGGGGCGGAAGGCACAGGAGATGAAGTGTTTGCAAGGGCAAAGGGTGGGATGCGGCGCGGAGCGTGGGCCGTGGCAACCCAGGATGTGTGCTGGACGAACTGCCGGCTGCCTGGATAATCGTAGCGGCAACAAGAAAGGGGATAGAGAGGAACGCCGCTCGTCCCTCCCTATCCCCTGTGACCTATGCCCTGTGATCTATCCCCTAGTACATCGGCGGTGCGCCGGCACCGGCCGCGGCGCCCTGGCTGCGCTCGGGCAGATCGGTCACCAGACAGTTGGTCGTCAGCACCATGCTGGCGATGGATACGGCATTCTCCAGTGCGGAGCGGGTGACCTTCGCCGGGTCGATGATGCCGCGCTCGACCATGTTGCCGAACTCGCCCTTGAGCGCGTCATAGCCGTAGCCGCCCTCTTGCGTCTGCGACTTGACCTCCTGGACGATCACCGAGCCATCCTGACCGGCGTTGATGGCAATCCGGCGCAGCGGCTCCTCAAGCGCGCGGCGCATGATGGCCGCCCCGGTCGCTTCATCGCCTTCGAGCTTGAGCTTCTCAAGCCCGGCCAAGATGTTGATGAAGGCGACGCCGCCGCCTGGGACAATCCCCTCCTCGACCGCCGCGCGGGTGGCGGAGAGGGCGTCCTCGACGCGGTGCTTCTTCTCTTTGAGCTCGACCTCGGTGGCCGCGCCGACCTTGATCACCGCGACTGAGCCGGCCAGCTTGCCGAGCCGCTCCTGGGCCTTTTCGCGGTCCCAGTCGCTCTTCGCCTCTTCCATGATCGCCTTGACCTGGACGATGCGCGCTTCCATGTCCTTCGACTCGCCGTGCCCCTCGACGATCGTCGTCTCTTCTTTGGTGCAGATGACGCGGCGGGCGCGGCCAAGGTCCGTCACCTGGACACTGTCCAGCTTGCGGCCCAGTTCGTCCGAGATCACCTGACCGCCGGTGAGGGTGGCGAGGTCGCCGAGGTTGTCCTTGCGGCGGTCGCCGAAACCGGGCGCCTTGACGGCGAGCACGTTGAGAGTGCCGCGCAGCTTGTTGACGGCCAGTGTGGCGAGCGCCTCACCGTCGACGTCGTCGGCGATGATGACGAAGTTCTTGGTCAACTGGAGCAGCCGCTCGAGCAGCGGCAGGATGTCGTTGACGGCGGAGATCTTTTTGTCGGTGATGAGGATGCACGGATCCTCGATCACGGCCTCCATCCGCTCCGGGTTGGTGACGAAGTACGGCGAAATGTAGCCGCGGTCGAAGGACATGCCCTCGACGTATTCGGTCTCGGTGTTGATGCCCTTGGACTCCTCGACCGTGACCACGCCGTCCTTGCCGACCTTCTCCATGACTTCGCCGATCATCTCGCCGATCGACGGGTCCGCCGCGGAGATCGCCGCCACCTGCGCCATCTGCTCGCGCGTCGTCACGGGGATGGCCGTCTCGCGGATCGCGGCCGCGATCTGGGCGGAGGCCGCCTCGAGGCCACGCTTGAGCGCCATCGGGTTGGCGCCGGCGGCCACGTTGCGGAGGCCCTCGGTGACGATCGCCTGGGCGAGCACTGTCGCCGTGGTGGTGCCGTCGCCCGCGATATCATTGGTCTTGGAGGCGACTTCCTTGGCAAGCTGGGCGCCGATATTCTCGAAGGGGTCTTCGAGTTCGATGTCCTTGGCGATGGTGACGCCGTCATTGGTGATCGTGGGCGCGCCGAACTTCTTGTCGAGCACCACGTTACGACCCTTGGGGCCGAGCGTGATCTAGACGGCATCGGCCAGGGCATCGATGCCGCGCTTGAGGGCGTGTCGCGCTTCCTCGTCGAAGAGGAGCTGCTTGGCCATGTCGTGTGACCTCCACTACGGTGTTTTAGCACTCACCTTGTCTGAGTGCTAAGGTAGCGATCCCGTGAGCTGGTGTCAAGTGCGGTAGGGCGCGCTGCCCCGTTCGCTCCGCGCCGGCAGTTTCGGGGCCAAACCGGTCCATCGGTCTCCGGCCTCGTCCGTGGCGCCATTCGCCGGGATGGAGTGATGAATGCTCCCGCGCTGGCGGACAGCCGGTAGCAAGCGGCCCAAGGGACAATAGGATCGCGTGATGACGGCTCCCCGGTCCGCCCCCGTGTCCTCGTCTGACGCCGAGCGAGAACCCGGCCGCATGCCGAGGAACGTGCTGGCGCTCGGTCTGGTCAGTCTGCTGGCTGACATCAGCAGCGAGATGGTGTACCCCCTGCTGCCGGTGTTCCTGGTCGCGGTGCTCGGTGCGCCCGTCACGGCGATTGGATTGATAGAGGGCATCGCCGAGAGTACCGCCGGGCTGCTCAAGGCCGCCTCCGGCTGGTGGTCCGATCACAGCGGCCGGCGTCTGCCCCTCGTGTTCGCGGGCTACGGTCTGGCGGCGGTTGGCAAGATCCTGCTCGCCTTCGCGACGCTTTGGCCGCTCGTGATGCTCGCTCGTTTCATCGACCGGGTCGGTAAGGGCATCCGTGGCACGCCGCGTGATGCCCTGATCGCGGACTCGACAACACCGGCCCGTCGCGGCCGCGCCTTTGGTCTGCACCGGTCGATGGATACCGCGGGGGCGGTGATCGGGCCGCTGCTGGCGCTGTTGTTGGTGTCGCTGATCGGAGAGCGGCCGCGGTTGATCTTCCTCATCGCGGCGATCCCTGGCATGTTGAGCGTCGCGGCGCTGCTGCTGGTGCGGGAACCTGACCGCGAACGCCCGCGCCCGCCTCGCCGTCCGGCTCGGGCCTCACATGACGGAGCCGGACGGGACTTCCGGCTGTTCGCCGTTGCGTGGCTCGTGTTCGCTGTCGGAAATTCCAGCGATGTCTTCCTGCTATTGCGGGCCAAGGATTTAGGGTTGTCGGCAACGTCGGTCGTGCTCGCCTATGTGCTGTACAAGTTCGTGTCGATGAGCCTGTCGGCGCAGGCGGGTATGTCGTCCGACCGCCTCGGTCGTCGAGACATGCTGGCCGGTGGCATGCTGGTGTTCGCGGCGGTGTATGCCGGATTCGCCGTGGCGACTCGGGCGGATTACGTGTGGCCGCTGTTTGCGCTGTACGGCGTATACCTTGCCCTGACCGACGGTGTGAGCCGCGCCTTTGTCACGGATCTCGCGCCAACCGACCGCCGCGCCACCGTGCTGGGCGCTTATGGTACGCTCACGAGCATCGCCGCCCTGATCGCCAGCATCGTCGCGGGGTTGCTGTGGGACCACCTCGACGCGGCGGCCCCGTTCGTCGTTGGGGCGGGATGTGCGGTCATTGGGGCAGTGCTGATGATCGTGATCGTGCCGCGACATCGGGCGCCAGGGCACGACACGGTCTGACGGCGGCGAAACCGGCTCAGCCACGCCCCCGGGCATGCGCCGGTCCCACACCCCGAACAAGCACGACCCATAGCATGGTCAGTCCGGCGACACTGACGGCGAGGACTAATCCCTCGACCCACGCGGGATCGATGCGCACCGGGTCGGCCAGCCCCTCGATGATCGCGGGCAGACCCAAAAGCGCGGCGCCGAGGCCGGCCGCGTACAGGGCGCGTGATGGGGCCGCGGCCACCGGGGGCGCGACTGGCAGCAGCGGCGACCGCGCGCGCGACGCCAAACGAGTTGAGAACCCGCGCAGCCGCACGACCACCTGATCAGCAGCGCCGGCCGCGATGAGCGCCACCAGCGCCCCACCGACGACATCGCCGGGGTAGTGCATGCCGACCGCAACACGGCTAACCGCGAGCACCGCCGCCTCCACAATCAGTAGGCGACCGAGCCAAGGTATGACCGTCAGAACGGCGAGGGCGAGGGCGAACGCGGCAGTGGCGTGGTCGGATGGGAATGACGGATCGGCCGATGGCGGCAATAGCCGCTGAATGGCCGCCGTCGCGTCGTACGGACGCACGCGAAGCCAAAGGTGGCTTATGGCCTGGTTGGCGGCAAGGCCGGCGGCGAGCGCGAATCCAGCCCGCGCCGGCAACTCGACGAGTGCCCAGGATACTTGTCGCGCGACCATAATCTCCCGTGCCACCGCGAGGACCCACCCCACGATCAGCGTGGCAACTAAAACGAGCGCCAGTTGGGTCGCGCCCCACGTCGCGACATCCTCGAGCGCCGCGTGGCGCACGGTCAATTCGTTGAGCCAGTGGGCGAGTGTCGTGTCCATGGTATCAGCGTACCCGATGGAGCATCGGCAGGTGGTCGCGGAAGCGTGCCGAACGCGTGCGGCATCGTGACGCCACACGCCGTCCCCTGTGCGGGACAGAGGCTAGCCCTGGCGCGGGCTTGTCGCAACGGGAAGCCATGGGCCGCGCGGCGTACTCTATGGCCGGCCGAAGCGATCGGGGAATCGGTCAGGCGCCGCCCAGGGACTGCGCCGTGGTGACGCATCGGAATTCGGGGATGCCGGCTCCCACGCCGGCGGCGCCGGTCGCTGAGCGCGTGTGGCCGCCGTTGCAGCGCCCGCACCGGGACGGGAACCTGATCCGCTGGGGGCCACGAATCGTGGTGACGTGGGTACGACGATCGCGGCGGGCCGGCGGGTGTCCGTGGTGAGCGACGCGCCGAGGAACTTGTTCGCCCGCTCCACGATCTGCTCGATGCCGCCCAGTTTGTCGAGGGCGGTGGCGCGCAATGGATCGGCGCCGGAGTGGGTCGGCGCGGCGGCGCCCGGCTCGATATCGTCGAAGCCACACCACAGGCCATGGTCGCGGCACAGATCATTGGCCTGCGCGACGACGTAACACAGCCCGCGGTCAGGGCCGGGTGATGCGTGGTGTTCGGCGATCGCCTCGGCGAGCGCGGCGGGAAGGCGCCACACCTCTGCCAGACGGCCGCCGAGTTGTGCGTGGCTAAAGCCAAAGACCTCGGCCTCGGCGCGTTCCAGCGGCAGGCCCTTATTCGTCGCCAGCGACGCCGCGGCGTCGAAGTGCTCCTGGGCATACTGGTTCATGATCAGCTTGCCGATGTCATGAAGGATGCCGGCGGTGTATGCCTCTTCAGGCGGCGCCAACCGCGTATTCCGCGCCATGACCTCGGCCACCATACCTACCGCCAGCGCATGACCCCAGAACGACACGATGCTGAGCGCGCCGCTATCCACGAAACGGCCCATGAGCGCGGTCGTCAGCGCCAACCGGCGAACTTCCACCATGCCGAGCAGCACCACCGCGTCGCGCACGGTGGTGATCTCGCGGCCCGCGGCATAGTAGGCCGAGTTGGCGAGCTTGAGAACGGTGGCCGTCATCGCCTGGTCGGTAGCAATTGCCGAGGCGAGGTCGTGGGCGGAGACGTCATCGTTCTCCGCGAGTTGTAGCACCTTCAGCGCCACTGCCGGCAACGGCGCCAAATCGTTCACCTGCCTCACGAAACTCTCAATCGCGATGCGCTCGGTCATACGTCCCCCCAACTTCACCCGCGACAATCCATGCGTTCTCTATAGGTATCGCCAGAACCGGGGTGTGAGTTTAGGACCGGGGCCGATTGCAGGCCAGCAAGTACACGCGTGACGCGCGAAAGGGCGGGCACGATGCCCGCCCCGAAGTGATTCACGCTCCAGACATGGGTTAGAGCGATGCCGATGTCAGGGTGATGTACGGCGGGAACAACGACTCCAGTTCACGCCGCACCGGGTCACCGTCCGGCAGGAAGTCGGAGAAGTCACCTGCCGGCTCGATCCGCTCGCGCCGCCCGTTGATGCTCTCGTGCTTGATCTTCTCCTGAAGCATCATCAGGCCGGTCAGCAACGATTCCGGCCGCGGCGGGCAGCCGGGCACGTACACATCGACCGGCACGATCTGGTTGACCCCGGGTAGGGTGCTATAGCCGTACGCGAACGGGCCGCCCATGATCGCGCAGCCGCCCATCGCGATTACCCATTTCGGCTCGGGCATCTGCAAATACACACGGCGCACGGCCGGCGCCATTTTCCATGTGACGGTGCCGGCGACAATCATCAGGTCGGCCTGCCGGGGTGACGCGCGAAAGATCTCGGCCCCGAAGCGGGCGATGTCGTACCGTGAGGTCGCCGAGGCGATCATCTCAATCGCGCAGCAGGCCAGACCGAACATTGCCGGCCACAACGATGAGCTACGTGCCCAATTCAGAACCGTATCCACCGACGAAATCAGCAGGTTCTGCTTGAGATCCTGTTCGATATCGAGGTTGAGGCTCTCCAGTGAGATTGGGCTGGACGTAATATCGGTCATGGGCCTCCCACCTCTCCCGCGCGTCGCGCATCGTGACTGTCATCACGAAGTGTACCGCGAATGGCGCGACCGCGCACGAGGTCATGGGACGGAGGTCACGGGTCACGGGTCATACATAGGTCATGGGGGCGGGGAGCGGGCCACCGATCGAGGGGTCGTGGCGTTCGCGGATGAGAGGTAGGAGCGCGGTCGACGTGCCGAGTGGATCGGCAGCGCCTCCTGTGACCCGCGACCCGTGACCCCCGCCATATGACCTGTGACCTATGACCTATGACCTGTGCCCCCCTCCCGGCACGGCCCCCAGCGACCTGAGTCGCTCCACGAAGCGCGGTAGCACATCAAGCACATGGTCAATGTCGGCGTCGGTGGTGTCCTTGCCCACGGTCAGGCGCAGGCTGCTACGCGCGATTTCAGGGGGAATACCCATCGCGGTGAGCACATGCGAGGGTTCGAGTGAGCCGGTGGTGCAGGCGGAGCCGCTGGAGGCGGCGACGCCGCTCATGTCGAGTTGCAGCAGCAGCGTCTCTCCCTCGACATGGCCGACGCAACAGTTGAAGTTGTTGGGCAGCCGCCGCGTGCGATCGGCGGGGCCGTTCACGCGAACGTGGGGGATGCGCGCCGTCAGTTCATCGAGCAGCCGGTCGCGGATGCGCGCATCGTGGCGGTTGCGGGCGTCGCGGTCGTCGTGGGCGAGACGGAGCGCCGCGGCGAGCGCGACCGCGCCGGCCACGTTCTCGGTGCCGGCGCGGCGGTCCCGTTCCTGTGCGCCGCCCAACACTCGCGGCGCGAGTGGGGTGCGGGAGCGGACGTACAACGCCCCTACTCCCTTCGGTCCGTAGAACTTATGCGCCGCGAGCGACAGCAGGTCGATACCCAGGACATCGACACTCAGATCGAGCGCGCCTGCCGCTTGCACCGCGTCGGTATGAATGAGGGTTCGAGGATTGCGGCGCCGGACCAACCGCGCGATGTCCGCGATCGGCTGTATTGTGCCGACTTCGTTATTGGCGTACATGATGCTGACCAGCACCGTCTCGTCGGTGATCGCGCGCTCGAGTTCGGCGATGTCGATGAAGCCCTCACCGTCCACGGGCAGATACGTCGCGGTGCAGAGTCCGTCGCGTTCCAGCGACTGCACGGTGTGGAGAACCGCGTGATGCTCGATCGACGAGGTCACGACATGATTGCCGCGGCGGCGGGTGGCGGCCACCACACCGCGAATCGCCAGATCGTCTGACTCGCTGCCGCCGGCGGTGAACACGATTTCGTTTGGCTTCGCGCCCAGGATGGTGGCCACACCCCGGCGGGCGTCATCCAGCCCCTTGCGGGCCTCGCGCGCTTCTTGATAGATGCCGGACGGATTACCCCAGTACGTTGTCAGGTACGGCAACATCGCTTCAATGACGCGCGCATCGACCGGCGTTGTCGCGGCGTGATCAAGATAAATGCGGCGGTCCATGCGCGCCCTCGACGGCGTTGGCCGTTGTCCCCCACGGTTCCGATGTGGTTACCCTATCGCTAGTGTAGCAGGACACCGTTCGCGCTACGGGAAGGTAAATCGCCCGAGATCGGTGGCGGCGAAGGTGCGCGCCAGATCGCGCGGTGGGTCGCCGTGGCCCATGTGGGTGAGCACCATTGTCGTTCGCGCATCCAGACCGGCGCGCAGTTCGCGGATGTCATCCATCGACATATGTTCGATCTGGTTGCGCCCCGTCGGATAGTTGGCGTCCGCCACATACACGTCGGCGCCGCGACCGATGGTGAACAGTTCGTCACACCAGGCGCTGTCGCCGGTATAGGCGAGGGTGTGACCATCGATCTCGACCCGATAGCCGAGGGCGACGGGAAGGCTGCCCTCGGCGTGATTCATGCGGGCGGCGCCGATACGCAGGCCATTGGTTTCAACCTGGTCGCCGGGAGCCATCTCGACATAACGTCGCCGGTATCCGGCGTCCACCGGGTGCTTGTTGGGATAGCCCTCGACGGTGAGCAGGTAGGGGAAGGCGAGTTGGGCGAGCTTCTCGACCGTTTCCTCGACGCCGGGAGGGCCGACGATGGTCAGGTCACGGGTGCGCTGCCGCGCGGGATTTCCGGCCGCACCGGCAAACTGGTACGCGAGGAAGAGGAACGGCATCCCAAAGTAGTGGTCACCATGGAAGTGGGACAGCAGGATCACGTCGAGTTGCTCGATGTCGATCCGCGCGCGGGCAAGCGCGTAGACAGTGGTGGGTGGAGCGTCGAACAACACACGGTTGTTGGCCACAAAGCCACTGTGACACTGGCCGTTGGTGAACGCGTTGCCGGCGCCGATGAAGGTTAGATCGAGTGCGCCGCGCT
>JBBQJF010000079.1:0-17031 GCA_038325665.1 Dehalococcoidia bacterium | reverse complement strand
GGTCGTGGTGCGGCCGGGTCGCGCGGCCCGGCGCGCACTAGCGCAATAGGCGGGACCCCGTGGCGTGTTGCGTCGCGCAACCACACGGACGCGGGTGGGCGACCCACGGGGTCGCCCTCCCGCGCGCATAAGCCAAGCGCTGGTCCGTGAACGCACCGGCGGCGTGGACCGTCATCCCGCGCGTTCATCACGTCGGCATCACACGGAGAGCATCGGTTCGAGGCCGATGCCTTGCGCGTCGGCGGTATCCCGACGGTGGGTGCGTCCCGTGCGAACATCAAGCAGGTGACGCAGCTTCGCGACATCCGCCTCCCGGAATGCCGGCGGCGATTGTCGGGCCGTGCGGAGTAGCCGCAATTTCACGAACAGGGCGACGGCCGCGGGTTCCAGCCCCAGCATCTGAGCCGCCTCTGACTCACTCATCAAGACCACTTGCTTCCGCACCCGCATTGGCTGGCCCCCTTGGCGACGATTCGTCGGGTGCGCGCCTGCCCCACCAGGCACGCGCCGCATCACGGACCTCACCATAGGTGGAAAGCGCGATGCCGTCATGATTGAAATCAATCATCTTCGCCCTCCGGGACCCGCGAGTATGGTCCGGCCGTCCCCTTTGTCCTGTATCGTCGTCACGAGAGCGACAGGAGGGCGGCCCGGTGGGCCGCCCGCGTCCAAACGACAACAGGACGTCCGATCTGATTCCGCCCTTCGGTATGTGATTGGCCATCAGCGCTCGGCGCTCGGTCCGCCCGTTCATGTGCAGGATAGCCGGCCGCCGGCGACCGGGCCGAGGGGATACGAGACCACAACCCGGCCGCGGACGGCTGACGACTGAGCGCTGGACGCGTACCGACTTAGAACAACGCGATCGGGTTGCAAGGAGAGCCGGTGCCGCCCACCACGCGCAAGGGTGCGATCGTCAGCATGAACTCGTGGCGGCCCTCCTCGGCGCATGCGTCGGCAAGCGGTTCCAGGAGGGCGTTGTCGAGCAGCGCGACGCCGTAGGCGAACAGTGCGCCATGGACCGTCCACGGCACCTCGTACTCATTCGGGTTGGCGTCCATCAGGTCCCATCCGAGCACCGAGACATCGTTGTCACGAATGAACGGCAGGCACGACGCATGCAGCCCCGGGCCGGGCGGCGTGTAGCCGCTCCACCGCGGGTTCGCGGTCTGCCACGCCTCGCGGCCACTGTAGACCAGTAGCGCGTCGCCCGGTTCGAGCGTGATGCCCTGCGCGCGGGCGACCTGCTCCAGCTCCCAGCCGTGGACCGGCCGTTCGACGGTGACCGACGGCTCGCCACGGAATCGCGGCACGTCCAGCAGCACCCCACGGGTGACGATACCATCGCGCCACTGGTCAACATCGCCCCAGGTCGTGCCCTGGGTGGTCAGCACGTCGCGGTGGTTGCGCCCGTTCCACATGCCATTCTGGTCCCACACATGGCACAGGGCGTCGATGTGGGTGGTGATGTGGCCGTGATACATGATTCCGTAAAAGTCGACCGCCGCGCCGCCGCTGCCGCGCTCGAACCAGCGCATGAAGTGCTGAGCAGGGTTGGGATTGCCGGGTCCCGCCGTCTTGGGGAATTCACGCGAGAGCGACACCGAGCGGCCGGTACGCACCAATCCGGCGGCTGCCGCGCGCTTCTCGGCGGTGATCAGGTTGATCGCGCCGCGCTGGTCGTCGTCGCCCCACCGGCCCCAGTTGCGCCGCTCCGTGAGGTACCCGAGCACCTCCTCGCGGGTCGGTATCGTCCGTTCAAGTGTCATTGCATCGCCTCCTTGTCAGGGATCAGGGATGAGCCACTCCGCGAATCGCCCGACCACCGGCGGTCGTGCCACCGGACTGTGCCACGATCGCGCGGCTGGTTCAACCTCCCCCGTCCATAAGGCAGGCAACAGAGACATTCGTGGTATGGGAATGTGGATGTGGTCAGGCGCCGTTGTCAGTGGTCAACACGGTATCGATGCCGGCTCCCCGAACAGCGGTAGCGCGAGTTGCGCCACCGGCTCGAATCCGGACACCGCCACTCCGATGAGCCGGAAGCGCCCCCCGGCGGCCAGCTCGCCGCTGAGCAATCGTACGGCCTCGGCCGCGATCTGCTCTGCCGAGTCACTCGGCGCGAGCAGCCGCGCCTGGCGGGTGATGGTGTGGAAGTCGTGGCGGCGCAGTTTGAGTGTCACGGTCCGGCCGCGCAGATCGCGTCGCTGAAGCCGCTCGGCCACCTGTCCCGCGAGGTTCCGGAGCGTGGCCGAAAGCGTGGCGCGATCGGCGCAATCCTCGGCAAAGGTGGTTTCCCGTCCAACCGACTTGATCTCGCGCGATGTTGTCACGGCGCGGTCGTCGTGACCCCGGGCGAGGCCGTGCATCACGTCGCCCCATTTGCCGAACGCGTGGACCAGCCAGCGGGGGTCGGCCGCGGCCACGTCGCCGATGGTCGAGATGCCGGCCCGCGCCAGCCGCTCCTCGGCCCTCGGACCGATGCCCCACAGCCGTGCGGCCGGCAGCGGCGCGAGGAAGGCGCGCTCCTCACCCAGCGCGACCACGACCAGCCCGTCCGGTTTCCCAAGGTCGGAGGCGATCTTGGCCACCGATTTGGAGCTGCCGGCGCCAACCGATATTGTCAGCCCTACTCGTGAGCGGACCTCATCTTTTAGGGCGCGCGCCGCCTCGCGCGATGAGGGCGCGCCGGGAGCGGTGAGCGGGTCCGTCATGTCGAGGTACGCCTCGTCGAGCGACAACGGTTCGACCAGCGGCGTGAGCTCGTGAAACAGCGCCATGACCTGGCGAGAAATTTCGGCATAGCGGTCGAATCGGGGCGGCAGCCGCACGGTGCCGGGTGGGCATAGTCGGAGGGCGGTGCGCATCGGCATCGCCGAGCGAGCGCCATGACGCCGCGCCTCGTACGATGCGGTCGCCACCACCCCGCGCTGCTCGGGCGACCCGCCGATCAGCACGGGGCGTCCGCGCAGCTCCGGACGGTCACGTTGTTCGACCGCGGCATAGAAGGCATCGAGATCAGCGTGGAAGATGACGCGCATTGGGCGCCCCACCGCGGCATGACGCACCATACGCCGCCGCGTCGCGCGGTATCGGGCCGCGCCGTCAAGGGCTTCGCGTGCCGCGGCTACCACACGAACATTGTATGTGCCGATCCCATCGAGAACGGCGTCGCTATGTCACTCGCGACGGTACCGCGTTCAGGTGGGCGGACGCTAGACTCCCTGCCGGCGCACCCGTCCGAGGGCGCATCCCGGAGGGCTTCCCGAATGCGCCGATGTAGGCGTGATTCGGTCGCCCGGGGAGACGGGACCGCAGCATATGACCGGCGCGAGACCCCGACCGACAACAATTGAGGCACCTATCTCCACCCCTAGAGATAGGTGCCTCAACGCGCGATCCACACGGACGGCATTACCGCACGAGGACGGGTAGCCGCCGCGGCGTGACGGCGATCCTGGCCGGTGCTGGCTGGTGCACGACATCGTCAGCCGCGAACGACACCGGAAGAATAACGGGCGCCGGCAGCTCGTCAACGGCGTCAACCACGCGGAGAGCATCGGCGGCAAATTGCCAGAGCAGATATGCCGCGACGATGGTGAACCACACTGATACGAATAGAATTCCGAAGGTCATCGCATTCGCTCCCGTGTCCCCACCACCAGAACAGATGTGCGACGTGCGCTCAGAATAGAACGGATGTTCCCGGCCTGTCAAGAGGTTGGCTAGATCAATGATCGCGCCATGGGCGACGCGAGGCATGATTCGCACGCGTTAGTCGTGAGCTACGTAAATCAGTCGGGTTTGCTTGCCACGACGTACGCCCCCGGGTGAGTCCCGTACGCGCGACGATCGCGATCGGGGTGATTCTCACCACGTACGCGCCGCCCACGCGACCCAGAGGCCTTCCCGCGCGCATGGAGAGGCTGGACGGAGTGTCGTGCGATGTGATACGTCAGTTGAACGCTCGGGAGGCTGGCGCCGGGACTGGCAACTTGTTCGGTTTCGAGCGGTTGGACCCGCGATCACGCGGGCCGGAACGCGGGCGACTCGGCGGGACGCCCCCTCGGACGAGCGTCACGCGTGTCGAAATGGAGCCAGCCGTCGGTCGCCCGCGACCGCGGGGACACCAGACGACTGCTTAGGGCGCACTTGGGACGGGCAGCGGAGGCAGGGTGAGCGAGGACACGGGTACAACACGGGTCGATGTGCTGGATGAGGGCCTACGGTTCGTGACGAGTGCGGATTGCGTGGTTCGGCAGCGCGGCGAGGGTAACGGATGGGGCGGTGTACTCACGGCCATTGAGCCGAACGCCCATCTGGGCAGCGGGCGGTATCGCCTCCGTTCGCGCGGCGGGGTTGAGGCCGCCATCTCCGTGCAGGCCCGTCAGCGCATCGGGCAGAGCGAGCGGTATCCGTTCATCGGAGAAGGCGACATCCCACGCTTTGAGCCGTCGTAACACGCGCTCCGGAGGGCGGCGGCATCGCGGGTGGCCGGCTCAACGACGCGCGAGGCGGGTCTGGTGCATGTCCACCCAGAAGAAGGCGCCGTCGCTGGCGGGCAGCAAAAATTCAGTGAGTGCGTCTCCCTCCTGTTCGCGGACGCGCAGGGCATACGCGGGGTAGGTGCTGGCAGTGGTGAATGCGCCGCTGGGGTACGCGTGGCACGCATCCTCGTCCAGACGGACATAGAATCGCTCATCGACAGGCAAATACTGGAATTGCACTGCTGCTCCCTCCACGGCGCCATTTCTTCCCACACTATTGTCTTCCATGAGACGTTCCAACGTGTGGCCGCGTATCCGGCCCCGATCGCGACCCATGGTCGGGGTGTTCCCTGCTCACGACCCGCGCATCTGCCGATACTTCTCCTGAAGCAGTGTCTGTCTGTCGCGGGTTCGGCCCCGTCGCTCCATACCTACTTGAGGAGACACCGTGATGCCCTGTCGGAGTTGCGAGGCGGAAGTGACGTTGAAGGTCGGATCCTGTTCCCACCGTGGAGTATCGTTCTCGCCGCTGCATGAACCAGCCGGTTTGGACTCTGCCTCGCATGGCACGCCATCATCCCGACTGGTTGAGTCGCCAGCCGCGCAACCAGCCGCGACCGGCGGGTCGCGTGTCACGGCGCCGGCCGCTTATTCAACCTCAGGGCGTATCTTGAGACTCGTTCCAGATGCAGTGGGTGATGGGGTGCTGATGGGGTTGTCCGGTGTTCATCGTGCGTCCCGGCGATCAAGTGAGGACATCGGTTCATCGTTCGCCCCTGCCGTCCGCGATGGACGCGCGCCGATCGCAGCCGGTCTCGAATGCGGCGTGCTACTCGACGATGGTGAAACGGTGCGCTATCGTGGCGTGGTCTCATCGTTCGTGCCCGGGGCGGGGCATCTGATCGTGACCAGTTCCCGCCTGATTCTCGGCGGTGCCGCGGACTGCTCACTCCAAATCGTGCCGCTCGACAGAGTAGAGTCCGTCCGCGGCCGTCGCCGGTCCAGGGGCCGCCGCGGGCAGCATCTCCGTCGCGATCACCGGTGATGTCCACGCGCTGCATGTTCATGGCGTCCGCGACCCACGGCGCGCCCGTTATGAGATCCTAGCTGCCTCCACCGAGTTCGTCCGGCGGACGCGCCGCGTTAGGTCTGCCAGTTGAGTGTCTTGAGTCGTGGACGTCGCATGCGCCGGCTCGCGACCGGCGGCCGTGGTGATATCTGCCGGCCGCCATTCCCCCTTGCATCGATGGTCGCCACAATAGTCCTGACTGCCAGGAGACCGACCTAACCGCCCCGCTACCACACTCGCGGTCGCCGGCGACTCACTCCTCTCTCACCCCAATGTTCAAGGAAGTCCGTCATGGATGGCATCGTCGAGGCGGTACACAAGAGTGCCACGCACACGTTCACTAAGCCCACATCGCCCAGCATTCGGCTCGTGGCAGGGCTTGGTGTGGACGGCGACGCGCACATGGGCACGACGGTCAAGCATCGGTCGCGGGTAGCCCGTGATCCGAGCCAGCCGAATCTCCGTCAGGTACACCTCATCCACGCGGAACTTCACGACGACCTCGTCGGGCAGGGCTTCACGGTGGACGCGGGCGCGATGGGCGAGAACATCACCACGCGCGGGGTCGACCTCCTGGGTCTGCCGGTCGGTACGCGGTTACACCTGGGCGGCGACGCCATCGTCGAGATCACCGGCCTGCGGAATCCCTGTGCCCAGCTCGACCGCCTCCAATCAGGACTAATGGCCGCGGTGCTGGACCACGACGCGGACGGGCGTTTGGTGCGGAAGGCGGGCGTCATGGGTGTCGTCGTGGTGGGCGGCGAGGTCCACCCGGCCGACCCCATACGTGTAGTGATGCCGCCGCCGCCGCACCAGCCACTCGAACCAGTCTGAACTGCGCCGTTTCGCTATTGTCCGAGCCACTGCAAGACGTCCTCCCGCGTGCCGTGGACTGTTTCGCGGTGGAGCACCCTCCCCCAGGGAGGGTGACGCGTGCGTCGCTCCCGCTCCCCTTTTCTGCTCTTCACGCCTGACTGGCGCATGGCTCGATGGATCGTTCGGCTCTGCGTGGCTGTGCCCGCATGCACTCGGGGTAAGGGGAGGGTGGTCCACCGGGTCGCTCCGGCCAGGGCATGCGCCGTGTTCTCTCGCGGGGCGGCCCGGTGGACCACCCTCCTCCGTTCGCCGCCGAAACGGCGTCGGTCGGTCGGTCCTCCCTCCCTGTCCTCGCGTACCGCCTTGAGGTCCGACTCAGGGCGGGGGCATTGGCGACCGGACAGGCGCCGCTTGCCACGTCCTTCGCCCTTCATGATTCCGGCCCGATGGTCGCTGTCGTGTATCGCGCTGGCACTCAAGCTAATGGCACAACACATCGACGTACTGATTAAGGGGGAGCGACGACATGAACACCTGCACCCTCTGCCGTTTCGAGACTGAACTGGATGATGTCGCGATTGGTACCGGCTCGGGCGCTCTCATCTGTCTGCGCTGCTACGACCGGGAGACCGGCAACACCCGCGCGATGCCGAAAACGTTGCGCCGGAACATTCTCGCCGCCCTCGCTGATATCGAGGTGGGATAACATGGTCCGCTCGTATCAGTGGACTCGAAAGGTTTCCAGCCATGATGATCACCAATCGGTCGTCGATCCCCCGGTCCTATCAGGTTGATCCGAACGAGACATATGTGTGCAAGTATTGCGGCCACTACGTCGCGATCGCCCAGTTTCACTTCCACCGCTGCAAGTAGACGTGGCGCCGCCCGCCGTGACCGGGTGACGCCCCTGCACCCCTCGTTACCCTCTCGCCTACTGATGCATCGCCGAGTGGGGCGCCCCTGTCGGATGTGATCGGGGGCACGCGGCGAGGCCGTCCTCACCAGGCATGTCGCCGTACATGCCCGACGCCCGAGTGGTCCAGTGGCTTACCCATATTGACGCGCCGCTCCCGAGTGGGCATAACAACCCACAACTGAACACATGGCCTGGACGTGGGGCGGAACACCGCGCTCGAGCGCCCCCGATGGCGCGACGCTGCCCTATTGGCGCGAGTACGGACCCGCGTGAGGCACGTCCGTCGAGTCGCTGACGCCACATAGGTGTCCCTCGCGGCGCACACTCACCGCGCCTGCCCCTCACCTCCCCGTCTTATGACACTCCTCTTTCACCACAAACCGCCTCCGCGTACCATTGCCGAAGCGCGCCGTATGCGGCGTGCATCGGTGCGGGCGCGACGACGGCTCGACTTGCGCCTCAAACCGAGGTCGACGTTGACTGCGGCACACGACCGTGATCGTATAGTCGCCAGCAAACGACGACCGGCGGAGGCGTCCCCCAATACTTAACGCCCAGATCCACAGGAGGCCACCCGTGAAGAGCGACCTCGATATCGCCCAGGAAGCCACGCTTACGCCGATTGCCGAGATTGCCCGTGACATGGGTCTGCTGGACGACGAGGTCGAACAGTACGGGAAGTACAAGGCGAAGGTGTCGCTCGATGTGCTCGGGCGGCTGCGCGAAGGCCCAGAGGGAAAGTTTGTCGTGGTCACGGGCGTCACGCCCACGCCGCTCGGCGAGGGAAAGACGCTGACCACGGTCGGACTCGCTCAAGCGCTGAACGCGATCGGCCGGCGGACAATCGCCACGATCCGCCAGCCGAGCCTCGGACCGACGTTCGGCATCAAGGGTGGCGCCGCCGGCGGCGGCTACTCGCAGGTGGTGCCGATGGAGGACTTCAATCTTCACCTCACCGGCGATACGCACGCGGTCTCGATGGCGCACAATCTGCTGGCCGCGCTGATCGACAACCATCTCAATCACGGCAATGCGCTCGATATCGACCCCTTCTCGATCTCATGGCCGCGCGTGGTCGATATCTCCGATCGCTCGCTGCGGCATGTGATGGTCGGACTGGGTGGCAAGGAAGACGGAATACCGCGCGAGGCGTCGTTCGACATTGCCGTCGCCTCCGAGGTGATGGCGGTGCTCGGGCTGGCGACGAACCTCCTCGATCTGCGCGAGCGTCTCGGCCGGATCGTGGTGGCGACCACACGCAAGCGCGAGCCGGTGACTGCCGAGATGCTTCGAGCCGCGGGAGCCATGACCGTCCTGTTGCGTGATGCGATCAAGCCGAATCTGCTTCAAACCCTCGAACACACGCCGGTGTTCGTGCATACCGGCCCGTTCGGAAACATCGCCCACGGTAACTCCTCGGTGCTCGCCGACCAAATCGGGCTGAAGTTGAGCGACTTTGTCGTGACCGAGAGTGGCTTTGGCAGCGACCTCGGCTTCGAGAAGATGTGCGATATCAAGTGCCGGCACTCCGGACTGCGCCCTGACGCGGCCGTGATCGTCACCACCGTGCGCGCGCTCAAGGCACACTCGGGCAAGTATCGCGTCGTCGCGGGCCGTCCGCTGGACCCCGGTTTGATGAAGGAAGACGTGGCGGCCGTCGAGGCCGGGTTCGGCAACCTGGAAAAGCATATTGAGAATGTTGTCACACATTTTGGTGTACCTGCCGTTGTCTGCCTCAACCGCTTCACGTACGACGCGGACGCCGAAATCGCGTACATCCGCGAGCGGTCGGTGGCGTCCGGCGCGTTAGCGTGTGAGGTGAGCGAAGTGTGGGAGAAAGGCGGCGCCGGGGGTGAGGCGCTCGCCCGCGCGGTCGTGTCGGCCACCGAGCAACCCAACCGCTTCGATTTCCTCTACCCGCTCGACGCCCCGGTGGCCGACAAGATCAGCGCCGTCGCCACGAAGCTGTATGGAGCCGATGGCATCGATCTCTCTCCCGAGGCCCGGCGCCAGATCGACCGCTATACGTCGTGGGGCTTGGGCAACCTTCCGGTGTGTATCGCCAAGACGCACCTGTCGCTCTCTGCCGACGGCAGTAAGCGCGGCCGTCCGCGCGGCTTCCGCGTGCCGGTGCGCGACGTGCGCCCCTCGGCTGGGGCGGGATTCCTGGTCGCCTACCTGGGCGAGATCCGCACCATGCCGGGTCTGCCATCCGAGCCGGCGGCCAACCAGGTGGACATCGACGAACGCGGGCGGGTCGTTGGGCTGTTTTGACGAGGTGCCTGCCGGCTCCGCGGGAGCGCGTGGTACGGTGCGCGTATGGGCATTCCTTCACCCATGAGCGGCGCTGGTCGTCTCCGAGCCGACTTTGCCTCGGGCCGGTTCGTGCTGACGTGCGAGCTGGAGTGCCCGCGCAACGCCTCGGCCGCCAATATCATTCGGCAGGCGCGCGGCTACGCGCCGTGGGTCGATGCGGTCACCTGCACGGATAACTCGGCGGCCGTGGCGCGGATGAGTCCGGTGGCGGCAGCGGCGATTGCCGCGCACGCGGGGGTGACCGCCTTGGTGCAGCTCGCCTGCCGCGACCGCAACCGCCTCGCCCTCCAGTCCGACATTCTCGGCGCGGCGGCGGTCGGAGCGGCGGGAATCGTCTGTCTGACCGGCGATCCGCCGGCTGCCGGCAACCACCCGGACGCGACGCCAGTATACGACCTCACTACCACCGACCTGATGCGAACGGTACGCGGGCTGTGCGCCGGCAGATTCCTATCCGGGGACTCGGCGAAACCGCCGCCCGATTTGCTGGTCGGTGGTGTGGAGAGTCCGGCCGGTGGCGAGCGCACGATCGCGCGGCTGGCCGCCAAGGCCGATGCCGGGGCAGAGTTCGTGCAGACGCAGATCACGTTCGACACCGAGGGGTTTGCCCGCTGGATGGAGTTGGTGCGCGCGGCCGGCCTGCATGAGCGCGTACGCATCATGGTCGGCATCGCGCCGGTGCGCCGCCTATCGATCGCGCGGTTCCTCCACGAACACGTTCCGGGTGTGGTGGTTCCGGATGCGACGCTGGCGCGAATCGAGCGGGCGGGCGATCCCGAAGCCGAGGGCGTGCGTGTGGCGGCAGAGGCGCTGCAAGCTGCCCGTACGATCCCCGGCGTCGCCGGGGCGCACCTGATGACATTCGGTTGGGTCGAGGGGGTCGCCCGAGTGCTTACCTCGGCGGAGGGATTGCGCGAACGGCCGCCGCGCGTGGACGCTGGAGGTGGGGGGGCGCATGATGACGGCCGAACTAATTGACGGGAGCGCGGTCGCCGCGGCTATTCGACAGGAACTTCGGGAGCGGCTGGCAGCGCTCGAGAAGCGGGGCGTGACAGTGGGGCTGGCCGCCGTGTTGGTCGGCGATGACCCTGCCTCCGCCGCCTATGTGCGTGGCAAGGCGCGCGATTGCGAGGAGATTGGCATCTATACCGAGACGGTGCGGCGCACGGCAGATACAACTCAGGACGCTCTGCTGGGATTGATCGCTGACCTCAATTCCGACCCGCGCTTCCACGGCATCATCGTGCAATTGCCGCTGCCCCACGCGCTCGACGCCGAGCGCGCGATCCGCGCACTGTCGCCGGAGAAGGATGCTGACGGGCAGCACCCCTTCAATTTGGGCCTGCTGATGCGTGGCGAGGGCGTGTTGCTCCCGGCGACGCCCTCGGGCGTGCAGCACCTGCTGATGCGCACCGGGCACGACCCCGCTGGTCGTCACGTCGTGATCGCCGGCCGCTCGAACCTAGTCGGTAAGCCGCTCGCCAATATCCTCATGCAGAAAGCGCCCGGCGCGAATGCCACCGTGACTATCTGCCACACGGCTACCCCCGACCTCGCGGGTGTGACCCGGCAGGCCGACATCCTGATCGCCGCCATCGGCCGTCCGGGCGCGATCACCGCCGCCATGGTCCGGCCGGGGGCGGTGGTGGTCGACGTTGGTATCAGTAGGGTTGATGACGCCTCGCGACGCTCCGGCTACCGGCTGGTAGGTGACGTGGATTTTGAGTCGGTGGCGGCGGTCGCCGGCGCGATCACACCGGTTCCCGGCGGCGTCGGGCCGATGACGCGGGCGATGCTGCTGGTCAATACAGTCACCGCGGCCGAACGCCAGAACCCGGCGTAACGGTGCACGCTCCCCGCTCCCCCCGCCCAGTTCCATCCCACGCCGCGACGGGGCCGGTAGCCCCGGTCATGGCCTGCCTTGAATGAGGAGTTCCTGCACTCGGACCGATTGCTCTTCCCTACCCATGGAGCAGGCCGTCAGCGGTCAGCGACGACGCGGCCACGATCCGTGACCATGACGCGGGCGCGGGCGCTGACGGTCGAACATCCTCTCGAACATCCTCACGGTGAACCGGCGGGTTGATCGCCGCTTCCGTATGGCTGAACGTCTATTGAAGGGATAACATCAGCACAGGCGCCGTTCCATGCCGTATGCTGCATTCCCACGGCCGAATCGTATTGACGCCCTGGTACGGCATCTATCCAGCGTGGTGATCGATCAATCGCGGGGTTTACTCCTGTGCGTGAGGAACTATGGCGGACAATCGCGATAGAGCAATACGTCACCACGGCGACCGGCGCGTCACCGCCGCGGCCGCTTTCCTCGCGATCGTCCTCCTGCTAATCGCGGTGGCGCCGACCGCCGTGTTCCTGTCGATCCGCGGCCTCGGTGATCGGATCCTGCACGAGATTGACCCGCTCGAAGACTCCCGCCAGCGCATCCGCGCCTCCATGGTCGAACAACAAATCGGCGAGCGCGGCTTTATTATCGCCGGCGATGAGCGCTTTCTCGAACCCTACGAGCGTGCCCGCGCGGAGGAGACGCGTCTGTGGGAGACCGCCGAAGGGCAGGCCGTCGCGCTTGGCGGCGAGGCGCCGGCGTTGCTCGCGCGGGAGCGGCAGTCGGCCGGCGCGTGGCAGACAAACGCGGCGGAGCGCGGCATCGCGCTGGTGCGTGCCGGCCGCCGTGATGAGGCGGAGCGGTTCGTTGCCTCTGGTGAGGGCCAGGAGCTGTTCGACCGGTTCCGACGCGACGATGACGCGCTCGCCTCGTATATCGAGAATCTGCATGGTGACGCGGTCCGGCGTCGTGAGCGGCTCGCCGAGTGGCTCAATCTCATCCTGATCGCGCTCTCTATCGTCGGCCTTGCCGGTCTTGTCCTGCTCTACTACATCTCGAACCTCTCGCGAGGATACCTGCTGCGCGCGATACACACTGAGGAAGTCAGCCGCGCGAAGGACGAATTTTTGTCGATTGCCAGCCATGAATTGAAGACACCGATCACGGTGATCAAGGGCCAGGCCCAGATTATTCTCCGCCGCGTGGGCCGGCAGCCGGATGGCTCCCGCGAGGGAGCGGACAAGACCACTGACCGGCAGGCAATCGTCACCCAGGCAGAGGCGATTGATCGTCAAGCTACCGGCATGACACAACTCATCGAGCAACTGCTCGATGTCAGCCGGATTGAACTCGATCGATTCGCGCTTCACCGAGAAATTTGCGATGTCGTCGCGGTGGCGGGACGTGTGATCGAATTGCTGACAATGCTCACGCGCGGGCGGAGCATCGAATTGGATGCGCAACCGCATGCAATCCTGGTAGATATCGATGAGGCGCGCATCGAACAGGTGTTAACTAATCTCATTTCCAATGCGATCAAGTATTCACCGGAGGGTGACCCGGTTTACGTCCGTCTCATGATAGAGGGCGCATGTATGCGGGCGTCGGTCCGAGATGCCGGCATCGGCATCCCGATCGCCGATCAGCCTTTGGTATTTTCGCGATTCTACCGAGCGACAAACGCGCGGGCGACATCGATCAGCGGTATGGGCGTGGGGTTGTACGTGAGCAAGGCTATCATCGTCCAGCATGGCGGCACAATGATGCTGACCAGCGCCGAGGGCGAGGGTAGTACCTTCTCGTTCACCCTTCCACTCGCGCCCGATCCTGTTGATCGTGGGAATACGGATGGGCAGTCCCCGGCGAATTATGTAGCCCACTCGACTCCCCGGGGAGTCGAGTGGGTCCCGCCGCCGGTTAACCGTCGCCCATCACTGAACGATTAACTGGCCCACCATGCCCTCGTGAAGATCGCAAAAGTACTCGAATGTGCCCGGCGCACCGGAGGTAAATGACCACGCCTCGCCGGGGAAGACTAGCGGCGACTCGATGCCCAATCCAGGGATGATGATGTTGTGACTGTTCCGCGGATCTGGCTCGTCATTGCTCCAGACCACCGTGGCCCCGGCGTTGATGGTGATCACAATTGGGGCGAACAGATCGCTGTTCATGCTCACGAGCGTGACGTCTTGCGCTCTGCTGGGCCGGACGCTGCCGGACGTGACGAGGATGAGACCGGCGATGAGGAGTGGTCCGACGAGACGACGCATAGTAGTCCTCCAAGTGTATTCCGTGTATATACGCCGGCCGGCGCTCATGAGATGCATCCGTCTTGGACGATCGTTGAGCCGGCCGCGAACGGGTGTTGGGTTTCGCGCCAGGCAGCCGTGCGCTACTACCGCATCCGGGGCAGTCTAGTACACTTGCGCCGGAGGGACGGCCATGGAACAGCACGATTTCTCATCGTCACTCGCGATCATTCCACGGCGGCGCGACCAGTTGCTGCCGGCGCTGCATGCTGTCCACCACGTCGCGGGCTGGCTGCCCGAGGCGGCGATTGAGGCGGCCGGCCGTCATGTGTTCGTGCCACTCTCCGAGGTCTACGGCATTGTCACCAGCTACAGCGAGCTTCGACTAACTCCCCCCGACGCGGACCGGGTCGAGGTCTGCACCGGCTTGAGTTGCCGCATGGCCGCCGCGGACGACGTGGCTGCCGCGCTGGAGGCAGAGGGACGCACCGTGGAGCGTGTGCCGTGCCGGTTCTTGTGCGCGGTCGCGCCCGTTATCGAGCATCGGGGCCGCTATCAAGGCCGCGTCGACGCACGCGCCGTTTCGATCGGCTCGGGGCGGGCCGAGCCGCCGTTCACCGCCGTGCGGTCAGCCTCGCGGGATGAACCCGGATCGGTCGCGGAACGGCGCGCCGCCGCGGTCGAGCAGTTCCAGCATGACGCATCGCTGACCAGAATGAGCCTGGGGGATGGCGTGTGCGCTCGTGCCGCCGGCGCGGGAGCTGGCGCGCTCGATGCCCTGCTGATTGGCGCTTCCTCCGAGCCGGCCGCGCGGCCGCGCTGGGTTCAGGTGGGTTGCGACGGTGATTGCCACGCTCAACCCGCCGTGACCGTCCGGCGTGCGGATGGAACCATCGCGCGGTTCGCACGGGTGTCGCGCTCTCATGCGAAGGATATCGCTGGAGCGGTGACGAGCGGTCCGTCCGCGATCGCGACTGACGCGCTGTTGGATGGGACCGCCTATCCGGGTCAGACCCGCCGGGTGCTCGCCCGGTGTGGCGTCATCGATCCGTCGAGCCTCGACGAGGCATTGGCGGCCGGCGCATACCTCGGTTGGGAGCGAGCGCTGGCGATGCAGCCCGAGGATGTGATCGATCTCGTGCGGCTTGCCGGACTGCGCGGCCGGGGCGGGGCGTACTTCCCGACCCATATCAAGTGGGCCTCGGCCCGCGTCCACCCCGCGCCGCGCTATCTGGTGGTCAACGCCGAGGAGGGCGAGCCGGGGGTATTCAAGGATCGCCACTTGATGGAGGGCGATCCCCACGCGCTGGTCGAGGGAGTGCTGATCGCCGCGTATGCGATCGGCGCGGAGCGTGCCTTTATCTACATCAACGGCCAGGCCGATCTGAGCGCACGACGGGTGGCGGCGGCAGTGGATGCCGCGCGTGCCGCCGGGCTTGCCGGACGCGGCATCCTCGGCTCGGCGTTCTCCTGCGAGATCGAGATCTACCGCGGCGCCGGCGGCTACGTGTGCGGCGAGGAGTCAGTCATTCTCAACAGCATCGAGGGCGAACGGGCGGTGCCGCGCTTCCGGCCGCCGCTGCCAACAGAAGCGGGTCTGTGGGGACGGCCCACGGTGCTGAACAACGTCGAGACGCTGGTCAATCTTCCACTGATCGTGACGGATGGCCCTGACGCGTTTCGCGAGATCGGTACCGACGCTTACCCCGGCACGAAACTCATGTCGCTCAGCGGCGCCCTTGTCCGGCCCGGTCTGGTGGAGGCGCCGATGGGCACGACGATCCGCGAGATCATCGAGGTGGCGGGCGGCGGTGCGCTGGCGGGCCAGACGATAACGGCGGCCGTGGTGGGCGGGCCCTCGGGCGGGTTGCTGCCGGCCTCGATGTTCGACCTGCCGATCGCCGGCGGGATGCTGCACGAGAGCGGCCCGGTGTTGGGCGCGGGCGGCATCGTTGTGCTAGACGAGCGGACGCCCCTGCATTTTGCCCTACGCGAGTTGACGGCTTACAACACGGTAGAATCGTGTGGCAAATGCACCCCCTGTCGTGAGGGTACGGCCCGCGCCCTGACAATTCTCGATCGCACGGGCGACGCGCCCTTATCCACCGCTGACCGTGATGAACTATTCGCGCTGAGTGATGTCATGCAAACGGCGTCGCTGTGCGGCCTCGGCCAGATGGCCCCCGGCCCGATCCGCTCGGCGCTCACGCTTTTCGAGTGAAGGCACTATCGGAGCTTGCAGCATGCCTGATCTATCGAATGTCGACTACGACCAAGAATCGCAGCTTGACCAGGTCGTGCCGTGGTTGATGGAGCAGGAGACACTGTTCGCCGTTTACGACTGCAAAGGCGCTGGCACCGGCTTCGTCGCGATCACGAACAAGCGCTTGATATTCTATGACAAGGAATTTGCGCGCAAACGCAAAGCGCTCACGAGCGTACCATTCAGTAAGATTACTGCCGTTAGCAGCGTGGATGAGGGCGGCGGCATGCTCGGAATGCTGCGCGCCACAAGCGAACTGGTGATCAAGACCGGCTCCGAGGAGTATGAGTTTGAGCTTCGCGGCGGTGACAAGGCGCAACGAGCATACCAGTTGATCATGGCCGAGGTGCTTCAAAACGAGCGGTAGCCCGCGGGCCCGCTTCGGGAATCGGAGTGTGCGCGCACACGAAAGCGAAGCGTGGCGCGTATCGTTCCGCGGCGGTGCGGAGACCAGGCCCGATGAAGGTGCTCGGTTTCGTCAACCGATACGGGCGTGGCGTGGCGCGGGCTCAGGATGCGCTGGCGCGCAACGGCAATCCACCGGCTCGGTTCGAGTTTCAGCCAACTTCTGTGCTGGCGACGTTATGGAGACGACAGTGACGGCGATCGCGTTCTTCAACAACACGGGGCGTGTCGGTAAGACATCGCTGGTATATCACCTGGCCTGGATGTACCAACACCTCGGGCTGCGCGTGGTGGCCGCTGATCTCGATCCGCAGGCGAACCTCACGTCCATGTTTCTCCCCGACGATCGCCTTGAAGAAGTCTGGTCGGACGGCGACCATGCACTCAGCGTCCAGGGCGTGGTCCGGCCGATTATGAAGGGGACGGGCGACATCGCTGATCCGCACGTCGAGGCTGTCGCGGACGGAATCGGTTTGATTATCGGCGATCTTGGTTTGTCCCAATTCGAAGACAAGCTTTCGGACGCCTGGCCTCGGTGCCTCGACCGGGACGAAGCCGCCTTCCGCACGACATCGGCGTTCTATCGGATGCTCAGGCGAGCCGCTGAATCGGAAAGCGCTGACTTGGTTCTGATCGATGTCGGTCCAAACCTTGGCGCTATCAATCG
>JBBQJF010000078.1:0-17125 GCA_038325665.1 Dehalococcoidia bacterium | reverse complement strand
ACCGAGCGCGACGAGCTGCGCGACGGTCAGGTCACGCGGTGACTCGGGACTCTGCGGCAGTATCGCCATCCGGCGCGCCAGCGCGCGTGGCGGCCACGCGGCGAGCTCCCGGCCGTCGAGCAGGACGCCGCCGGCCGCGGGACGTATTAGGCGAGCGAGACCGCGCAACAGCGTCGATTTGCCGGAGCCGTTCGGGCCGGCCAGCGCGACGCACGCGCCCTCGGTCAGCGCCAGATCAATACCCGGTATGACCGTACGTCGCCCGTACGCCAGCCGCAGCCCACGGGCATTCAACATCACGGTTCGATTCCTTGGGATGCGCGGAGCGCATCACCGCCGGCGCACGCGGGGGACCTGTCGTGTGACCCTTCTCACCCTTCGGGCGCGAGTCCGTTGCGAACGGCGTAGAGCGCGGCCTGGGTTCGGTCTTGCAAGTTGAGCTTGCCGAGGATGTTGCTGACGTGTCCCTTGACGGTGCGCTCGGTCATGACGAGCTGGCGGCCGATCTCTTTGTTACTCATACCGCTAGCAATTAGGCGAAGCACTTCCATCTCGCGGGGGGTCAGATCATCGCCCGGCTGCTGCTGAGTGCGGCGCGGCTGGCGCACCTGCTCCATCAGCTTGCGCGTGACCTCGGGATGAAGCTGAGCCTCGCCGCGGTAGGCGCCCTCGATCGCCCGCGCGAGTTCCTCGGCCGACACGTCTTTGAGTAGGTAGCCGGTGGCGCCGGCCTCGATTGCCGGCAGGATGTGCTCGTCGTCGGTGAAGCTGGTGAGCACGATGATCCGGATTTCGGGGTTCGTCTCCTTGATCGCCTTGGTCGCGCCAATACCGTCCAGCTCGGGCATGAGTAGGTCCATGAGAACGACATCTGGTCGCAGCACCCGTGCCTTGTCCGCCGCCTCGCGACCGTTCGACGCCTCACCCACGATCTGGAAGTGGTCTTCCAGCTCCAAGTAGGTGCGGATGCCCTCGCGGACGACCGCGTGGTCGTCCACGATCATTAGCCGGATCGTATCGGCGGTATCCACCATCACGGTCCTCCTCGCGGCCCGCGCCCTGGAGTTGACTTCGGTCGCTTTTCAGTCTTGGAGTATTTCAAGGTGGGCAGTCACGCGCAAGGCGACGAGCGGGCGACCGCTCATCCAGCAGCCCGCTCGAAAAGCTGCACGAGATTTCCATCGGGGTCGCGAAAGGTGAGCGAGCGACCGTGACTGCCCATGTCACGACTATCCAGCACAGTGGCGCCGTGTTCGACCAGCCGTCCGCGCGCCGCCTCGATGTCGTCCACCTCAAAGATGACGACGCCTCCCCGTGCGCCCTCCGCCGCTTCGTCCGGTGAACTGAGCGAGAAGTTGACACCGCCCGCGTCAAACTGCGCCCACTTGGCCCCGTCTTGAAACTTCATCGACAGGCCGAGCGCATCGCGATAGAAGGCGACCGCCGCGTCCATGTCGCGGGTCACGTAGTAAGCATTCTGGAGCTTTTTCACCGTCACGGTCGCGCCTCCCTCTCCCCATGGTCCATCCTACGCCTGTCACACTCTCGGCGCTCGCGTCACCTGACAGCGGACGGCTCAACGGAGCCGCCCGATCGCCCCGGCGCTGGCAGCGGCCACGAGAATTAGTCCGAACAGGTCGCCCTGGAACGTACCGCCCACGGCAGCGTGCACCAGCCAGGCGACCACCAGCCCACCAACGGCGATACTCTGCATCACCGGACCACGCTTGCGCCCCGTGGCGCGATCGAGCACACCGGCGAAGAAGTAACCGATCGGGCTGCCGATGAACAGGGCGATGAACAGACCGAATATCCCGAAGCCGAAGCCCGGTGGCAGCAGGATACCCCATATCACGCCGATCACGACGCCCACGAGCAGCGCCGCGCCAACGCCGCGCAGGACACCGACGGGCGATACCTCGTACATCGGCGGGCGGCGCAGGCGGGCACAATCGCGGCATCGCGCGCCTACCGGCGTTTGAACGAGACACCGCGGGCAGATGGCCGTTTCACAGCGCCCGCAGGCCAGTTCGGTTTCTACCTCGGGATGAGCGGCGCATTGCATGGGTGGGGCGAACTCCTCAAGCTTGGAGGACGATTCGCGCCCCCTCTTTCACCATTATTGCAAATTGTGACCACCGCGGGGGACATCACCGCCAATGACCCGCGCCCGGCGCAGCGCCGGGCAAGTCGCTGATTATGTCGCGGCCGGGGGCACCCCACCGGGCTACCCCGGCGGGCTTGGCCCAGTGAGGTGCACCAGGTACGCTGGCCCCGCACATTACTCAGGGGAGGCCGCCGATGCCGATCTCATCGGACCTCGCACTCACCGCCGCGGAACTGGACGAGTTGATGGCCAGCAGTTGGAATATGCGCATCGCCACGCTTGGACCAGGCACACGTATCAATCTCACGCCGCTGTGGTTCGGGTGGGCGGGCGGCGCGATCTACTTCTATTGCCGTGGTCAGAAGATCGCCAACCTGCGCCGCGAGCCGGTCGCCACCGTGCTGGTCGATCGTAACGAGCGATTCGCGGAGTTGCAGGGCGCGATGTTCCAGGGACGGGCAACGGTGCTCGAGGACGCCGCGGCGGAACAATCTGATCCGCACCTCGCCGCCGCTAAGGAGCAGATGGCGGACAAATACGCGGGCGGCCACGGTGAGGAGGGCCGGCGGGATTATGCCGGGCGCACCGCCCGCGGCCGCCACTGGCGCTGGGTGCGCTTCGACCCGGCTCACACCGTCACCTGGGACAACTTCAAGCTCAGACAGAGTTAACCTGAATGTAACAGTGGCAGCGCCGCACAAGGGTCTAAGCTCCTTACAATCCTCACTGTGGGCGCGGGTGAGCGTTATGAACGCTATCGGACGCCCTCGGTACCGGCCCCGGCCGACCCCGCCGGCGCCGCACAAGCTTTGGAGGAGCGTGCGCATGACACCAGGAGAGGTCTTCCAGTACGTCAAGGCGAACAACATCCAGATCATCGATCTCAAGTTCATCGACCTTCCCGGCCTATGGCAGCACTTCTCGGTGCCGCTCTCCGAGCTAACCGAGGATTCGTACCGCAATGGCTATGGGTTCGATGGCTCGAGCATCCGCGGCTTCCAGAAGATCCAAGAGAGCGACATGCTGCTCATCCCGGATCCCACCACCGCGGTGAAGGATCCGGCGACCACGATTCCGACACTGAGCATGATCTGCGATATCGTCGATCCGCTCACGCGCCAGTCGTACTCGCGCGATCCGCGCTACATCGCGAAGAAGGCCGAGCAGTATGTGAAGAGCACCGGCATCGCCGACACGATCTATTTTGGCCCCGAGGCCGAGTTCTTCGTGTTCGATGATGTACGGTACGAGTCGAATTCGCGCACGGCGTCGTATGCGATCGACTCGGGGGAGGCGATCTGGAACAGCAACAGCAGCGCCGGCCCGAATCTTGGCTATAAGCTGCGCACCAAGGAAGGCTACTTCCCGGTCGCGCCGCACGACACGCTCCAGGACCTGCGCTCGGAAATGGTCCTGCAGATGATCGCGGCCGGCATCCCGGTGGAAGCGCACCATCACGAGGTCGGCGGTCCCGGTCAGTGCGAGATCGATATGCGCTTCGATACGCTGACCACCATGGCCGACAAGCTGATGATGTATAAGTACATCGTCAAGAATGTTGCCCGCAAGCACGGAAAAGTTGCGACGTTCATGCCGAAACCGATATTCGGCGAGAACGGATCTGGGATGCATTGTCACTCGTCCCTATGGAAGAACGGTGAGCCGCTATTCTTCGACGAGAGCGGCTACGCCAAGATCAGCCAGATGTGCAAGTATTACATCGGCGGGCTGCTTAAGCACGCCCCGGCGCTGGTGGCGCTGTGCGCGCCGACCACCAACAGCTACAAGCGGCTCGTGCCGGGTTATGAGGCGCCGGTCAACCTGGTGTACTCGGCGCGCAACCGCTCGGCGGCGTGTCGCATCCCGATGATCTCCGACAGCCCCAAGGCGAAGCGGGTCGAGTTCCGCGTGCCTGACCCATCGGCGAACCCGTACCTGGCCTTCGCGGCGATTATGCTGGCGGGACTCGATGGCATCCAGAACGAGATTGACCCCGGCCAGCCGATGGACGTGAACACCTACGAGCTTGAAGGACCGCTGGCGGGCGAGATCCCGACCGTACCCGGTTCGCTCGACGCGGCGTTGCGCGCGCTCGAGGAGGACCATGAGTTCCTGCTCAAAGGCGACGTGTTCACGATGGACGTGATCGAGACGTGGCTCGAGTTCAAGCGCGACAACGACATCGACCCCGTGCGGCTCCGCCCCCACCCGCACGAGTTTCATCTGTACTTCGACGTGTAGCCAGCCGGTGGCGGCCGTCAGATATCAGCGGTCAGCTCTCAGGGGATTCGCCCGCCGAGAGCTGGCCGTTTAGCATGTGCCCATCCGCGATCCCACGATCACGGGCGGCCCCCTGTGTGGGGCACGGGCGACCCGCGGCGTTGCCCCACGGGTGGACGGAAGACGGCAGATGAGGGCACCCACGCGCACCGATCCACAGAGGCGATAGCAGGCACACAGTTCATGGCCAATACCCAACCGAGGGCTTCCGATGAACGACCGCCACGAATCAAACGCCTACGTTTTGCAGCAGGCTCGCGACAACGACATCAAGTTCATCCGCCTCTGGTTTACAGACATCCTCGGGCAACTCAAGAGCTTCGCCATCACGGTGGAGGAGCTGGAGAACGCGCTCGATGAGGGCATGACATTCGACGGCTCGTCGATCGAGGGCTTCGCGCGGGTGGACGAGTCGGACATGGTCGCGGTGCCCGACCCGGCGACGTTCGCGGTCCTACCATGGCGTCCGCGACCACAAGGCGTGGCGCGCATGTTTTGCGACATCACCACTCCCGGCGGCGATCCGTTCGACGGCGACCCCCGCCATGTGCTGAAGCGCACCCTACAACGCGCCGCCGACCTCGGCTACACGTTCTATGTCGAGCCGGAGCTGGAATTCTTCTACTTCAAGGACCAGAATAGCGTCACGCCGCTCGACAGCGCCGGCTATCTCGATCTCACGCCGATGGATGCCGCGTCTGACCTGCGTCGCGACACCGTGCTGACGCTGGAACAGATGGGCATTGGTGTTGAGTACAGCCATCATGAAGGCGCACCCAGCCAGCACGAAATCGGACTGCGCTACACCGACGCGCTCACCATGGCCGATGCCGCGATGACCTACCGCTTGGTGGTCAAGGAGGTGGCAATCAAGCATGGCGTGTACGCCACCTTCATGCCCAAGCCGCTGGCGAATCAGAATGGCAGCGGCATGCACACCCATATGTCGCTGTTTCGCGGCGAGGACAACGCATTCTATGACGCGGCCGACTCGAACGGTCTATCCGCGATCGCCAAGGGATTTATCGCCGGCCTGCTGCGACACGCGGGCGAGATCACGCTGGTCACGAACCAGTGGGTAAACTCGTACAAGCGGCTCTTACCAGGGTTTGAGGCGCCGGTGTATTTATCGTGGGCGGCGCGGCGCAACTGGTCGAACCTGATCCGCGTGCCGGAGGTTCGACCCGGTCGCGAGGACCAGATGCGCATCGAGTATCGCGCCCCCGACCCCGCGTGCAACCCGTATCTCGCGTTTGCCGTCATGCTCGCGGCCGGCCTCGAGGGGATCGAGCGCGAATATCCACTGCCCGACCCGGTCGCGGCGAATGTCTTCGCGATGAGCGTGGAGGAGCGCCGCTCACGCGGCATCGGCATGCTGCCCGGCAGCCTCAACGAAGCGATTGCGCAGGCAGAGCACAGCGACCTGCTGCGCCGCGCGCTCGGCGACCATGTGTTCGACAGCTTCATCACCAACAAGCAGATCGAGTGGGAGGGCTTCCGCCGCCACATCACCGACTACGAACGCGAGCGCTATCTCCCGATTCTTTAAGTCATAGGTCATAGGTCACGGGTGATAGGTCATGGGAAAGGGGGAGCGTCGCGCGGGTGCGGGTCAGGCTATGCTATAGGGGACGTGCCGCATACCCTATGACCCAGGAACCCGTGAGCAGCCGCATGTGACCCGTGAGCCGGCACCCATGACCCGTGGCCCGTGTACCATGAGCCGCCAGCCGTGGCCCGTGGCCTATGACCTAATCTGGGGGGAGCGCAGCAGTGAATAAGTGGCAGCATGCATGGATTTCGGTGGATCCGAACAATCGCGATGATATCGGGAAGCTGGAATCGATGGGCAATGAGGGTTGGGAACTAGTTTCGGTACAGGCCTGGGGACAGAACATCTTCCTAATGTTTTTTAAGCGCCCGAAGACAGATTAAGACAGCCGCCGCTGTGGAGCCACCGACCGGCGGGAACCTGCACCATCCGCGACGGCAATGACGCCCCCGGTGTCCGACAGCCACGCACGGGCGCGAGCGGCCACGCTCCGGCCGCCGGCGACTGACGCGGATGGCTGCACGGGCGCCGGCTCGGACGCCGCCACACCCGGCGCGCGGATATCCCGCGATCAGGAGCTGTCCGCCAGAGAACGCATTGGCGAGAGTTTGTCCACAGACCCCGCACAACGGTGGCGTCATGAGAACAGGAATGAGGCCGCCCGGTCCGCCGCCTGTAACAGCGGGAAGGGCCATACGCCGAGGAACAGGATGCCGATCACCAGCACGCCGACCACACCGAACAACACCGGCGGCACACGATAACGCGCGTTATCGGCCGGCGACACGACATACATCTGGCGGATCACCATCAGGTAGTAATACAGCGAGATGAGGCTGTTGATCACGGCGAGCGCCGCCAGCCACTCCAAGCCGTCACTCCAGCCAGCCTGAAACAAGATGAACTTGGTGAAGAACCCGGCAAACAGCGGCATGCCCGCGAGCGAGAACAGCGCGGTCGTCATGCCCATCGCCAGGAACGGCTGGTGCTCGGCAAGGCCCGCGAGATCGCTAATTTCCTCCTTGCCGGTGAGGTTGTGAAACACGATGAAGATCGTGAACGCCGCCAGATTGGTCACCGCGTAACCCGCCATGTGGAAGAGCAGCGCGGTACCGGCGTTCTCTGACGCTGCCGCGACCGCGATCAGCATGAAGCCGACTTGGCCGATGCTGGAATACGCGAACAAGCGCTTGAGATTGTGTTGCTGGAGGGCAAGCAAGTTGCCCACGGTCATCGTGGCGGCCGAGATCAGCGCGATCATCCAACGCCAGTCGTCCTGTGCCGGCAAGAACGCCGTGCTGAACAGGCGGAAGGCCAGCGCGAAAGCAGCCGCTTTCGAGGTGGTCGATAGATAGGCAGTGATCGGCAGCGGCGCGCCCTCATAGGCGTCGGGCGTATACATATGGAACGGCACGGCCGCCGCTTTAAACCCGACGCCGGCGATGATGAACACGAACCCGGTGAGCAACGCCCAACTCATACCCTCGGTGCCGCCACGCAGGGACGCGGCGATGCCATCGTATGTGGTGCTGCCGGTGACGCCGTATATCAGGCTCAACCCGTACAGAAACAGCGCGGTGGAGAAAGCGCCCAGCAAGATGTACTTCAGTCCACCCTCGTTCGAGCGCAGGTCGCGCTTCGCGAACGACACCAGCGTGTAGAAACAGAAGCTGAGCAGCTCAAGCGCGATCCACGCGGTGATCAACTCGGTACTGGCCGACATGTAGATGCCGCCGAGCGTGGCGATCAGGATCAGGGCAAAAAACTCTCCCCCGTGGGTAAGGCGTAAACGGACAAATTGCGCGGACGCCAGACAGATGAACACCGCGATCGCGCATAACAACACGCGCATATAGGTCGTGTAGTCATCCACATGAATCAGTGTCACGCCGGCCGCCGGTTCGAACCCCTTGTCCACGTCGATGTAGAGCAGCGAGATGATGCCCGCGACCAGCGCGACAAGGGCAGCCAGGTAGGCCGGCAGATCTTTTTGCATTCGCGGGAATAGCAGTTCGACCGCGACCACGACCACCGCGCCGCCGGCGAGCACATACTCCGGGATCAGCAGCGAATAATCAGGATTCATGCGCTACCTCATCCCTGGCGCCCTCACGACGTGGCGGGGGCAGCAAAATGTCGAAGTCCAGTACCATGCCCGCCCGCGATAATGGCGCGAGCGACGGCTGCAACGGATCGAGATGATACGAGCGCTGCAGGCGATTCTCCGTGTTCGTGGGGTCGGTCACATTCGGCAAGGCCCGAACCGACGACGTGATTCGGTCGATAAAAGGCTTGGGGTAAATGCCCATGAACATGATTGATGTGGTCAGCACCACGCCCGCGAAGATTTCGGTCTTTTGTAAATCGCGCAGGCCGCTCCAACGCGGATTGAAGCGTCCAAAAAACACCAGTGCAAACATGCGAAAGGTGTACGTGGCTGACACCGCCGCCGAGAAGACCGCCATGACACCCAGCACCGGATAGGACCGGAACACCCCGACGAAGATGTTAAACTCCGCCACGAATCCGGCCATCGCCGGCAGACCAACGCCCGACAACCCGGCAACAATGAAGAAGATGCTGAACAATGGCATTTTGCCGGCCAGCCCGCCGTAGACGCTCATCTCGCGGGTGTGGGCCTGGTCGTACAGTCCGCCGACCATCGCGAAGAACAGGGCGGTCATCACCCCATGCGCGAACATCTGCATGACCGCGCCGTTGATGCCCACGATATTGAGCGTTGCCAGACCCATCATCACATAGCCCATGTGGCTGACGGATGAATAGCCGATCATCTGCTTGAAATCACGCTGCGCCAGCGCTGCTAGTGACCCGTAGACGGCGTTAATCGTGCCCAGGATGATCAAACCGGGCATCCAGAATGCCGCTCCTTCCGGCAGCAGTTGGATGCCGAGCCGGATGATGCCAAACGCGCCCAGCTTCATCAAGACGCCCGCGTGCAACATCGACACAGCGGTCGGCGCCGCCATGTGTCCATCGGGCGACCAGGTATGGAACGGCCACAGTGCACCGAGCACTCCGCATCCGATCACCATGAAGGGAAAGAAGATCTTCTGGAAGTTCTCGTCAAACCGTCCCGCCTCGGCATGATCCCAGAGAGCGACAAGGTCGAACGTCCCCAGACCCGCCTCGGCGAACACCGCGAATATCGCGATGAATATCAGCACCGAACCCGCGACCAGCATCACAGTGAGCTTCATCGCGCCGTACTCTTTGCGCGTGGAACCCCAGACCGCGATGAGCAAGTACATCGGGATGACCGCTAGCTCATACATGAAGAAGAACATGAACAGGTCGAGCGCCACGAATGTGCCGAACACCCCCGCGACCAATACCAGCAACAGGATGTAGAAGTCCTTGTTACGGAAATTGATTTTCCACGACACCAGGTTGCCGGCCATGATCACGATGCCGGTGAGGAGCACCAGCGGTGCGGCGATGCCGTCGATGCCGACATGTAGCGTGATCCCGTTCTCCCCGAGCACCGCGGCGTTCTCCATCCACACCCATTGCGCCTGGAACTGGATACCGCCATCGCCGCCTTGGTACGCGACGAAGATATACAGCGACAGTAGGAACATGGCGAAGCCGGACAGCGCCGCGATCGCGCGGATCGCCCGGTCGTACCGCGACGGGATCAGAACGAACAACAACGCCGTCGCGAGCGGTGTGACGAATGTCGCTAGGAGCCAGAATCCACTGCGGTTGAGATCGTCCATATTATCCTTGCCGAAAGCGGAAGTCGGGCCACGCGGGCAACTCCCGCGCTGGTGTCATACGCGCTGGCGCTCAACGACTCGCCGCGCTACGTTCGCGTGGAGAAGGCGACGACCGCCAGGATGAGGATCCCGACGACAATCGCGAGCGCATAATTGGGAATCCGGCCGGTTTGGGCGAATTTCATGCGGAAGCCGAGATAGCTGGTTAAGCTGGACGTACCGTCCACGCCGACATCGTTGATTAGGTGCCGGTCGAACCATGCGATGCCGAACGCGAGCACCAGGATCACACGGTCGATCAGCCACTGGTACATATCGTCGAAGTAGAACTTGTTCTTGACCAGGTTGTAGAACTCCGGCATCGACGCCGTGAACCGGCGCACACGGGCGGCGTCGGTCACGATGAAGCCCGCGATCAATATGCCGAGCAGCACCCCGACCGTCCCCGCCGTCGCCAGGCCGGCGCTGAAGTGGTACTCCTCTGGTCCCTCATGCAGATTGAACACCAGCGCACCGAATCCATCCGGAAGGCCGATGCCCTCCGCGACGCCCGGGAGGATGACGAACCCGGCGACGATCGACAGCACACCCAATACGATCAGAGGGAAAGTCATCGCGAACGGCGATTCGTGGGGTGTTCCGCCATGACCACCGTCGTGAGCCGGCGTCGCGGCGTGCGAATCGCCGCCAACCGCTCCATGCGTGTCGTGCCCACCCGTGGCGACGATGGTCGTCCCATGCACGACATCTCCTGCCGGCATGTCACCGGCGCCATGCAAGCCACGCGAGCCGGCAGCCACGGCCGCGTGCTGGAGTCCGGCGGGAGCGACTGCCATGGCCGCGGGGTGCGCCCCATGGGCATCGCCGCCGCCGCGATACTGACCGAAGAAGGTGTAGTACAACATCCGCGCGGTGTACATGCCGGAAAGCGCCACCCAGAACAGTGTCACGATGAACCAGGCAGGGTTCGCGTGCTTGTCGAGGGCGAGAAGGATCTCATCCTTACTAAAGAAGCCCGCGAGCGGAATCACACCGGCGTTGGCGAGCGCCGCGATGAAGAAGGTAATGAACGTGATCGGCATGAACTTACGTAGACCGCCCATCTCACCCATTTCCTGCGTGCCGGTGGAGTGGATCACGGACCCGGCGCCGAGGAACAGGCACGCCTTGAAGAAGGCGTGGGTCATCAGATGGAACATTGCCGCCGTCACCGAACCAAGGCCAAGGGCGACCATCATGATGCCGAGGTTCGACAGCGTCGAATAGGCAATGACCTTCTTCAGATCTGTTTGCGCCAGTGCGACGATTGCCGCGAAGATCGCGGTGATCATGCCGATCGTGAGGATGAGGGTCGTCACACCGGTCGCGGCCTCGAATATCGGCAGTACCCGCGCCACGAGGTAGATACCGGCGACGACCATGGTGGCCGCGTGAATCAGGGCCGACACCGGCGTGGGACCCTCCATCGCATCGGGCAGCCAAACGTGGAGCGGCACTTGCGCGCTCTTGCCAATGGGTCCGAGCAAAAGGAACAGCGACGCGACCGTTAGATAGGTCTTGCCGATCTCGCCGGCCTCGGCCGCCTCAATGATCTCCTGGATGTTGAATGTTCCGGTCGCCCGCCACAGCAGGATGATGCCGACCAGCATTCCCACATCACCGATGCGGGTGGTCACGAACGCCTTCTTCGCCGCTTCCGCCGCCGAGCGCCGCTCCCAGTAGAAGCCGATCAGGAAGAAAGAGCAGACGCCGACCAGCTCCCAAGCGGCGTAGACCAACAACAGGTTATCCGCGAGCACCAGCATCAGCATCGAGAAGGCGAACAGCGCCAGTACGGCGAAAAACCAGCCGTAGCGCGCCTCCCCGTGCATGTACGCCATCGAGTAGATGTTGACCATCAGCGCCACGGTCGTGACGACGAACAACATCACGAGAGTGACCTGATCGACGTAGAAGCCCACGTCGATGCCAAAGTTACCCGCCCGGATCCACTCGTAGCCGTTGACGCCCGGGATCTTCGCTGGATAGTCGATCAGGGCATCACGCAGCACGAAAAAGAACAATATCCACGAGGCGAGAATCGCGAGGATGCCGATCACATCGCCCTTGCGCGGAAGAAAGTTGTGCAGCAGCGCGATGATCACGAACGCGCCCAACGGGATCACGGGCAGCAGCCATGCCTCTTGAATGCCGGGAACGATCACGAGCGCCACCTCGATCGAAGCTTTGAGCAGTCCGCCAGCCGCGTCTCACATCCCTCGCGCGGCTCCGCCATCTCCGTGCCGCGCATCCGCGCGGCCGTCCGCGTCGCCCGCGATATCCCCACTCGGCGCCACACCGGTGGCGCCGTGGGCTGGTGGCGGGACACGGCCAGTCGCGTTACCACTTCATCAAGTCCGCCTCATCCACATTCGCCGTCCGGCGGTTACGGAAAAGGCGGAGAATAATCGCCAGTGCAAGGCCGGCCTCGGCGGCGGCGACCACGATTACGAACACCGAGAAGACCATTCCTGTTGCCGCCGCCGGTGTTAGATAGACGTTGAACGCGATCAGATTGAGGTTGACGGCATTGAGCATCAACTCGACCGACAACAGAATCAATACGGCGTTGCGGCGCGCCAACACGCCGTAGATACCGATCGAGAACAGCACCGCGCCCAGGATCAGAACGTGCTCCATCGGGATCATACGGCGTCCTCTTCCTCCCCTCGGGCAAGGATGATCGCGCCAATCAGCGCGACCAGCAGGACCAGCGACACGATCTCGAAAGGAACGGCAAAGGTTGTAAAGAGGTCATGGCCGATCGCGCGGGTCGTATCCGTCACGGTGCGGCCGGCGACCTCTGTGCTGACACGATTAATGCGCGACGGCGATTCGATGCCCCACTCGGTTTGCAGGGTCATGATGGCGAGGATCGTGACCACCGCCAGACCAGCCGCCACCGCGAACGGCTTCTGTGGACCATCGAGACGCTGGCGCAGGTCGCGCACGCGCGTGATCATGGCCGCGAATAGCACCAGGATCGCCACGCCACCGCCGTACACGAGCACCTGTACCAGACCGAGAAACTCGGCCGACAGCAGCACATATACCCCGGCGGTCGTCATCAGCGCCATCACGAGGAATAGCGCCGAATGGATGATGTCCTGCGAGGTGACGACGCCCAGCGCCGCGATCACCGCGATCACCGCGATGATGTAGAAGACAAAATGCTCGGTGCTTTCGATCACGTCCGCGCGCCCTTTCGAGGCAGTGTGGTCACGATCCAGCGCGGATGGAACGGCGAGGCCGCATCGAGCGCCGGGCGGCGAGCTTGCCAGCGGGGACTTTGTACCGAAGGACACAGTACACGGCGTGAGGCTTACGCGCATCCCCTCTAGAGGTATCGGATGAGATTTTGTGTACCGGGTGTGGCGACAGCCGCGGAACTCGCCGCGGGCCGGCGGGCCGGCCGCGTGGATCAGAAAAGGACGGCCCGGTGAGCCGCCCTTAGGATCCGCCGTGAGCGCGGGGAACTCACGTCTTGTTGGTTTGGTCCGCTTCCTGCTCCGAGGGAACCCAGGGAACGATCTCGCCGGCCATGGACTTCGCCATCAGCTCGTCCATATCCATCACCAGGTCGCGGCGATCATAGGTGGCCAGCTCCGAGCCGGACCAGGTGTTGTTCATCGCGATCGCATCGAAGTTGCAGACCTCAACGCAGATATTGCAGCGCATACAGCGACCGTAGTCGATCCAGAAGGTATCGACGATCTTGCGCCGCTTCGATTCACCCGCCTTCTGCTTGGGGTTGTCCTTCATCGTGACGGTCATACACTCGACCGGGCACGCGCGCTCGCATGCCTGACAGCCGGTACAGAACGGCTCAACGACCTCATGGTCCCACAATAGCAACGGGAAGGCGCGCTCCCGCTCGGGGATCGGTACGTGAACCTCGGGATATTGCACCGTGACCGGACGGCGCAACGCCGTCTTGAAGGTGGTGCCCATCGAACGCAAAGCGCCGAGCATTGATTATCTCCGTCGCCCTCCCGACTCACCGTCGCATCCCATGACGGTGCGACCGACGGCATGGTGCCAGGGCTGAATCTATTGTACGCCACCGGCCGGGCCGGTTGCTCCACGGCGCTTGAGATACGCAAGACGCGCCTGGCGCGATGGGCGTGTGCTGCCGCGGACGCCGCGACTGACAACTACCGCCGCGAACACCAACGCGGCCAGCGATGCCGCTCCCATGATCACGTCCGGCCAGTCATATGTCTTGACCAGACCGGTGATGAATATCTGGACGAAGGTCAGCGGGATCAACACCTTCCAGGCAAAGGCCATCAATTGATCGATCCGCAGGCGGGGGAAGGTACCGCCGACCCACATGAACGTCACGATTAGCAGGCTGGTCTTGACGACGGTGAGCACGAGTTGCAGCCCCCAGCCAGCGTCAAGACCAAACGGCCACGCGTAGCCGCCCAGGAACATGACCGAGCCGAGCACCGAGATCACGATCAGGTTGGCGTACTCCGCGAGCTGAAACATCGACCAGCGGATGCCGGTGTATTCAACACTCGGCCCGCCGACAAGCTCCGACTCCGACACCGGCAGGTCGAACGGCCGCCGCATCAACTCGGCGGTTGCGGCCACCATGAAGATGAAGAATCCGAGCGGCTGCCAGACGATGTTTGGCACCGTCGCCTGCCGCTCGACGATCTCGCGCAGATCCAGCGTCTGGGCCATCATCGCGACCGCCAGCACCGACAGCACCAGCGGAATCTCGTAGCTGATCATCTGCGCCACGGCGCGGATGCCGCCGAGGAGCGCGTATTTGTTGTCCGAGCCAAGTCCGGCCATCAGCAAACCCACGATGGTCAGCGACGACACGGCCAGAATGAAGAACAGGCCCAGTGGCAAAGAGACACGCACGCCCAGGTCGCGGGTGAAGGGCAGCACCACGAAGCTGAGGAAGACCGGCACGAACAGCACGAACACCGCCAGCTCGAACAGCCAGCGGTCAGCCGTGCTCGGTCGTAGGTCTTCCTTCGAGATCAGCTTGCCGGCGTCGGCCACTGATTGCAGTAGGCCCATCGGCCCGGTACGGGTCGGGCCGAGCCGCTGCTGAATGCGGCCGAGGAACTTGCGCTCGAACCAGATCAGCAGCATCACGATGACCGTCATCAGCAACACGGTCACGAGCAGACGAACGATCGCGTCCAGCCACGGGGTATCGAGGACGTATCCAAGAAGCAGCGTCACCGGTCCACCTCACACATCACGAGGTCGAGCGAGCCGATGATCGCTACCGCGTCGGAGACGTACTCGCCGATCGTCATTTCGCGCAGGGCCGACAGGTTGCAGAAGCATGGCGAGCGTAACTTTGCCCGATAGGGCCGGTTGCCGCCCTTCGAGACGATGTGCCAGCCGTACTCGCCGCGGGGACTCTCAACCCGCGCGTATACCTCGCCCACCGGTAAGCGCAACATGCGAGGCATCCGGTCGGGCATGATCGGACCGGCGCTCATCATGTCGAGGCACTGCTCGACGATCCGCAGCGACTCCTTGATCTCCTCGATACGAAGCATGAAGCGGTCGTAGCAATCGCCGTTTTTGCCCACCGGCACGCGGAAGTCGAGCCGGGGATATAGCGAGTATGGCTCCTCCCGGCGAATGTCCCATTCGAAGCCGCAGGCGCGCAGCATCGGGCCGCTCATCCCGTACCCGATGGCCTGGTCGAGGTCGATCGCGCCCACATGACGGGTACGGGAAATAAAGACCTCGTTCTCCGAGAGCAAACCCTCGAAGTCGCGCACGCCGACACGGATCTGCTTGAGCACGTTCAGGATTTTGCGCTCGAAACCGGTGGGGAACTCCCAGGCGACGCCGCCGACGCGTAGGTACGAGTACATCAACCGCTCGCCAGTGAGTTCCTCGAACAGATCGGAGATGTGCTCGCGTTCGCGGAAGCCGTAGGCGAACGCGGTGCCGAACGTTCCGATGTCCTGACCGTAGGCGCCCAGAAACATGAAATGCGACATACAGCGCTGCAACTCGGCGCAGATCACGCGAATGAACTCGGCGCGCTCGGGCGGCTCAATCCCCGCAAGCTTCTCGGCGGCCATGCAGAATGACTGCTCGCAGATCATCTGGGCAAGATAATCGGTGCGATCAGCGATGCCGATGCCCTGCCGGTAATCGAGGCTTTCCGGCAGCTTCTCGCTGCCACGATGCATGTAGCCGATCACCGGCTCAACATCCACGACAAGTTCGCCATCCACGGTCAGCACGGCGCGAAACACGCCGTGCGTCGCCGGATGCACCGGACCCATGTTGATGTTGATGTCTACGGTGTCGTACTCGTTTTCGAGTGTAGTCATATGAATCGGTCAACCGCCGGTTCTCAGCTTCGCGGCACTCCCAGCGCATTACGCCGCCGGTGAGGCGCATCGCCTCCATCGCACCGCACGACGCCGGCCGGTCCACTGAAAGACGCCCACGGTTGCCGGTACCTCCCCTTCACGAACGTCGCTGACTGCCAGGGGCTGATGGCGCTAGAAGACGTGTACACCCTGTTTTAGCTCGATCTCCGCGAGCGGATGGGCCTTGAGCAACGGATGAATCGTCAAGTCCTCATCGAGCAGCAAATTGCGCGGATCGGGATGGCCGCGGCAGACGACGCCGAACATCTCCATCAACTCGCGCTCATGCCAGTTCGCCCCCGCCCACACCGACACGAGCGAGTCCACCGTCAGGTCGCGCGGCGGCAGCAGCGTTTTGATGATCGCGTGATGCTTGGTGCGTGTCGACACCAGGAGATAGTTGACCTCGATACCCTCTTCGATCTGGTCCACACCGGTGACGCACCGAAGGTAATCCATTGCCAGGCGGGGATCGTCGCGCACCGTTCGCATGACGCGCGATAAGTCGTCGCGGTCGATCACCAACACCGGGTCGAGCGGGCTGCTAAGAAGCTCGAACGACACGTCCGGCAGTACCTCACGGAAGAGGCGAGCGGTCTCCTGCATACGGTCGGTCAGCGGGAACTCGGCACGGGGGGTCGGCCGCTCGGCTCGGGCGGGCACGACCGGCCGCAGCACCGGCTCAGCTCCCGCCACTGGCGCCGTGACAATGCCGAAGATGCGCTGGCGCTCACGCCGCTGTGCGTCCGACTCACCGGTGGCGCCGAGTGCGGCCGTTGCGCCGGCAGCGCCGGACTCCGCGACGGTCGTCGTTCCAGCGCCCTGGACGCCGCCGCCCGCGGCGCGGGCTTCCGCCGCCGCCCGCGCCTTTTCCTTGGCCTCGGCCACACGACGAGCGCGTTCTTCCGGCGACGCGGCGGGTTCCTTCTTTGGCTCGTTGGGGTCGCGCTTGATCGTACCCTTCGCCGTGCGGGGTGATCCGCCGGCGCCACCGGCAACGCCGCCGCTCGCCGCGACCGGCTCCGGCTGATCGGAGGGC
>JBBQJF010000077.1:0-17156 GCA_038325665.1 Dehalococcoidia bacterium | reverse complement strand
TTGCGCCGCAGTAATTGCACTTGCCGTTGACCCAAGAGTGTTCGGTGCGCTCAAACCAGATATTGCCGCTATCGCTCGCAAAGCCATTTGCGACCGAATGCTCGCCGTTGGCATGCTTCGAGCAATAGAGGCTCCGACGCGCCAGCAGGCTCGTGAGATGGGTGATGCCGATGCCGAACACCTGCTTCGTCAAGATGTGATCCACGCGCTCTTCGCGCTTCGGCATCTCCTCGGCCAGGCCGTTGGTCAGACGGCGAGTGATCTCGCGCAGGAATACACCCGACTTCGTGCACGGGTCGAGGAACCTCACTGTCTTGTCGGCCCATATGTCGACACCACCATTGTCGGATGCCCACGCCTCGGCCAACGTGTCCAGCATCCGGTTCGCGAATTCCGGCGGCGTGAAGACCTCGTCGTTAGAGAGGTTGGCGATGCACGTCAGAACATCCGGATTCCGGCCGCGCAGCGCAAAGCCAGCTTGGGTGCTCATACAGTCTCCTTGGGAGCGTCGACGAAGGCGGCGGCCAGATCGCTCATTGTCATCGGCGGGTAGGTCTTGACCGGCGTGAAGATCTCATGCTTCCCAAGCTGAGCGAACAGCGTGCCCTCTTCAGACCAGGCCGCGCTCTGGGTGAGTACGTCGAGGCGAAAGTCGCGCCGCTGGAACTTGCCCTTGCCGAGGTAGCCCCACTCGGCAAAGGTAATAGGCTGATCATCGCTGGTGCGTATCTTCAAAGCGTCGCCGTGGACGACGTTCTGCGACAGCACGTAGGCAGCAGCGCGATAGAGCGCATCTGACTCATCGAGATTCAGGTAATCAGCGAGGATCTCCAGCATGTTCGCCCGGCATTCGGCGATGTTGTCCTCCAAGAGCTCAATCCCATACGTGCACATCAGAGCCAGAAGGGCGTAGTGCCGCTTTTCAAAGTCGGACTTCCCGAACTTCAGTTCGACGGCGGCGAGCTTGCGCCGCAGGATCGACACGAGGAAGTTGCCGCTGCCGCAGGCCGGCTCCAGAAAGCGTGAATCAATCCGCTCGCTCTCGGTCTTGACCAGGTCCAGCATCGACTCGACCAACCACGCCGGAGTGAAGACTTCACCGTGGTCGGCGACGCGTTGCTTTGACTTCACATGTCTCATGGCTGTGCATGCGATCTGGAGTAGCACGTTCCACTCCTGCGGAGCGCGTCGGCCATCTTCGAGAGATCCGCTTCGTAGCCGACGGTGGCGGGCGGTGGTGGCTGAGGAGCGGGGGCATCGGCCATGGCGGTCGGGGCGTCTCCGACGGCGCCCTCGGATGGTGTCTTCAGGACGTTTTCCAGCTTGGGCATTCGTTCCTCTCGCTCACACACGCGCCCGCCCCTCGCTCCGCCGCCGGGGCATTGCCTGCGGCAACGTGTGACCCGAGCAAGTGCGGTCCCCGAGCGTACTCTTCGACGCCGGTGAGGTTGTACTAACATCTATTGTGGCGCGTTGAATCCCATGACGCGAACCGAGCAAACGTTTCCCGTCGCCGCGGGTGGCGCGGGGCCTTGCTCCTCTGATGTGATCGACCCGCGTGTGTGCTTTGGAGCGTCAACGGTTCGCGCCATTCCGTGTTCCGATGGATGAGCCGGACGATGAATGGCGGGATCGGGGCGATGGTAGCTGCCGAGCCGCAGCTTCTCCGACTCCAACAGCTTGCCCTTGATGACGTGATTGACGTAGACCAACTGCTTGGAACGCCGCCGCGTGATGGTACGATGCCGATACGACGCGGTCGGTGCAGCGGTCGTCCACGACACCGCCAGCGTCTGGCTCTGGGAGGGTATCGCCATGACCGCCGCGACCCCGTGGCCTCGCGCCACCCGCGACGCCTACTTGGCCGCGGAGCGCGCCGCCGGCTACAAGAGCGAGTACATCGACGGCCACGTCCTTGCCATGTCCGGCGCGAGCCGGGCGCATAACGTCATCGGGGCAAACACGTCTGCTTCACTGAACCTGCAACTGGCCGGCACACCGTGCGAGGTCTATGCCGCCGACATGCGCGTGAAGGTGAGCGAATCCGGGGACTACACCTACCCCGACATCGTCGTCGCGTGTGGGGATATCGCCTTTGAGGATGCGGAGCTCGATACGTTGCTGACCCCAACGGTAATCGTCGAGGTACTGTCACCTTCCACCGAGGGTTACGACCGCGGTACCAAATTCGAACGCTACCGCCGGATCGCCTCGTTCCAGGAATACATTTTGGTGGCGCAGGACCGGGTACTGGTGGAGCACTACCGGCGACACGCGGACGGATGGCTCTATACCGCGTACGACGCACCGCGGCAGTCGCTGCACCTGCCGTCGATCGCTTGCACCCTCCACCTGACGGACATCTACCGCAAGGTGCGCTTTCCCACGGCGCCGCCGCCCCGGCGCTGACCGATCACCGTTCCCGGACGAAGTCGTCGCACGCGGGCCGTGGGCACGACCCCACGGTACGCGTGCGTTTGCGGCGGTCCGGCGATTGGCGGCTCAGCGCGACAGCCCGTCACGAGCGTTGGAGGAGCGACAATGCCTCGTTCAATGTCGGCGACGGGCGCATGACCGCGTCCGCCTTGGCGGGATCGGGGTGATAGTAGCCGCCGAGGTCCACCGTGGAGCGCTGGACGGCCAGCAGTTCGGCGGCAATTGTTGCCTCGTTGGCCCGCAGCGCCGTCGCGAACTCGGCGAAAGCGGCGGCGAGCTCGGGATCCTCCGTCTGCGCGGCAAGCTCCTCGGCCCAGAACAACGCCAGGTAGAAATGGCTGCCGCGGTTGTCGATTTGACCGACTCTGCGGGCGGGCGACTTATTCTCGTTCAAGTACGTCGCCGTTGCCCGGTCGAGTGTGTCCGCGAGAATCCGCGCACGGGCGTTGCCGGTGGTGCGGGCCAGATGTTCGAGACTCGCGGCGAGCGCGAGGAATTCGCCCAGGCTGTCCCAACGCAGATAGTTTTCCTTGAGCAACTGCTCCACATGTTTGGGCGCCGACCCGCCGGCCCCCGTCTCGAACATCCCACCCCCGGCGATGAGCGGGACGATCGACAGCATCTTGGCGCTCGTGCCCAGCTCCATGATCGGGAACAGGTCGGTGAGGTAGTCACGCAGCACGTTACCCGTCACCGAGATGGTATCCTCACCCGTGCGGATACGCCGCAGAGAAAAGGCGATGGCGTCGTTGGGCGCCATGAATTCGATCTGGAGGCCGGTGGTGTCGTGGTCGGGGAGGTAGGCGCGCACCTTCGCGATCAGGTTGGCGTCGTGCGGACGGGTCTCGTCGAGCCAGAACACCGCCGGGGCGCCGGTGATGCGGGCGCGGGCGACTGCCAGCTTAACCCAGTCGCGGATCGGCACGTCCTTGGTCTGGCACATGCGCCAGATGTCACCGACGCCAACCTTGTGCGCCATCAGTGTGGCGCCGGCCCGGTCAACCACGCGGACCTCACCGGCGGTCGCGATCTCGAATGTCTTGTCGTGGCTGCCGTACTCTTCGGCCGCCCGCGCCATCAGACCAACATTGGGAACGGACCCCATCGTGGCCGGGTCGTACGCGCCGTTGGCGCGGCAATCGTCGATGACGACCTGGTAAATGCCGGCGTAGCTACTGTCCGGAATGACGGCAAGCGTGTCGGCCTCTTTGCCGTCGGGTCCCCACATGTGGCCGGAGTTGCGGATCATGGCCGGCATCGACGCGTCAACGATCACGTCGCTGGGGACGTGGAGATTGGTGATGCCATTATCCGAATCAACCATGGCAAGCGCGGGGCCGTTGGCGAGGTCCTGGCTGATGGCCGCGTCGATTTTCGTGCGCTCGTCTGCAGGAAGTGCCCCCGCCACCTGGAGGAGGGCGCCGAGGCCGTCATCGGGATCGCCGCCGGCCGCGGCCAGCGCCTCACCGTGGCTGGCAAAGAGCGTCGGGAAGAAGGCGCGCACCGCGTGACCGAAGATGATAGGGTCAGACACCTTCATCATCGTGGCCTTGAGGTGCAGCGAGAAGAGCACGTTCTCGGACTTGGCGCGGGCGATCTGCGCGGTCAGAAAGGCGCGGAGCGCCGCCGCACTCATCGCGCTGGCGTCCACGACCTCACCGGCCAGCACCGGCACGGACTCGCGCAGCACGGTGGTCGTGCCATCATCACCCACCAGTTCGATCCGCAACGCGTCGTCCGCCGCGATCACGACCGATTTCTCCGACGTGCGAAAGTCTCCGGCGGTCATGTGCGCCACGTTCGTCTTGGAGTCCGCGGACCAGGGGCCCATCGAGTGCGGGTGCATCCGGGCGTACTGCTTGACCGAGGCGGGAGCACGGCGATCAGAATTGCCCTCCCGCAGAACGGGGTTCACGGCACTACCCGTGACCTTGTCGTAGCGGCCCCGAATGTCCCGCTCCTCGGCGGTCTTGGGGGCATCGGGGTAATCCGGCAGCGCGTAGCCCTGCCCCTGGAGTTCGGCGATAGCTTCCTTCAGTTGCGGAATGGAGGCGCTGATGTTCGGCAGCTTGATGATGTTCGCCTCGGGTTCGAGAGTGAGTGCACCCAACTCGGCGAGCGCATCACCGATGCGCTGATCGGCAGTGAGAAACTCGGGGAAGCGGGCGATGATCCGGCCGGCCAGCGAAATGTCCCGCGTCTCGAAGGCCACCCCCGCGGTCGCGGCGCACGCCGACACGATCGGCAGGAACGAGTACGTGGCCAGGAGGGGAGCCTCGTCCGTGTGTGTGTAGATGATCTTTGAGTCAGTCATCGCGGTCATCGCACTCCATTCCGGATGTTCTTCTCGCAGGATAGTCGCCGTGCCCGGTTGAGGCCATAGTCGTGCTCGCGCCATCATTGGGCCGGGTAACGGCCGGCCCAATGATGAACACGCGGCGACTTCGGCGCGGACGACATCCGCGCCGAAGTCGCCGGCGTGCGGGGCGGCGAACGCGCCCGAGACACGCTCCGACAGATCGACGACAAGGAGGCCTTCGAACGGAGCGATCACCGCGAATGACCCCGTGAACGCGCGTTGACGATGGTATGTGGGAAGCGGGGAACTTGTCACTCGATTCGCCCGCGTAGCCGGGGATCGAGCACGTCGCGAAGGATATCACCCAGCAGGTTAAAAGAGAGCACCAGCAAGAAGATTGCGACCCCTGGCACGATCGACAGTAGGGGCGCGCGGTTGAGAAAACCGAAGCCGAACTGAAGCATCGAACCCCATGTCGGTGTCGGAGCGGCGATTCCCGCGCCGATGAACGACAGTCCCGCTTCGGTAAGGACGGCATAGCCCATCGCCAGCGTGCTCTGGACGATCACCGGGGCGAGAGTGTTCGGCCAGACGTGGGTGCCGAGAATGCGCGGGTGGCTCGCGCCGACGCAGCGGGCAGCGAGGACGTAATCAAGCTCGCGCACCGTCAGCACTTGAGCACGCACGATGCGGGCAATCCATGGAACGTTTGCGATACCGATCGCCACGACCAGGTTCGTGGGGCTTTGTCCCAGGGCGGCGACCAGCCCGAGGGCGAGGATCAAGCCGGGAAAGGCGACGATGGCGTCCATCATGCGCATGATCACGTCGTCGGTGATGCCGCGGGCATAGCCTGAAACCAAGCCGAGCGGCATGCCGACCGCGACACCGAAGGCGACGGCCCCGATCCCAACCGTGAGGGCAATGCGCGAACCGAAGATCAAGCGCGAGAGCACGTCCCTGCCCAATTGATCGGTGCCAAGCGGGTGCGCGAGCGAGGGGCCGCGCAAACCAGCAAAGGGGCTTTGCGCCAGCGGATCGTACGGCGCCACGACGTCGGCCAGGATCGCGGCCAGCACGACCAGCAATACGAAACCGAATGCCGGCGCCGCGAGGCGCTGGCGGGCGAGGCGCCTGGCCGTCTGGACGAGATGGTCCCATGCGGCGGCGCCTCGCGTGTCCGAGGGCGGCTGTTTGGCAGCGACTTCGATCGTCTCCACGGGATGTCCCCTTCAGATCTCACGAGTAGCGGATCCGTGGGTCGAGCGCCGCGTACACGACATCGGTGACGATGTTCATCAGTACCACCGATACCGCCACCATCAACACAATCGCCTGCACCACGGGAAAATCATGCGCTCTGACCGCGCCGACCAGCAGCCTGCCGACGCCCGGGATCGCGAAAATCGTCTCGATCACGACCGCGCCGGCCAGCAGCCTGCCGAGCAGTAAGCCGATCACGGTGACGACCGGCAGCAGGGCGTTCCGCAGCCCGTGGAGCCAGACCACGCGTCGCTCACGTAGTCCCTTGGCGCGTGCGGTGCGCACGTAGTCTTGGCGCAACACCTCCAGCATCGCGGAGCGAAGCTGCCGGGTGATCACCGCTGACAGTTCCCAACCGATCACGGTCGCCGGCAAGATCATCAGCTTCAGCGCCCGCCCGGGGTTTTCGGTGATCGGTTCGAAGCCCAGCGCCGGCAGCCAGCGCAGCTTCACCGAGAACAGCAGGATGAGCATGATCCCAAACCAGAACCCGGGAATCGCCACCCCCGCGACCGAGAACAGCGTGACGACCCGATCTATCACGGAGTTGTGCCAGACAGCGGCCGCGATGCCGGCGGGCACTCCGATCAGCAGCCCCACGAGGAAGCCCACCAGACCGATCTGGAGGGTGGCGGGGATACGGCCGCGCAACTCCCCCGCGACCGGTTTGCGCGTCTGGGTCGAATCGCCGAAGTCACCCACGAAGGCGCGTCCCAGCCAGAAGGCGTACTGGAGCGGGATCGGATCGTCCAAATGGAGTTCTTTGCGGTATGCCTCCCGGATCTCCGGGTCAACTGCCTCACCCTGGCTCAGGAGCGACGTGACGGGATCTCCCGGAATCAGTAGGAGTAAGGAGAACGAGAGGAAGGTGACAAGGAGCAGGAGGGGGATCGATTGCATCCCCCTCCGTGCCAGGTATCCCATCATCGGGGTCGCTCCACAAGCGTGGTCGCCACGTCGCCCGCGCCGCTACGCGAGCCACAGATTACGGTAGTTCCACTTGGCCTCGGCATTGAATATCTGACCCGCGTTCTTCACATTCTTGCCAAGCCCGGCGTAGCTTCGCGCGTAGAGCATCGGAACGTGCCAGGCCTCCGCCAGGATCAGTTCCGCCATCTTCTGGTAGATCGCCTTGCGCTTCTCCGTGTCGTATTCGTTGCGTCCCCGCGTCAGCAGGTCTTGCACCTCGGCGGACTGCGCCTTGCCGGTGTTGTAGTACGCGTCCTTGTCGTAGACCGTGGTCGCGATCCAGTCCGGCTCGGGATACAGGCTCCACCCCGTGCCATAGAGGTGGTGTGACGTGCCCTCGAAGAACTCCTTGGTGGCGGCGCCCACGGCAAGGGTCGTGATCTTGACCTTAATCCCGAGTTTGCGCAGCGACTCCTGATGCAGCTCCGCGGCTTGGACCTGTGAGCGGTTCTCATAGGTCATGATCTTCAGCTCGGTGTTCGTGTCGAAACCCGACTTGGCCAGATACTCCTTGGCCTTGTTCAAGTCGTACTTGGGGCGTGTCGCGCTCGGCTTGTGGGCCCAGGTTCCGGGCGGCCACATGCCCGCGTCGGCAACATCGGCGTTGCCCAGGAATACGGCCTGTTTCACCGCCTCGGGATCGATGGCGTGCATGATCGCCCGGCGCAGATCGATGTTCTTGCCGGGATCGGTGCTGAGGTTGGCGACCACCATATGCCCAATCCCAGCGCCCCGCCGCTCGATCACCTGGAGCTGGGAGTTGCTCTTGGCGGCGTCGAGATCCTTGGCGTCGATGGCGGCCAGGAGCACGTCACCGGTCTGGAGCGCCGCGAAGGCGGCGGTTGAGTCCGGGATAATCCTGGTCGTGACGGCATCAAGGTACGGGAGCGCGCCGCCGGCCGCGTCCTTTCCCCAATAGGTGGGATTCCGCTTCATCTTCACATGCGCGCCGGAAACCCAACTATCGAAGATGAACGGACCAGTGCCGACTGGATTGGAGCGGAACTGATCCTTGTGCTTCTCGACGCCCTGGCGGGAAAGCATCGCGCCACCCCGACCACCCAGCAGGTTCATCAGCCCTGCCGACGGCGCGGTCAGAGTGAATCGCGCCGTCATCGCGTCCGGCGTTTCAATCTTATCGACGATCAGGAACGACTGACGCGCGGTCGACTTGGTGGCCGGGTCCTTGACGCGGGCGATGTTCCAGGACACGATCTCGGAGTTGAACGGCGATCCATCGTGGAACGTGACGCCGTCGCGCAGCTTGAAGACGATTGTCCGTGGGTCGGCGATCTCCCACGACTGCGCCAGCGACAGCGCGGGCTGCAACTCGCCGGTGGCGTCGTGACCGACAAGGAAGTTGAACATGTCCTCGAAGAAGGGATGGTCAGCGCCGCTGACCCCGTCGTGCGGGTCGAGCGACGATGGCTCGAACCCCGAGGCCAGTTTGAGTTCGCCGCCGCGTTTGATTTGCTGACCCGCCTGGCCGGCGCCGGACGCCGGCGCGCTACTGGCGCCCGCGCCGTCGCTGCTCTTATCGCTGCCGCCGCAGGCGGCGAGGTAGGCGGCGAGCATACTTGAGCCCGCGATGCCGAGAGCGCGCCGCCGGCTGATGCGGCGCACCGGGATACGTGTCAAAGAATCACCGAATGAGCTCATACTTCCCCCTCTTACCCAGCCGGACACCAGCCTGGTCGCCACCGCGACGTTTTCGGATTATGACTGCTTTGTATCTTGACCGATCGATTTATCCGGACCAGTATAGACGGACGGGCACTCTCGTCAAGCCATTGAACCCGCGTGATTCGCCGCTACAATTGGCCGGTATGAATACTACCGAGCGATTTGGTGGTCTTCGCGATTGCCGGTCGCGCGGCGCCACACGCTGACTCACGCATTCAAGAGGAACAACAATGACCCTCCAAACACGCGACACCACGCCGCGACACCATGGCAATCGACCGCCGCGCGTGATCGGCCTGTTCACCGCCGCCGCCGCCGGTGAACCGATGCTCGCGCACGAATCGGTCGAGGTGGTGGCGGGCCGTGGTATTCCCGGCGATCGGTACGCGACCGGGCGCGGCCACTGGAGCGACCCAAGGTGGCGCGACCAGCAGTTGACACTGGTCGGTCTTGAGCTGCTCGATGAGCTGGGCCTCGCGCCGCACGCGCTCCGACGTAACATCGTTACCGAGGGGATCGACCTGAACGATTTAATCGGGCTTGAGTTTGCCCTCGGCGACGCCGTCTTGCGTGGGCAGCGGATCTGCTCGCCCTGCCGCTACATCGGCCCGCTGAACGGGCGGCCGGACCTGCTTGTCGAGCTGGCCGGTCGCGGCGGCATCCGCGTGTCCGTGGCCGGCGGCGGTACAATCCGGGTCGGGGATGAGATTCGGGTTCTGGGACTCGGCGATCCGATCGCGGAAGATTGATCACCGTGGGATTCGGCGCCCGGCGCACCCGTGGTTGTCCGGACAGTGACGCCCGCGTCACGCCCGCGCCGTGGGTAACGATCACGGATCACAGGACGAGGATGAAATCGTTTCGGGATCTCCAGATCGTTGAGATTGCAGGATCGTGGGCCGGCGCGTTCGCGGCCAAGATGTTCGGCGATTACGGCGCGTCCGTGGTCCGGGTGGAGCCTCCCGGCGGTGATCCCCTCCGACGGAGCGGCGAGCCGTGGGGTGACATCGGATCCGAGTTCGCCTACTTCAACACGAGCAAGCGCTCGCTGTGCCTTGACGTCGGAACCGACACCGGCCGGCGCGCGCTTGAACGCCTGCTCGCGGTCGCGGATGTGGTGATCGAGAGCGCGGCTCCTGACCCGCTCACACCGGTCAGCGCACGCCTGGGCGACGATGATCTCGTCCGCCTATACCTGTCGCCGTTCGGCCTCAATGGCCCATATGCCGGGTACCGGTCCAACGTCTTCACCGACGATGCGATCGGCGGGCACATGGCCTTGTCGGGCGAACCACACCGGGAGCCGTTGCGGCGGGCGGGGCGTCACACACACTTCCAGGCCGGGATGCACGGCTTCATCGGCTGCATGGCGGCGCTGCTGGCGCGCGAGCGCATCGGCCAGGGCCAGACCGTCGAGGTCTCCCACTTCGAGGGCATGGCCGCCCTGCACCAGCACACCATCTCGATGTGGACGCACGGGGGGCACATTATTCGTCGCGAGGGGAACGCCCAGCCCGGCCCCTGGCACCCGGGGGGTGTCTATCCATGCAAGGACGGCCACGTCTTTCTCGGACATTCGTCGGGCGGTAAGCTGATCCCATTCGTCGAAGTGCTCGGCCTCGCGCGCCTGTTCGACGACCCCCGGTTTGCCACCGACGGCGCACGCGGCGCGCACAAGCGGGAGTTCGACGAGGCGCTCATCCCCCGCCTGATGGAGCTGACGACGGCGGAGATCATCGAACTCGGGCGGGCGGTGTCCTCGCCGATTGGCCCGGTGCCGGCGATGCTCGACGTGCTCGACGATGAGCAATACGAGGCCCGTGGTTTCTGGACGGCACTCCCCGGAGCGCCGCCGCTAAAGACGCCGCGGGGACCGTTCACCATCGTGGGTCACGAGCCGGTGCCCGGACCCCCTCCTGCCCTCCCCGACAAGGCGACGGTGGACACGATTCTGGCGGGCTGGACAATACGCGCCCCGTCGCCGCCCTCCGAGCACCTGGCAGACGGCCCCCTTCACAGCATACGGGTGCTCGACCTGACGCGTGTTTGGTCCGGGCCGATCGCGGGCCGCCTGCTGGCCGACCTCGGCGCCGATGTCATCCACATCGAGTCCCCTTGGAACCGTGGACCGCGGACATTCGACCCGGAAATGGCGGCGCTCAGCCACCTCTACCCGGACAACATTCCCGGCGACCGGCGGTGGAACCGGTCGGGCGGCTTTAATAAGCTCGCGCGCAACAAACGGGCGGTGACGCTCAATCTCAAAGATGCGCGTGGCCGGGCCGTCTTTGCCGAGCTGGTGAAGCGAGCGGACGTGGTGCTCGAGAATTACAGCCCCCGGGTCATGCCGGGTCTCGGTTTCGACTTCGCCGCCCTCAAGCGGCTCAATCCATCCATCGTGTACTCCAGCATTTCCGGCTACGGCGCCACCGGACCCGGCCAGCATCGGGTCGCGCTTGGTCCGGTGATCGAAGCGGCGGTTGGGCTGACGGCGATGATGGGGTACCGGGACTCGGGACCATATCGCTCCGGCGTGGCTTGGGCGGACCCGGTGGCGGGGATGTCGGCGGTCGCGGGCACGCTCGTGGGCATGTGGCATCGGGCCGCCGGCGGCGGGGCGCCCCAGCGGGTTGAAACCGCGATGTCGGAGTCGATGGCGAGCTTCGTGGGCGAGGAGCTACTGGCGGCGCAAGTACGAGGGACGAACGCGCCCCACCTGGGAAACCGCGACGCGACACATGCGCCCCAGGGCGCCTACCGGTGCGCCGGCCAGGACCGCTGGGTGGCGATCAGCGTCACGAACGACCAGGAGTGGCATGCACTCCACGAGGTTGCAGGGCTTCATCCATCGCTCGCGGATCTGGACCTGACCGAGCGGCGCGGGCGCCACGATGAGATCGACAACGCGATCAGCGCCTGGACACGGGCGCTGAGTCCGAGGGGCGCCATGGAGCGCCTTCAGGCCCGGGGCGTCATCGCCGCGCCTGTTAGCGACGCGCGGGACCTTGTCGAGGATCTGCACCTGGATGCCCGCGGCTTCTGGGCGGAGATGAACCATCCCGATGCGGGCCGGCGCCGCTATCCCGGCAACCCGATCAGGCTGAGCGAGACTCCCGGCGCCTACCGCTTCCCGCCGCCCGGCCTGGGGGAACACAACCGCGATATCTATCTGGGTCTGCTCGGAATGTCCGGCGACGACCTTGCTGAGCTAATCGAGGCCCGCGTCATCGTCGAGTCGCCGCCGGCTACACCGGACGAAATGGAAACCGTCAGGCCGGTCGGGGAGGCGCGCGGTCGTCCCCCGCCATAACCACCAGCCCGCGGGGCACATCGGACCCGCGGTACATTGCCCGCCGGCGCCGGTTTGGGCCGGTTCAGGTGGATTCACGGCTTAGCATACAGCGGTATGGAGCGTCCCATGACTCAGACACGATCAGAACCCTACGTCGGCCAGGTGCTACCCCGCCGCCCGTGGACCATCACGCCGGAGATGGTGGCCATGTACCGGGGCGGACTGGCCGTCGATCCGCGTCCTGGCATTCCGCAGATGCTGGCGAACGCGGCCGAGACCACCCTCCTGTTCACCCAGCAGCGCGGACACTTGTGGCTGCGCCAGGAGTGGGAGTTTCACCAACCGCTCGCGGAAGGCATCGCCTACACGGTCGAAGGGGGCGTCGTCGATATCTACCGGCGCCGCGACCGAACCATCCTCCTCACGGAAACCACGCTGCGCGACTCCGACGGACAGGTCGTATCGACGCAGCGCCATCATCAGAGCTTCCTGCTGGGCAACCCACCCCCCGGCGACGTGGAGTTACGTGACCCGGCGAGCAAGGAATCGGCCGGCCGGCCCGCGCCCCGGATGACGAGCGAACTGGCGACGCTCGATCGGACGGTCTCACTCGAGATGTGCGGCGAGTTCTTCCACGGCTCAAAGAACTACCATTCCGACAAGGAGCAATCGCGTGCCCTAGGGTTTCGCGATGTGGTGGTCGGTGGGCGAATGACCATGGGATTCGTGGGGGAACTGCTCGATGCGGCGCTTGGCGAGCGTTGGGCGCGCACCGGCCGGCTCCTGGTCAAGTTCACCAACGTGCTCTGGCCCGTCGAAGCTATCCGCATAACCGCCGGCCTCGGAGAGCCGGCGCCCGATGACCCGTCGCGCGACACCGTCCTGGCGCGGGTCGAGAAGGCCGGCGGCGCCGTCGTCCTCATCGCCGAGGGCAGCGTTTCGCGCGCATAAGCAACATCTTGCGCGCGGCGCGCGGCGGGCCGCGGTGCGCCGCGCGTCATGGCTCGACCGGATAGCGGCGCAGGACCTCGTCGAGGGACAGCCCGCCTTCGTGCAGCATCACCAGTTCGTCGTACAAGATGTGCCCGGTGTAGACACCGGCCTCCTGGGCGCAGATGACCACGGCCGCATCGCCGATGATCGCCCCGCTCATCCGCCAGCCGCTGTACGAGGGCGTCCCGTCGCGCGTGCGAAAGTAGTGGCCGCCCTCCGACCACAGCACCCGATGGGGCGAGAGTGCGTTCACCGATATCCGGTCGGGAAAAACCTCGGCCGCCAGACCCTGGCTGAACCGCTCCAGCGCGGCCTTGGCGCTCCCGTAGGGCGTACCGCCGCGGCTGACCTCCGTGTATGGCCCCACGCCTGGCCCAATCGCGCCGCGGGAGGAGATGTTGATGATATGGCCGCCGCCCGTCCGCGCCAGGTGTGGGATCACCGCTCGGCAGAACAGGAATGGACCCGTGACATTCACCCGGAACACGAGCTCCCAGTGACGCGGCGACAACTCCAAGATCGAGCCGGGCACGAGGATACCGGCGTTGTTGACCAAGATGTCGACCCGACCGAACGCGTCCAGGGTATGGTGCACCGTGGCGGCGATGTCGTCCTCACGGGTGACATCACAGCGCACCGCGATGGCGCGCCCACCGGCGTCCAGAATGTGGTCGACGGTTTGCTGTAAGGTACCGGGAATGCGCGACTGTCCCTCCGCCTCCGTGCGGGCGGCAGCCACCACCGCCGCGCCCGCGCCGGCCAACGCCAGGGCGATGTCCTTACCCAGGCCGCGACTCGCCCCCGTGACGATGGCGACGCGTCCATCCAATTGGCCCATGTTCCACCTCGCCCGGCCGGTCGCCGGTGTACCATGCTTCGTCGCTATCTACCCCCGAGCGATTCGACCGGCAGCCGGAGCCGCACGGCCGCTGCACCCGGATCACTCGCCCGGCCCGTATGAACACGGCGATCTCGCCACGATTCGCCACCAGGAGGCGCTTAACCATACTCGGCTCAATCCTTCCCGGTTGCGATTGGATAGCATCGATAGAAACGCGTCGTTCCGGCTGTTGTCACATGCGCCCCGAACACTAGGGCGTGTTTGCAAAGCCGAGGTGTTGAATCTGACCGACACGTGAGACCTGAATCTATAGGACCCCTTTGCAAACACGCCCTAGTAGAGAACGTTGCTGATTAGAAGTTCGGTGAGGCGTTCCGGTGGATAGCCCAGCAGTTTCAGAATCACATCTTCGTTGTGCTCGCCCAACAGAGGCGCGCGGGTCAGTGGCAGCCGCTGCCCATCCCAGGTGACCGGCTGATGCTGGACGAGCATCTCCACACCCTCGGGGTGTGGGAGGCGGGCGAAGTGATCGATCATCGTTGGGTCATGTTCCACCAGGTCCGCGACATCCTCAACCGCGCTGGCCGGTATGCCGCGCGCTTGGAGCATCTCCGCGACCTGCCAGCGATCACGACTCGCGGTCCACGCGGAGATGGTCGCGTCGATCTCGTCCTCGGCCGCCTGCCTCCCGCCGAGCGATTGGAGGTCGGGCCTGACGGCAAGGTCGTGCCGGTCGATCACCCCGCACAGTGCATGCCATTCGAGCGTATTCCGCACCGCTATCGCGACCCAGCGATCCTCGCCCGTGCAGGGGAACACGCCGTGCGGCGCGAACTCCGGGGAATGGTTGCCCCGGCGCGGGGTCGCCACGCCGTTCGCGAGATAGTCGAACAATTCCGTGTCCAGCAGGTGAATGGCGGCCTCATACTGGGCCAGCTCGAGGTATTGGCCGTCGCCGGTCTGCTCCCGCTCGTACAGTGCGGACATGATCTGGAGCGCGCCGAAGTACGGCGTGGTGAAGTCCGAGTGCAAGGTACCAAGGCCGACCGGCGCGCGGTCAGGGAAGCCGGTGAGGCCGTTCAGTCCGGCCATGGCGATGATGCCGTTTCCGTAGGAACCCCAATGCGCGTGCGGGCCGGACTTCCCCATCACCGGCATGTTGACCACGATGATGTCCGGCCGGATGGCGCGAAGCTCGTCATAGCTCAGTCCCCAGCGGTCGAGGCGGTCGGGCGTGAAGTTGGCGCTGACCACATCGGTGCACCGCACCAAGTCCTTGATCACCTCCACGCCGCCCGGCTCACCGAGGTTGACCGTGACGCTTCGCTTGTTGGCGTTGCAATCGTTGAAGACGCCGTTGGTGTTCGGACTGAGATGGTCGGGCGGCTGCACGCCGGTCTCACGGATGCGGTCGAGGCGTGCCAGCGATTCGACCTTGATCACCTCCGCGCCCAGGCCGGCAAGCAGGCGGGTGGTGAGCGGCCCCGCGATCATCCAGCAAAAGTCGACGATGCGATAGCCCTGGAGCGGCAGATCATCCACGGGCGACCTCCACCGAGGACTCCCCTGCTGCCACCGTGCGGTCGTGGACGAGCGCGGCGATGGCGTCGTCAGTCAGGCCGGCAAGCGCGCGCAGCGCCGCCGCCGTGTGCTGCCCCAGCACGGGAGCGGGCGTGGTCACGGCCTCATACGCGGAGGAGAGCATGGGGGACGCGGGCATGGTCAATGCCCGCTCGAATTGTGGGTGCCACACCGGGGCAAAGAAGCCGCGCTCCCGCAAGTGCGGGTCCGCGGCCAGCCCGGCGACATCGTTGACGGGCAGCACGAGCAGGTGGCGACGCTGACCCTCCTGCACCAGATGGGCACGCGGCAGCGCGGCGCACAGCGTCTCGGTCGCCCGCGTCGTGTCCTCAATGTGCTCAAGCTGATAGTTTCGGTCACGCCATTGCTCGCTCTGGAACTCGGTGCACCCGGTGACGTCCGCGAGCCATACCGTGTACGCGCCCCAGTACGGCGGCGGGATGGTGAAGGAGAGCCAGAGGCCGTCCGCGGCCTGGAAGATAGACCGGCCACTCAGCCCCGCGATGCCGCGGCGTTGGGGGACGGTGCGGCGCCAATGCCAGTAGTTTTCGTTGGCGGTTTGCACCGTGGTCAGCATCACCGCCTCTTGCATGCTGACCACCTGCCGCCCGGCGCGACCGCGGCCACGGGCCATGATCAGCGACATCGCGGCCAGCGAGACCGCCAGTGAAAGCTGTTTGTACGCCAGCCGGCCCGCAGGAACGTTCGGGGCGTCCTCCGGATAGCCGTTCAGGTACAGCAGCCCACCCGCCGCTGCTCCGACCAAATCCGTCACGGCCGTCTCAGGTGCGCCGCGCCGGAACACCGAGTCCACGATGGCGGCGCCAGGGTGTGCCGCACCGAACCGTGTTTCATCGAAGAAGCGCCGCGCGTGGTCGCTCTTCTCCAATGGGGCGATAACGACTTGGACAGCGGCAACCAGCCGGTCGAGCAGTTCCCAGGCGGCGGGCGTGTCGAGTGCCAGCGCCACGCTCCGCTTACCCGCGTTGTAGAGCAGGTGCGCCAGAGACCGCTCGATGCCCGCCTGTCCATCAAGAAACGGGCCACGCCGGCGGAGAGCATCGCCAGTGGCGGACTCGACCCGGTAGACCTCCGCGCCAAGGTCCGCGAGCAGGCGCGGCGCGAGCGCCACCGCCTCGTCGGACAGGTCCAGCACGCGGACTGATGCGAGGGGTAGCCGGCCCAATCGTGTGGCGGAGTTGCGGTTGATGATCAACGAAACATCCTCGGCCCTGATGCGCTGCATGCCTGACCCGCCGTGGAAGTCGCCGGAGCGCGGGCGGCCTGGCGTTCCCCCGGCCGGTCCGCGGGTCGGCGTGTGTCAATCGCATCCTGCAACTGCCGGCCGCCGTCGTGCAACGTGATCACCAAGGCACGTCCTCCAGCCCTAAGTGCGGACATTCTACCGCAGTGCCGGCAACACGTCGTCCGCGAGCCAGTGCATGTCTTCAATCATGGCGTCCGGCGTTGGTGGCCCCGCGTCAGCCCGGCGGGGTGTCGCGATCAGATGATGCAGTCCGGCGTCGCGGTACGCGCCCAGGCGGTCGATGATCGCCCGCGTACTGCCACCGATGAGGGGGGCAGCCCCGATCGCGTCACCACCGATCCGGATGCCGCCTAACATTGAAACCTCAAGCGCGCTCGGGTCGCGGCCCCGATTCTCCATCTCCGCCCGCACCCGCATGAGCTGTTCGCGCACCATCTCCGGGGTAGAGCTGATGGTCTGGTAGCCGTCACCCAGGCGCGCCACCCGCCGCGCGGCCACGTCACCCCAACCGCCCACCCAGATGGGGATGTGC
>JBBQJF010000076.1:0-17168 GCA_038325665.1 Dehalococcoidia bacterium | reverse complement strand
AGATGGGAATGGAAGATCCATTTCTGAGAACTGGTTCAGGGTCTCTTGAATCACAGCGCGGGCACCGCCAGGGCGAGCGCTCACGCCACCAAGCTGGCCGCATCGCGCAGGCTCGATGCGATCAATTCGTAATCATCGCGTGGAATGAGATGCAGATTGCCCTGAAACGCGAGAGTCCAGGTCTCCACCGGCCACTTACGGGTGTAGGTCATGCGCTGGGCGAGTGGTTGCGCGTCGATGTAGTGCGCCTCGTCCGGTATGATCTCCGGCTCAATGCGGACGCGGTAGGGGTAATCCTCGCCCGGTTTCTTCGGGTTGGACCAGACAGGCGCATGGTCCTCGAACATCTCCGAGGTGACGCGGGCGATGCCGGCGAATTGCTTGCGGCCGGTGAGGTAGAAGATCAGCCGGTCGCCTGGCCGGATGCCGCCCGCCATCTTGCGACGCGTGCTCTTGACTCCGTGCATGGTGAAGCCGAGGTCGCGCGTGCGGGCGAAGTTGTCGGGTCCGCCGACGACGATATACGTGTTGAACTGATCCGCCGCGGGCCGTATGTCAGCCACTGTTGGTCCTCCCGATCACCCACCCCCTGCCGCTGATTCTACTCCAGGCCGAGCAGCCCTGCCGGGTTGTGCTTCGCCATCCGCGCGACATCGTCGGGCGAAAAGCCGGCCCACAGCATCGCGGCGATGAACATGCGTAGGCCCTCGGCCGGGGCCGGGTTGTGCGCCTGGCCGAAGTCGGTCGAGAGGATAGACGCTGACGGCCCGGCGGCGCGAATCGACTCCGCGACCTGATCGGCCGTGTAGTAGCCGTGCGCCGGCATGCAGCCGATGTACGCGTGCTCGATGAACGCGCCCATCCCCGCCATCTCGACCTGCATCTCGACCGGGATCCACATGTCCGCGTGGGTGACGATCGTTTTGATGTTCTTCTGACGCGCGGCCTTGACCAGCGCGAGCTGCTCCTCCGCCCACAGGTGGCCGGTGCCGAGGATCATGTCAAACGACGCCACGATATCGAGGATGTCGTGAACAACCGGGATCAGGTTCGCGCGCTCATCGAGCACCTTAATGCCGGGACGGTTGGTGCGCGTCGTGCTCCAGTAGTCGGCCGAGAAGGTCGGCATCCACACCTTCGCGGCGCCCATCCGCGCTGATGTCTCCAGCGCCGCCGGGTTCAAGCCGCCAACGTCGTAATCAAGCGACACCGCGCCGAACACGGTGAACCCCTCGACGATGCGGTTGAGAATATGCGCCACCGGTGTGGTCGGATACTCGTGACTCTTGAAGATCACGGCGCGCATCCCTGCCTGTCGCGCCGCCCGCGCCATCTCCAGCGCGTCCATGCGTCGCGCGGCCACCGGGTCAGGCGCGGCGTGGACGTGGATGTCGATCGAGCCACGCCAGATCGACTCCACGGTATCGTTGAACTCTTGCGGCATTGCTCACTCCGTCCACCGGCTGAATGTCAGAACCTTAACCGGACGCCGCCGGCGCGTTTGGCGTCCGTTGCGCCGGCGGCGTGGCCGCCTGTCCGCCGGCGGGGATTGTACCATGTGACGGTCGCCGACCCCCTGCGCGACGTCGCTCACGCCGTGCCGGGTCGCCGCCGCTGATGAACACCCGGGCCATCGCCCTAACACCCAACACCCATCTTCAAGTGAGGCATCAATGCAGCAGCGTTACTTCGAGGACTTCCGCGTGGGCGAGGTGTTTCGCGCGCCGTCACGCACGCTCACCGAGGCGCATTTCTTGTTCTTCGCCGCGCTGACCGGCGATAACCATCCGATCCACTACGACGACGAGTACGCCAAATCAACCCCATTCGGACGCAAGCTCGCGCACGGACTGTTACTGAACGCCTTGACCGCGTTGGGCGCGGGCGAACTATCGATGCAAGTCGAGGAGTCCGTGATCGCCTTCCTGCACCAGTCCTGCGCCTTCCGCGCGCCGGTGTTCGTGGGCGACACGATCCGGCCCGAGTTGGAGGTCGCCGAGTTGATTCCCAAGACCGGCCGGGGCGTGCTCAAGATGCGCTCGCGCTTGCTCAACCAGCGCGATGAGATGGTGCTGGAGGGTGAGCACGTCTATCTGATTCGCTCACGAACCGCTCACGAGGATGGCTAGATGCACCTCGTCGATGTTTATTGATGCGGCGGGCAACACGATTGATATCGTCCCCGTGGAGCCATCGCGCGTGCGTGTCGCGACGGCCGCGGGCCGGGCGTCCCGTTCCGCGAGACGGTCCCCATCTCGACCGGCGCCCGCATGAGCAGCCGGCCGGTTGGCCCACCCCCTCGGCCGAGGACACTGTCCCCCGGCCGCTCCCGTCTCTTGAGAGTGGGTTTACCGACCGGTAGCGCCCATGCGTGCGCTCGCGTAGTATCGGGAGCGTGAGACGGCCACGGTGCGTACCCGGAGGCGGCGGTGCCCGATAAGATCTTCCCGACCGCGGATGCGGCAGTGGCGGACGTGGCCGATGGCGCCACGGTGCTGCTCGGCGGCTTCGCCGGCGTTGGCTCGCCCTGGTCGCTGATCCACGCGCTCGCGCGGCGCAACCCGCGGCGGATCACGGCGGTCAACACGGCGTGCCTTCAGGAAATGGTGCCCCTGCTGGAGTCCGGCTCAATCGCACGGGTCATCACGTCCTGGCCGGTGTACAACAGCCCCGCGCGCCGGAGCCTATTCGAGGAGCTGTACCGCGAGGGCAAGGTCGAGATGGAGTTATCGCCGCAGGGCACCCTGGCCGAGCGACTGCGCGCGGGAGGCGCCGGCATTCCGGCGTTCTATACCCCGGCGGGTGTCGGCACCGTCGTGGCCGAGGGCAAGCCGCACGCGGATTTCGACGGTCGCACCTACGTGATGGAGCGCGGCCTGCGAGGAGACGTGGCCCTTATCCGGGCGGCCCGCGCCGACCCGTACGGCAACCTGATCTATCACGGCACGGCCCGCAACTTCAACGCGGTCATGGCGACCGCTGCCGATCTCGTGATCGCCGAGGTCGATGAGATCGTCGAACTTGGTGATCTCGATCCTGATGCAATCGTCACGCCCGGGCTATACGTCACACGCATTGTCCGGCGTGAGCGCACTACCTCTGAATGAATGGAACGTGGGGACCACACAGATGGATGTCGTGGCGGGACTGACACGCGAGTTGATGGCACTGCGGGCGCTGCATGAATTGCAGGATGGCTGGGTGGTCAACCTTGGCCTCGGCATGCCGACCTTGCTCGCCGATTTGCTGCCCCCTGACCGCGAGATCTATCTCCATGCCGAGAACGGCCTGCTCGGCTTCGGGCCGTACGCGGAGGAGGGCATGGGCGACCCGGACTTCGTCAATGCCGGCGGCCAGCCCGTGACACTCCGGCCGGGCGCATCCTTTTTCGACAGCGCCGCGTCATTCGCGATCGTTCGCGGTGGGCGGCTCGACGCCGCGGTGCTGGGCGGGATGCAGGTGGCGGAGAATGGTGATCTGGCGAACTGGATGACACCCTCCCGCGGCCTGGGCGGGGTGGGCGGCGCGATGGACATCGCCGCCAGCGCTCGGCGCGTGATCGTGCTGATGGAGCACACGACACGAGCCGGTGAGCCAAAGCTCGTTCAGCGATGCACTTATCCGCTGACCGCCGCCGGTGTCGTTGATCTGATCATCACCGATCTCGCCGTGATCGCCGTGACACCCGGCGGCTTCGAGCTGCGTGAACTGGCGCCGGGTGTGCCGTTCGTCGAGGTGCAACGGCGCACCGATGCGTCGCTGCGCGCCGCGGCCGAGATTCGGGAGATTGGGCTTTAGCCGCGTTCGCCGCCGGATATGGTCTGGCCCCGTCCCGCCGCGGGAACGTACGATAAGCTGGCGCGGGCATCCGCGGCTCGCGGTCCTTAATGCGTGAGGCGAGGCAGCGGCGCGCACGCCGATGGTGAGTTTTCATGCGGGAGCGGGTTGATCGTGGAGCGCGTCCACGAATGCCCCTCTTATCTTGCTGGTGGTAGATCGCGCCCATGATGTTGCTCGTGGCCATCCTGCTGGCGACAAGTTCTCTGTTGCCCCTGTCGACTACCCCCGCGCGTGCGCCTAGCATCGTGTTCTTCGGTGACAGTCTGACCGCGGGGTTGCATGCCTCACGCCCGGAGTTGACCTACCGCGAACTGATACGCGAACGGCTGGCAGCAACTCCCGACGCCGGCCCGGTATCGTGGGTGATCCAGGACCCCGTGGGCCTGCTCGATGACGCGCAGGCGCGGTTACCGCGGGTGCTGGCGGCGCGGCCGACGCTTGTCTTTGTCGAACTCGGTCACCACGAGGTCTGGACCGATACGACTCAACTCGACCTGTTCGCGCCACGCTACGCCGATATCCTCGACCGGCTGCTGGCAAGCGGCGCCGAGGTGATTCCCAGCACGCTGACCTGGCTCGGCTATACCCCTGGCTCCTTCCAATACAACGCCGCGCTTAAAATCAATACGATCATCCGCTCCCTGGCGGCAGATCGGGGCCTCGCGGTGGCCGACGCGTGGGCACGCACCGCCGGCCGCGTTGAACTGATCTCCACACCTGACGACCAAAGCTTTATGGAGCCGTTCGCGGGTGACGATCTCCACCCCAATGACGCCGGACACCTGGCGCTGGCTGATGCCTTCTGGCGCGCCTACCGCTCGCTGCGGACCCGCCCGCCGCTCGGCCGGCCGGCGCCGGTTTGACCCGCCCCGTGGCCGACCCCCCCATCGGCGCCCGCCGCCGGGAATCTGAGGCACACGCTATGTTAAGCATCAACTACATCCGCGAGCACCCGGTCGACGTGCGGTCGATGCTGGCCCGTCGCCATGTGGATGCGCCGCTGGACGAGATTCTTGCGGTCGATGGCGATTGGCGGCGCCTCAACGCGCGGCTGGAAGAGATGCAGGCCGGGCGCAACACCGCCAGCAAGCAGATCGGGCAGACCCGCGATCCGGACGAGCGCCGCCGCTTGATCGCCGCCCAGGGCGGCGTCAAGGAGCAGATTGACGCCCTCGAACGTGAGGTCAAGGATCTGGCCGAACGCCGGCAGGCGCTGCTGCTGCAAATGCCCAATGTGATACTGCCCGATGTCCCAGACGGCCCGGACGAGAGCGCGAATGTGGTCGTCCGCCACGAGGGCCAGATCCGCGAGTTCGATTTCGAGCCGAAGCCCCATTGGGAACTTGGCGAGCGGCTGGGGATCATCGACTTTGCCGCCGGGGTGAAGATATCTGGATCGCGCTTTTACGTGCTCGATGGCCCCGGAGCGCGGCTGCAACGCGCGCTAATCAACTGGATGCTCGACCTCCACGTCCACGAACACGGCCTGCACGACATCTACCCACCGTTCGTCGTCAAAGAGGAGTGCTTTTGGGCGACGGGCGACATGCCGAAGTTCGCGGACAACATCTACCGCGACGCGGAGGACGACCTGTGGTTGGTCACGACCGCCGAGGTGCCGCTCACGAACATCTGGCGCGACGAGATCATCCCCCCCGGCCGGCTGCCCATGCGTTATGTCGCCTATACCGCCTGCTTCCGTCGCGAGAAGATGAGCGCGGGCAAGGATGTGCGCGGCATGAAGCGCGGCCACCAGTTCGACAAGGTCGAGATGTACACCTACTGCGAGCCGGAACGCTCGATGGACGAATTGGACGGCATGATGCGGCGGGCGGAAGCCGTTTGTCAGGGCTTAGGTTTGCCCTATCGCATCGTCCAGTTGTGTACGGGCGATCTCGGCTTCAAGGCCGGAATCACCTATGACATCGAGATGTGGGCGCCGGGCGTGCAGGAGTGGTTGGAGGTCAGTTCGGTGTCCAACGTGCTTGATTTCCAGGCGCGCCGCGCCAACATCCGCTTTCGTCGCGAAGCCGGCGCGGGCACCGAGTTCCCGCACACGCTGAACGGGTCGGGCCTGGCGCTGCCACGAGTGTTCATCGCGCTGCTCGAGACGTACCAGCAGCCGGACGGCTCCGTCGTGATTCCCGAGGTACTGCGCCCCTACATGCGGACGGACGTCATAGCGCTGCCATGACTGGGCTAACCCCGCGTCGCCCTCCCTACCGTTCAGGCGGCAACCCCGTTACTCTGGAGGAGGATGCACGGCGGGGGGCGATGTCCATGCGCATCTTGGCGATTGGTATCGGCGCTGACACTCAGGAGATCCTGCTTCTCGATACCACGAAGCCGCTGCACGCGCATGTGAAGATGGTGATGCCGTCGGCCACCGAGATCGCCGCCCGCCGCATCCAGCGGGCGACCCAGGAGCGGCGGCCGCTGTTACTGACCGGTGTGACCATGGGCGCGGGGCCGTGCCATCTCGCGCTGGAGGCGCATCTGCGCGAGGGCCTGCGCGCCTCCGCCACCGAGAAGGCGGCGCGCACCTTCGATGACGACCTCACGATCGTCCGCGCGATGGGTGTGATGGTCGTGTCCGACGACGAGGCGGCGGCGATACGCGGTGTCGAACGGGTGGAGATGCGTGACCTCGATCTGGTCGCCATCCGCAGTTCTTTGGCGGCGTTCGAGGCGCCAACCGGGTTTGATGGGTTGGTCTTCGGCTGCCTCGACCACGGCGCCCCGCCGCCGGGCGTCTCTGACCGGCAATTTCGCTTTGACCACCTACGGCGCGTTCTCCGACGCGACAACGACCTACTCTCCTTCGCCCTCACCGCCGACGAGGTGCCCGAGTACCTCACGCGCGTGCGCTCAATGCTTTCGAGTCGCGATATCGAGGTGCCGACCGTGTTTCTCGATACGGGCGTCGCATCGGCGCTCGCGGCCCTGCGCGACCCGCGGGTGCGCGAGCGGGACGAGCAAATCATGCTCAATCTCGGCAACATGCACGCGCTGGCGTTCCATACCAACGGAACGCGGGTGCGCGCCTTGTTCGAGCATCACATCGATATCCTCTCCAACGCGGATATCGAATCACTGGCGGAGCGGTTCGCGCGGGGAATGCTCACCCATGAAGAAGTGATCGGCCATCTCGGCCATGGCGCACACTACGTCGATGGCGCTGCCGCCGGCGACGCGATGCTGGTTGTCACCGGCCCTCAGCGTGGCCGCCTGCGCGGCAGCCGGCTCAACCCGCACTTCGCCGGCCCCGATGGGGAAACGATGGTGGGAAGTTGTCTCGGGCTGATCGATGGTTTCGCCGCCCGCTTTCCGAACGTACGCGACGAGATAGACGCGGTGCTGGCTAGTTGACCACGCCCGCGAGCGCATCGCGGGACGGCATGCCGGCCCCGGCATGTCACACGCGCCCGATCACACGTTATCCGTGACGTCGAGGATGTCCTGGCCGGCAATGTAGCGCCAGGTGTGAATCCCAACGACCGGCACACTGAACTGTTTGACGATCCGTCGCGCGGCATCGAGTCGCGCCAGCGGGACGAATAGATGGAGATCGCCCAGCCCTGCAAAGGCGTTCCACTTTTCCGCGAGTGACTCCGACGCCTGTTCGCGCAGCGAACGGCTCGACTCCACCTCGCCTAGCCGCTTGACGGCCGTGTCCCGGTCCACCACCACGATGTCCGGAAAGCCGAGGTCGCCGTTGCCGAGCCGCACCCCGATCTGGCGCTCGGGCCGGTTGGTGAAGGTCTTGTAGGTCGGTTGTCCGGGGCTGGGGAAGTTGAAGCGGGAGAGGGCAATATCGTGCACGGCCTTTTCCTGATCGGCGTCGCGCCACGCGAACGGCCGCGTCAGCCCCGGCTCAGCGCCACGGGGAACGAACTCGCCTTGTCGCCGCGTCTTATTGTCTATCGCCATCAGGCACTCCCGTTAGTATGGGTGTTGGGTGTTGGGTGATAGAGGACGTCCTCGCGTTCCGTGGCCGGTGGCTCCTCGTGGCGGCAGGGAGGCCCCTATCGGCGCATCGGATGGACGGACGGCGCGTCCGGCTGTCACGCTCCCGCCACCACCGTTCGGTGAGCCTATCGGACACGAACCGGCTAGCGCCCGACCGTCAGCCGTGAGAGCAGCGGGCGCCCGCGCACACGGATGACGAGGGGTGCGTGACGGACTCGCGCCGCACGGGTGTGAACGGGCGCACCGCCCATGGGTGACGGCTCGACGCGTTCATCGTACGGAGCGGCGGGCGTTGTGTCATTACTCATGCGCCGCCATGTTGGGGACCGGGGTCATCAGGGGAAGGCAAGGCCGTGCCCGCATCGACCGGGTGGCATCAGTCGGAGCAGTCGCTCGACACGATCAGCGGCAGACGCACTGCCGCGACCGTGCCAACGCCCTCGGCGCTCTCGATCGTCAGCACTCCCCCGTGCTGCTCGACGATCTGTCGCGCGGCGAGCAGGCCGATGCCGCTGCCTGATATCTGACCAGCCACGTTGCGCCCGCGAAAGAATCCCTCGAAGATGCGCGGAAGGTCTTCGGAGGGGATGCCGACGCCCGTGTCGCGCACCACGAGCCGTGCCCACTCACCGGCGGCATCGCTCTCGCGTGAGAGGACGACGGAGATGTCGCCTCCATCCGGGCTATAGCGGATCGCATTGGACAGAAGATTCCCCACCACACGCTCCAGGCGCGACTTATCCCAGCGGCTCACCAATTCGGGCGCGAGCATGTCCAGGTGAATCTGGTGGCGTTCGGTTGTCTTCTGATACGCCTCCACCTGGTTGCGAACGAGCGGCGCGAGATCCATGGTGAGCGCATGCAGTTCAAGCGGGAGGCCCGCCTGCTGACGGGCGACATCGAGAAGGTCGTTGATCATGAGCGTCATTCGCCGGGCGGCGGAGTCGATCCGGGCCACCAGCCAGGCCGATTCATGCGTATCGTTGCCGGCGTCATCCTGAAGCAACTCGGCTGACGAGCTGATCGCGGCGAGTGGTTGCAGCAGGTCATGGCTGATCAGCGACAACACCTCGTTGCCCACGGCCAGCGACACCCGCGCCTTGTGGTAGAGGCGCGCGTTGTCTATCGCCAGCGCCGCGCCGCGGGCAAGCTCCTCGGCGAGTTGCAGGTCGGCGTTGCCATACCGGCGGTCGGGTCGGGCCGACAGAAACGATATCGCTCCCAGGGTCCGTTCGCGGGCCACCAACGGTACGATCATCGCCGAGCGCGAACCCGTCGCCTGCAACAACCGCAGATGATCGGGATCGGACGCGCGTGCGATGCGCCCGGCCTCGGAGACTTCGGCGTACAGTAGGGATTGGCCGGTGCGCACCACGGCGGCCACGCCGCCGATACCCGCGGCGCCGGGCGGGTAGCGGCGCTCCAGTTCGCGCGCCACACTCTCCATCGCCGGGTCGCCGTGGATCAATGCCAGCCGCTGGAGCGCACCATCTTCCTGGACGACATGCACGATGCAGCCATCGGCCAGCGCGGGTACCATCAGCTCCGCGACCCGCGTGAGCGTCGTGTCGTAATCCAGCGAACCGGCGAGGACCCGGCTGACCTCATACAAGAGACGCAGGTCCGCCTCGGGTGGGCGCTCTGCTCGCGCGGCGGGCGTGGCGGCGCCCTCGACCTTCAACGGCGCGGCCGTGGCCGGCTCGTCAGGTGTGATTTGACTCCCCGCGGCGTGCGAGCGGCGGCGTACGGCTCCCACTTAGTCCCTCCGGCGCCTCTATCCGCGGTCAACGACCACGATCATGAGCTATTGTACCGGCAACATCTCGTCCACGAATGGTGTCCAGACCCATTCCTGGCCGGTGGCGTTGACCGTGCCGGTCCCGGCTCGCGACAGCGACCGCAAACGGCGGCGCACGGAGACGTTCGCGGCCTCGCGGGTGACCGACCGCTGTCTGTCCGTCGTGCGGGCGCCGCTATCGTCGGTCAGCGCGCGACGCCGGCTGATCCGCCGCCGGCGATGACACTGCCTCTGCCGCGGCAATTCACTGATCGCGGGACGTGCGCGGGGCGGCTGGCCGGCGTGCTCCTGGCTGACCGTTCACGGGCGACCGCCGGGTGGGCGGCGACGTGTGAATCTCGGATGAAATGTAAGAATACGATTCGCCCGCGACGAGAACAAGTTGTGTATCGGTTGTGTTCGTGATGTGTCTCGGTGAGGGGCGTGATCGGCCGCCCTCACCCGGCGGCCGGCCCGCTCAGCGGCAGACGGACCGTAACTGTCGTCCCGGCGCCTTCCTCACTCTCGATGGAGATCGTTCCGCCATGCTGCTCGACTATCTGCCGCGCGCCGGCCAGCCCCACCCCGGCGCCGGCGATGCGGCCGACATTCGCCCCCCGATGAAAGCGATCGAAGATGTGGGGCAAATCGGCCGCCGGGACGCCCAAGCCCTCGTCCCGCACGCGAAGGACGGCGTGACCGGGGGGCGGCTCGGCCTCGTGGGCGACGGTTACAGTGATCGTTCCACCGGCCGGGCTGTACTTGACCGCGTTGGACAACAAGTTGGTCACCACGCGGTCGATTCGGGCCGGGTCCCACGGCCCGATCAGCTCCGGCCGCTCGATCTCGAGGCGAAGTTCGTGCAGGCGGGTGATCCGCCCATGCTCCTCGACCCCCCGACGCGCCAGCGACACCAGGTCCGTCGGCTCGCACTCCAATTCGAGCGGCATCGATGATTGGATACGGGAGAGATCGAGCAGGCCCGTGATCAGGTCTTCCATTCTTGCCGCCGCGACCTCGATGGCGGAGAGAGCCTCGATTGTCCGTGGGTCTACCGTCGCGGAGCGGCTCGCCCGGCGATGCAAGAGTTGGGCGAATGCCGTGATCGATGTGAGCGGCGTGCGCAGATCGTGCGAGATGCTGGCGAAGAAGCCCTCCTGCGCCGCGAGGGCGGCCCGCGATTGCTGATACAGCCGCGCGTTGTCGATCGCGACCGCCGCCCGTCGCGCCAGACCGCTCACGAACGATGTATCGGCGCTGGTGTAGCGGCGGGAGGGATCGGTGGAAACCAGGGAGATCACACCAAGCGTCTGACCCCGTGCCCGAAGCGGCACACGGAGATACGACTGCATGTCCAATGCGCGAAGCATGGGGAGGTGCTCACCATCGATCGCCATCAGCGCCAGATGTTCCTCGGTAACGTGCGTCACCAGTTCAGGCTCGCCGGTGCGGATCACGCGCGAGACGCCCAACGCCCAGTTCGGGTTCACGGGATAGCGCCGTCGCAGTTCCCATGCCAGATCTTCTTTCGCCGGATCGGTGGCCGCGACGGCAAGGCGGTATACCAGTTCGTCCTCACCGACCATATCGACCGCGCACCAATCCGCTAACGCGGGAACCGCCAATCGCGCCACCCGTGCCAGCGTCGTTTCATAGTCCAACGACGAGGCCAGCAACGTTCCCGCGTCGTCCAGAAAGCGCAGGGCGTCCTCGGCCCGCTTGCGATCGGTGACATCGCGCACGTTCTGGACGATGCCGCGGACACCAGGATGGTCCAACAGGCTGGTCGCGTTCGCCTCGAGGTGACGCCACGAGCCATCGGCGTGGCGCAGTCGGAATGGGATGACGCCGTGGACGCCGGGGAGCGGGGCCACGCGGGCGAACGCCTGCCGAACGCGCTCGATATCATCCGGGTGAACCAGGTGGAACGCGTCTTTGCCAATCCACTCGTCCGGGTGGTAGCCGAGCATGCGCTCGACTGACGGACTGACGTGGGTCAACCGTCCGCCGGCATCGAGAACCACCGTCATGTCGGATGCGTTCTGAACCAACGCCCGGAACCGCTCTTCGCTCGCCCGGAGCGCCGCCTCACCGTGCGTGCGGTCGGTGGTATCGGTGACGACCACGCCGACACCCAGCGGGCGGTCGACGGCGTGCCCGACCGGATAGTACGTGACCAGCCAGTGCCGGCCCTCGCCCGGGGTGACCGGCGGGTCTGCCTGCATCTCGACATCAACGCACGGCGCGCCGGTTTCGATTACCCGGCGCAGCAGCGGCTCGAGGGTAGGGGCAAGTTGAGGGACAACCTCGCGGACGGTCCGGCCGATGTGATCGGCGACGGGCGTCTCGTTGAGCCGTGCGAGGAACTCATTCACGTAGAGATAACGCAGGTCGGGGTCAAGAAATCCGAGACCGACCGGCGCATCCGTCAGCAGCGTGTCGAGCGACGCGAACGACTCCGGTGTCAACCGCCGTGGCGCGAGCGGTGGGAGGAATCCACCGCCGTCCTCATCGCCAAACCCATCAAGTGTCCCATCCATGACCGCCGCCCCCTGGCGTCTCCCCCGGCGCCGCGCTCGCACTCCCCGAGCTAGTGTACCGCCCGCCTCCGACACAGTCTGCAACGTCGGAACGGGCATGCGAATCCAGTGGGCGCCGGCCGAGGCTATAGATTCGGGCCAATCGCCGTTTGACCGCCACCCGCCCCACTTCTACAATCGGCTCGGAGGGGTGGTCGAGTGGTTTAAGGCAGCGGTCTTGAAAACCGCCGGCAGGCTCTGTTTGCCCGTGGGTTCGAATCCCACCCCCTCCGCCGTCGAACTAATCAGAGCTGAGTGACAAGCGCTGCTGGCATCGTCGCCTCTGTCCCTCACTCTCCTCACGTCACCCCGGTCCACCATCCTCTTGCAAGGGCGTACTGAATGAAGATCCACGAATACCAAGCCAAGCAGATCTTGGCCGCGTTGGGCGTGCCGGTTCCCAAGGGACGGGTGGCGACCACGCCGGCCGAGGCGCGCGCGATCGCCCAGGAGCTGGGCGGGAAGGTCGTGGTGAAGGCGCAGATCCACGCCGGCGGCCGCGGCAAGGGCGGCGGTGTCAAGCTGGCCAACACGCCCGAGGAGGCCGAGCGGGTCGCCGGTCAGATCCTCGGCATGCAGCTCATCACCCATCAAACCGGACCGCACGGTCAGAAGGTCAAGTCCGTGCTCGTCGAAGAGCAGATGACGATCGAACGCGAGCTGTACCTGAGCGTCGTGCTCGACAACGCCGCCGCACGGGTGACGATGATCGCCTCGGCGGCGGGCGGCATGGACATTGAGGAAGTGGCCGCCAGCCGTCCCGACGAGATTCATCGCGTCGCGATCGACCCGGTCACCGGCTTTCAGCCGCATCATGGCCGGTTGCTCGCCTACGCGCTCGGGTTCAGCGGCGACCAGTTGCGCGCGTTCCTGCCGATCGCGGCCGGTGTGTACAACGCCTACACGCGGAAGGATGCGTCGCTGGTGGAGGTTAACCCGCTGGTGGTCACGGGCGACGGCCGGGTGCTAGCGCTCGACGCGAAGATGACCTTCGATGACAACGCGCTCTACCGCCACGCCGAACTCGCGGCGCTGCGCGACAAGGACGAGGAAGACCCGCTTGAGGTTCAAGCCCAAGACATGGGCATCAACAACTACATCAAACTCGATGGCAACATCGGCTGCGTGGTCAACGGCGCCGGACTCGCCATGTCCACGATGGACGTGATCAAGATCGCGGGCGGTGAGCCGGCAAACTTCCTCGACATCGGCACCGTCAACGACTCCCAGCGCGTGGTCAGCGCGTTCAAGATTATGACCCAGGACGAGGGCGTCAAAGGCGTGCTGATCAACATCTTCGGCGGCATGGCCCGTACCGACGTGATCGCCGCCGGCGTGGTCGAGGCGCACAAACAGATGGACCTCTCGAAGTTCCCGGTGGTCGTGCGCCTGGCCGGCACCAACGTCGAGGAGGGCAAGCGGATCATCGCCGAGTCAGGCCTGCCAATCATCACCGCCGACGACCTGGGCGAGGCGGCGCGCAAGGCGGTCGAGGCCGTGTCGCGCTGAGCCGCCCGCCGGTCGCTCGACGCGCGGTCATGGCGCACGCGCCGGGTCGATCACATCCGCGCCGGCCGTGTGATGGTTCCCTGCCCGTGAGACTCGGGAGCGACTGCTCGGACGGCACGGGCCATTCGGGTCATCCCGCGACAGAGGGTCGGTTGTCTCACGGTAGCGGGAAAGGAACGTCTCCTTTCGATGGCCGATCAGCACAACCGCGATATGATCGTTCCGCTGCTGGCATTGCCCGACGCTGACCCCGTCTTCCAGCGTGTGGCGACCGCGGGAGTGACTATCCAACGGGCGAAAGCGTGGACACTGGCCGAGGTGCGGGAGTTCGTGGCAAAGCAGTTCACGCGGGGATGGGCGGACGAGATTGGCTGCGCGTGGAGCCGGACACCATTGAGCGCGTTCGTGGCGCTCGACGGCGGCAAGCTGGCGGGGTTCGCCGGCTACGATTGCGCCCATCCGGGTGTGTTCGGCCCCACCGGTGTCCGTCGTGATCGTCGGGGGGCCGGCATCGGTGCGGCGCTGGTGTTACGCTGCCTGATCGATATGCGCGCCCGCGGCTACATCTATGCGATCATCGGGGCGGTCGGCCCCGCCGAGTTCTATGAGCGAACGTGCGGCGCGCGGCTGCTTCCGGCCGAGTGGCCCAGCTATGTGACGGCGCCAATCTGAGCAGCACGCAAGACCGAGGCCCGGACGATTCCCAGCGGCGAGCGCTCGCGGCGTCCGAGTCGAGCGTTGCCCGTATGAGGCATCCCCGCGCTCCCAATCCCGCGTTATGAGGAGGTACCGCCCATGAGCGTTCTGGTCGATGAGAACACCCGCCTGCTGGTGCAGGGCATCACCGGCGGCGAGGGCAGCCAGCACGCCCGCCGCTCGATCGCCTACGGCACGAACGTCGTCGCGGGCGTCACACCCGGCCGCGGCGGCCAGACGTTCGATGACACGGTCCCGGTCTTCAATACGGTCGAAGAGGCGGTGCGGGAGACGGGGGCGAACTGCTCGATTATCTACGTGCCCGCGCCCGGCGCCGCCGACGCGATCCTCGAGGCGGCCGACGCCGGCATCCCGCTGGTGGTGTGCATCACCGAGGGCGTGCCGGTGATGGACATGGTCATGGTCAAGCGGTATCTGAGCGGCTCGTCCACCCGACTGATCGGCCCCAACTGTCCGGGTCTGATCACGCCGTCCACGCAAACGCGCGTCGGTATCATGCCGGGCGAGGTGTTCCTGGCGGGTAGCGTCGGCGTGATCTCGCGCTCGGGCACGCTGGTCTACGAAGGTGTCGCACAGCTCACCAACCTCGGCATCGGCCAGTCGTCCTGCGTGGGTGTCGGCGGCGACCCGGTGATCGGCACCACCCAGCGCGAGGCGTTGGAGATGTTCAACGCCGATCCGGAGACGGCGGCGATCGTACTGATCGGTGAGATCGGCGGCACGGCCGAGCAGGAGGCGGCGGCGTACATCAAGGCGAACGTACGCAAGCCGGTGGTCGCCTTCATCGCCGGGAGCACTGCCCCTCCCGGCCGGCGCATGGGCCACGCTGGCGCGATCATCGCCGGTAACACCGGCACCGCCGCCGCCAAGAAGGGCGCGCTCGCCGATGCAGGCGCGACCGTGGTCGACAGCCCGGCCGAAATCGGAACGACGATGCAACGGGTGCTGCGCGAACACGGCATGGTATAGCCACCTCTCCCCGCTCGCGTTGCTCGCCGGCCCCTCCCCTGCAAGGGGAGGGGCCTCACTGTTTGTCAGGCAGTCTGTCGGTGATGATTGCGTTTTCGCCGTTGGCGCGTCAGGGCGGCAGGGGCGGAGGCGTAACCCGACTTATAGGCTGCGTTGGAAGAACTCGGCGATCCGGCGCTCGAGGAAGACGCGATCGGCGAGACGGCGGGGGCCGTGCCGCTCTTCAGGGAAGAACAGAGTGTCGTAGGGGATGGCGGCCTCGATCAGCTTCTGCATGAGACGGCCGGTGTGGCGAAAGTGGACATTCTCGTCGATCATGCCGTGTACGATCAGCAGCGGGCCGGTGATGGACCCGGCGTGCTCCATGACCGAACTGTTCCGGTAGCCCTCGGGGTTGTCGGTCGGGCGACCCATGTAGCGCTCGGTATAGCAGGTGTCGTAGCCGTCCCAGTGGGTCACCGGGGCGCCGGCGACCGCCGCCTTAAACACCTCCGGGGCGCGCGCCAGGCACATGAGCGCCATATAGCCGCCGTACGACCAGCCATACACCCCCACTCGGTCAAGGTCCGCCTCCGGTATTGACGCCAGCGCCCGCACGCCATCCACCTGATCGCGCACCTCAATATCACCCAGGTTTCGGCTCAGCGCCGCCTCGAACGCCAAACCGCGGCGGGCGGATCCGCGATTGTCGACGCGCAGCACGATGAACCCCTCTTGGGCGAGGTACTGCGCGCGCAGGCTCGCTGTCTGACCCCAGCTATCGGTGACCATCTGCGCGTGGGGACCGCCGTACACGCTGACGACCACCGGCGCCCGCGCACCGGCGGGCAGGTCAGGGGGACGGTAGACCGCCCCGTGCAGCGTCTCGCCGTCGCGGGTCGTGATCGTGATAAACTCGGGCGGCCGCGGCTCAAGGGCGTCGAGCCGCTCATCCGGGGGCGCCGCCGCCTGGAGGCGGACAACCGGTGTGCCGTCGATGTCGTACACGGTGACGGTGGGCGGGGTGGTCGCGGAGTCAAAGCGGTCGATGTAGCCGCGGTGGTCGCGCGACAGGGCGCAAATGTGGGTTCCCGGCTGCCGTGTAATCCGCGCGGGCGCGCCGCCGGCGAGGTCGAGCCGGAATAGCTGCCGTTCCAGCGGCGTGACCTGCCAGCCGGAGACATACACTGCCCCGGCGACCGCATCGACGCTCACCACACCATCGATGAAGATGTCGCCCCGGTTCAGCCGGCGGGGCACGCGGCCGTCGCGGTCGTACAGATACAGCTCGCGTGCCCCCTCGCGCTCGGACGACCACAGCATGCGGTAGTCATCATCGGGCGCGTCGTCGCGGTGGACGATTCGCAAGTCGTCGGTGAGATTGATCCATGGCTCCACGGTGTCGACCCACAGGGTCGTTGCCGCACCGCTATCCGGATCGAACCGGCGCACCTCCAACCGGGTCTGATCGCGCGACAGCACTTGCGCGAGCACCTGGCCGTCCGGCGTCCATTTGACGCGGGCGAGATAGATATCGGCGTCGGCGCTCAGCGGCAGCCAGGTGATCGCGCCACCCGCGACCGCCACCACGCCAAGCTTCACCACGGCGTTGGCCGCGCCCGCGAATGGGTAGCGGTGCGCCTCGACATCGACCACGTCCGTGCCCGGATGCGGAATCAGGAACAGCGGCGCCGGCGAGTTATCGACCTGCTCGAACGCGAGGCGTCTTCCGTCCGGCGACCACCAGAAACCGGTCGAGCGGTCCATCTCCTCTTGGGCGATATATTCGGCCAGCCCGTTCGTCACCGGGCGATCGCCATACTCGCCCG
>JBBQJF010000075.1:0-17307 GCA_038325665.1 Dehalococcoidia bacterium | reverse complement strand
CGAAGCCCAATCGCTCGCGCGCCTTCCCGAAGAGGGCACGCACATCGTCGTCGAGCGACGCCTCCTCGGCGATGGGCAGCCAGGCGATGCGTTCCTCGACGGCATCCTCGCCGCGGCGATTCTCGGCAGTCGATGTCATGGTTGTGTCTCCTAATGAAGAACCTAACCCCCCGGCCCCCTTCCCCCCGGCCACGCCGGGACAGGCTGCACGGGACGGGGGAGAACGAGACCCCCCTCCCCTCGCGGCCCCGCCCCGGCCTGCCGGGGGGAAGGGGGCCGGGGGAGAGGTGGACTCCCCGGCGAACACAATCAGCCTACCCTACCCGGCGGCCAGCCGCGATCACGGGGCGGGTCTCGCTCACCGCCAAACGAGGCCGGCGAGGCGAGCCGTGCGAGGTACAGTCAGCGCCCGCGCTCACGTTACTTGATCATGCGAGAGCACCTAGCGCAACTCTTTCGTGACATGCAAGGTACGGTCAACGTCCGCGCGCCGCGCTACACTGACAGTGGAGTTGCCCAAGACCCGTCACTCCCCCATCCCCGCGAGGGGAATCTCGTTCACCCCCTTCCCGTGAAGGGGAGGGGGCCGGGGGATTGCATACTCCCCGGCCCTACAAGTCAAGGGGGTCGGGGGAGCACGTACCCCCCGACCGGAGGGGCAAGGGGCGGGTGGTTAGGTGAATTCAAGGGAGGGGCAAGAGGTCGGACGGCTCAGTCGTCTCCCCCTTCCCGTGCAGCCTGTCCCGGCGTGGCCGGGGGGAAGGGGGCCGGGGGGTTAGGTGGGCCGGCCGGAACGCCTCTATGGAACATGATTGAACCGATCTTCGTCCTCGATGTGCGCGACCGGGCGACCGGCAAACAAGTGGCGGTGCGGCTGTCACGCGATCAGGCGCTGCTGCCCGTTGGCAGGCTCACCGCCCGTGTGCTTCACGCGCCGCCCGAGGAGTTGACCGCCGCCGGGCGGCTCGCGCCGGATCAAGCAGACACGTTCTTCCGCCTTCAAGATCTCATCTTTCCCGTGGACAATGGTGGTGCGCTGCAACCAGCGCCCTACGCGGGACTGGTGTGGCGGCATCAGCACGAGCATTTCGCGCTCGACCCCGGCAGGCCGGCCCTGTTCGAGCGGGTACGGTCCGCTCATGGGCCGGATGTGCTCGTCCTGCCGGTGGAGATCGACCGGCGTGACCTACGCTACGAGCGCAACTGGCGCGGCTTCCACGCCCGGCGCGGCGCCCGGTTCCGATCGTTGATTGACGGCCTGCTACGCGAGGCGCTGCCGGATGGCGTCGCGCTCGGCGGCGCACCCGATGAGCGGCGCTTGGTCGAGGCCGCAGCCTACCGTATCTGGCAGGCCGACTTCGAGAACTACTCACGCTTCCTCGGCATCGCCGGCGCGGACACCCTCATCCCCGACTCCCATTTCTCAGGGCGGACAAAGGCGGACAAAAGCGGCCAAAATCCCTCGCCCGCGGCCGCGCCTGGGCGGCACGCCGCCTTGCGAAGGGAAGGGAGAGACGGCAACTCCCCTCCCCTGCAAGGGGACGGGCTGGGGGAGAGGTGGAAAGCCATCGCCGGCGCCATGGAGAGCGGCGACGGTGCTCCTGCTGGTGATGTCCGGCAGGTCATAGGCACGCCCATCCGCCTCAAGACCGGCGATGAAACCGTGGAGAACATCCTCGCCGGTCGCGGCGGCGTCTGCACCGAAAAGGTGCTGGCGCTGAAGTTCATCACCGACGCTTTTGGACTGGAGAGCCGGATCGTGTTCGCCGGGCCGTACACCGGCGCGCCGCCCCCGCTGGGCGAGCTGCGTACGATGCTCGACGAGTTGGACACGTACGACTTCACCTACGCGCGCCGCTTCATGCGCTATTGGGACCACGTCGCGCTCGAATACCGGCTGTCCGACGGCTCCTGCTGGCTGGTCGATCCCTCGAACGGCAACATCCCGTTCGTGTGCGCGCCGTCCGCCCCCTACCTCGACCCGGGACCGGACCGGCGTCGCGTGCCCGTTGCCATGCTCGCCGTCGAGGAACCCGTCACCTATCATCGTGTTCCCGAATCGCTCGGACTGGACTTCATGTTCGCGTGGGAGACCTGGATCGGCGACATGGACCTGATGCAGGTGTTCGACAACAAGCTCGGACTCCTCGTCGCACGGGATTTCTACGTCGCGGTCGTTGCCTGGGGGTCGCGCAACAAGCGCGGCGTGACGCTCGACTCGTGGCGCACATACGCGGGGCAGCACGGCCTCGGCGTGGGCCTCGCCGATTACGCGGGCGCAACACTCGAGGAGCGGGGGGTATTCGCGGAGTTCCGCGCAAGACTGCCCGTGCAGGCCGCCTGGTGTGAGGCGGCGCTACCCGGTCTCGCGCGCCGCTACCGCGCGTACGTGCTCGCCGCCCACGGTATCGACAAACCGTTCGGCGCTGACCTGGTCGTGCTCGACCGGCGTCAGATTGTGACGCGACTTGGGAGCGGTGAGGCCAAGCCCGCGGCGCCGGTGACACGGTGGCTGTAATCGCGGGCGATGCGCACCGGAGGGCGATGTGAGTGTCAGAGGCCGCCACGATGCCAACGTGCACCGGCCGGCGAAATCGAAGGACCCGGCGCCGTCGCCCCGGACGCCGGCGGCGCCGGCGCGCACGCCATCCGAGCGCGGCCCCACGCCGGTTCAGCGCGACTCCACGTCAAAACGGCATCCCCGCCCGCGATCATCTGTCCCCCCGCCCGTGCAGCGTGTGCCGCGCGCCGCTATCCGTATCGCGGAGTGGGCACGGACACATGTGCCGTTGTATCGCGACCTGTACGCGGGGCAGTCGCCGGTGGCCGCGGCGCGCGACTTTCGTAACCTGCCCGTGCTCACGCTGGCGCGGCTGCGCGCGACACCGCTGATTGACCAGATCGATACGCCCGATGACCTGCTACGGACCTTCACGTCATACGGGATCGAGAGCGCGGCGCCCGCTCCGGCGATCCCCGCCGACCAGGGTGACACCGACGCGGCGTTCGCCGAGTGCCACGCCGCGTTCGCGCTTGCCGGTGTCTCGCGGGCCTCGCGGGTAGTGTTGCTATGCGCGCCGGCCCAACGCTATATGGCCGCCGAGTGGGCCGAACAGCTCGGATACCACGGTGTGCAGACGCACGTCGTGCCCCAGCTCGATGACGACGCGACCACACGCGCGGTGACGGCATTGGAGCCGGACGTGATCGCCGGTGTCGGCACGGCAGGGACCGCGACGCTTCGCCCGTCCGTGACGCTGCGCGACCGGTTCAGCCCCGGCCCCGACCTGTACGTCGTGCCCGACGCCGGTATCGTTGCCGTCCGCCCTGCCGGAGACGATTCGTACATCCCGCTGCCCGGTCACTATTGGATCGAAGAGGAGGATGACGGCGGGTTACTGCTCACCGCGTTACGGCGCTATCACCGGCCGCTGGTCCGCTTCGAGATGCCCGATCGCGGACGGGTCGTGGACGGCCGCTTGTACCTGGATGAGGTCGTGCCGTGATGCCGGCGATGCTGGCGCCGCCGTCGCGCGGGCAGGTCGACGCCCTACGCGCCACGCTTCGATGGGCGGTCGAGGGGTATCCGCTGTATCGTGCGCTGTTCGAGCAGCACGGTATCAGTCCAGCGATGGCCCACGCCGATCCGATTGATGCCCTCGCCCGCTTGCCGGTGTTCGACACGAGCATGGCCGGCCGCCTGGCCGCCGAGGCGCTCGCCTTGCGAGCCGGTGATCTCGGCGGCGTCGAGCCAACATCGGGGAGCACCGGCGGCCTGCCCAAGCGACGGGTGCTCAGCGAAGCCGATCTGCGACTCGACGCGGCGCTGTTAACCCGTTTGATGCGGCTCGCCGGCGTCCACGCCGGCGACCGGGTTGTCTCTGTCGAGTTCACCGTCACCACGTTGTCGATGGCCTTCTTGGAGGGGTGCGAGCGGCTGGGTGTGCGCGGCACGGCGGCGGTGGCGGTGATGGCGCGCGCCGATGTGTCTGCCCTCGCGCGGCTCGCGCCTACCGTGCTGATCGGCCCGCCTGCCGTCATCGCCCGCATCGCCCCCGCGCTGACGGCAGATGATCGGATTCCCGCGCCCCGGCTCGTGATCTACAACGGCGACCGGCTGGCGGCGCACGCGGCGGCGGCGTTCCGCGCACGGGGGGCGGGATTGCGCTCGCTGTACGGCCTGACCGAGACATCGGCGCTGGGTGTGGAATGCTCGGAAGAAAGGGGCGTCCACCTCGCCGGCGAGCACGCCCTTTCAGAACTGCGCCACATCGAACCGGGGACCACGGTGGGCGCCCGTGTCGGTGAGTTGATCGTTACCACCCTCGGCTTCAGTATGCCGCTGGTGCGGTATCCGACCGGCGATCGCGTGCAACTCGTGGCGGGCAGGTGTGCCTGCGGTTCGCCCTGGCCGCGGGTGGACATTCTCGGCCGGCTCGGCGGCCGGTTCGCGCTGTTCGACCTGGAGTTCACGGCTTATGAGTTCCGGGCGCTGTTGCTCGACCACCCGGACGAACGTCTTCAGATCGTGATCGAGACGGTTGCCGGCGCTAACGAGCGCATCACCTTCCGGCTGACCGGCGCGGCGCGCTCCCCCGCTCGGGTACGCGAGATGCGCCGTCGCCTGCGCGGGCATCCACTGCTCGATTATCTGCTGCACAGCGGCCTGATCCGCGTGCGACTCAGCTTCGATGCTCCCGCCGCCGGCCGTAAGCTGCCCGAGATCGTTGACCGGCGCACGCATGGAGGGATGATCTCATCGCGCGGGAGTCGGTGACGGTGAGGGAGTGGCGACGGTCACCGGGGACGTGGCCTGCCGCGTGGGTGTGCTCGACGGTGTGCGGCTCGGGATAGCGACGGTCGCTGCCGGTGATGGAATGGCCGTGATGAATGGCGAGGACTCCGCCTGAATCGTGGCGGGAGTCTCGCGTCCATTGAGGTCGCTGGAGCCAGGCGCGGGGGTACAGATGGTCGCGACTCCTCCGGCAGCGCCAATCAGCATCGCCAGCACGGCGATCCCGAACGGAAGGAGCGCTCCTCCGCGGGCAGGCAACGACTCCCTGGTCCTCCTGCCCACGCGACGTGCCGGTGCGCGCACCATGGTGGGGGGTGCAGCCACCGGGATCGCCGCGCCCGCGCGTCGCTCCGGAGCCGTGCCTGCCGTCTCATAGTTCACGACGGAGGATGGCAACTCGGACGGGATGTCCATCGCTCTGCCACGCTCCCGTGAAGCCGCCGTGTCCGCAGCATCACCGGCATGCGCCGCGGCCGATCCGGTCGCATCATGCGCGGGGGCGGTGTGCCCTCCATCCGGCGCGGCATCCTGCACGAGGACGAACGGCTCAGCCGCCTGCTCGCGTGACATCGACCGAGCGTCATCGGTCGCGAACGGCGCCGGTGGCTTCATCGTCTGGACGAGTGGCGCCGACGGGGCGCGCTCATCAATGGGGGGTGATGTGGGCAGTGGCGGGGCGGGATTCGGCGTCGCGCCGGCCGGCGCCCGTGTCGCGGATAGCGCGGCGCGGAGTTGTGCACTGAATGCCAGCGGCCCATTCGGGCGGTGGGACGCCGCCTTAGCGAGGGCGCGCGCCACCACCTCGGCAGTCGCCGGCTGCACATCCGGCCGGTACGCGCGTAGGTCGGGCGGCGGTCGGTGAACGACCGCGTGGGTCGTCTCGGCAATGTCGCCGGTGAACGGCGGCTGACCGGCAAGCAGGGTAAATATCGTCGCCGCGAGCTGATAGACATCGGTCTGCGCCGACGGCCGTCCACCCGGCTCGACCTCCTCCGGCGCCATGAATTCGGGGGTTCCGACCAAAGCGCTGGATCGGGCGATGCTGGAGGAGTCCAACACGCCGATCCCGCCGAGGTCCAGCAGCACTGTCCGACCCAGCCCCTGTCCGTCCGGTGATCGGTTGTGCTCCACCATGATGTTGGACGGCTTGATGTCACGGTGAATCAGTCCCCGCGTATGAAGCGCGGACAGGGCTGCCGCGACGTCCGCCGCGACGATGACCACCTCGAACAGCGGCAGCGGGCCGCGCTCCGACAGTATCTGCGCGAGTGTTTGCCCGTGTACCAACTCCATCGCGCGGTAAGCGGCATCGTCTGCCTCTCCGGCGTCAAAGACTTGGGCCAGGTGCGGGTGCCGCACCCGCGCGAGCGCGCGGCTCTCATGGACGAACCGCTCGCGTACATGCGCGTCGCGGGCGAGATGCGGGTGCAGCACTTTGAGCGCGACCTCTCGGTCGAGCGCGACATCGCGGGCGCGGTACACCGTTGTCAGCCCGCTGACGCCGAGTACGTCATCGATCTGATAGCGCCCCATCGTGCGTCGCTGCCCTGGTATCATCGCCCTCATCCCGTCGCGCCGCCGCCGGCCTCTCCATGATATGGAGCGGGCGGCCACCGGCGAGATACCGAAAAGGCTACTTATCTCCTGTTATGGTGTTGTAGGGCAAACGGTCGTGGGTGCTACCCTGGCAACAGGACACATATTGGAACGAGGCGCCGCGATGACCGCGGACGAGAACACGCGCATCGTCCTCCGGTGGGTTGACGAGATCTTCAACCAGGGGAATGCATCCGCGCTCAACGATGTGTTCGCGGACGATGTGCTGCTGCACAGCGCCAGGCGGCTGTCACGGGCAACCCTGCTCGCCGATCGCGACGCCTTCCCCGACCTCCATAAGACCGTGGATCTGCTGATCTCCGAGGGTGATCTGGTGGTATTACGAGGTACCAATCGCGGGACGCATCTCGGGACATTCGTCCTCCCGTCCTACGGCGCGTTTCCCCCAACCGGTAAGCGCGTGCGATGGTCACATGTCAACATCTACCGCGTGATCGGCGGCAAGATCGTGGAGAACTGGGAACATGTCAACTGGCTACAGTTGTTGGAGCAACTTGGCGCCACGATTTCACCCGGCCCACGAGATACAGAGCACGGCCGTACCGCCGAAGGGACCGGCGGACGTGGAGGGCAACCGGCCGGGGAAGTTCTGAACCGCATCGCTCGTCGGTGGCGACGAGGTCGGTCGGATTGATCGCGCCGGCCGGTGTCGCCGGCATTCATACGAAGTACGTCCATATTGCAATGATTTCGCCTGCACCCGTCATTCCGTGATGTCGTCGCGACCGCGCCATGGCAGCCGCCACCCTCGCGAGGTGTCCCCTCCGGGTTGTCGCGGAGGTGGCGATCCACGCGCGGCGTCTTCGCGCGTGCCACCGGGGTACCCAAGCCCGACCGTCTGGAGCCAGTGGAGCAATTCAGCGAATTGCCGGTGCTGCTTGTCCAACTCGGAGGCCATGACACCGACCATCTCCTCCAGCCGCACGATTTCGGCGCGCAGCACAGCGGTCATCAAGGCGGCGTCCTCGACCTCGGTTTCGACCTCTACCATCGATGGGTTGGCACTTGCATCGAGTGACACGTCATCGTGATCCGGCGACGGTTCGGATTCCGTGTCTCGCGGCGCGAGGCCGGCGGGAAGTTCCACGATCCAGCGGAAGCCCTGGGGGCGCACCTCCCGTCGGGCGCGGAGCTGGTCGGCCGCGATTCGCCGCTTCACGGTGTCCACCGAAACACCGAGCAGCCGCGCTGCCTCGCTAATCGAGACCCACACCGACACACGGCACCATCCGTTTTCACATGCGCCCGCATCACGGGCGGGTGCTGTCAGTATACCGCGCGCTGGCGTCGGGCCGGGGCGTACCGTCGCGGGGGCACTCGCGCACGATCATTGCTGCACCCCTGCACCGGCCGTCATACCATCCGCCCGTTGCCCCGGTCGCGTGGTCGATGATCGAGCGCCATGACCGGTTTGCCCACTTGTCTGCCTTGTTCGCCTCGTGCTTCGCTCTGGGCGGGGGCGACCAGTCGGTATGTCGCCGGGCGCCGCGATGCGGTCACGAGGGAGCAAGCCATGAACTACCTATCACAACACGCGCTACCACGGACGGCGACAATGCTGGCGATCGCGCTGCTGAGTATCGCCGGCTACAGCCGTCACAAGGATGACCTTTGGGCGCTGTTCCATAGCGTTGCCAGCGCGTCATCCAGCGCGACGGCCCCAACCGGTATGACTATCGAGCGGATCCCGCTGGCCGCATCGCGAGAGGCTGGCTCCGTGGACACAACCACGGCCGGCCACCAGACGATTGATCCTGATGCCGCGCGGCTGCTGTCGGCTGCTGCGGCGCCGCCGGAATTAGTGATAACGGGCGCCGGACGCCTCTCGAATGATGACGTTGCCGGGTTGTTTCCCGAGCGCGAGGCCGCGCTGCAGACGATGGTTCAAGCAGGGCGGGTGGAAGGCGCCTGGGTCGCGTACCAGCTCCGTCCCCTCGCCCACGACGGCGCGGCGCCGGCGACAATCGCGCTGAGTGTGGCGACCTACCGCACCGCCGCCGGCGCCGATGCCGTGCTCTCCGACCCGGCGCTGCGGCCGGCTATCCATCGCCTCGGCGGAGGCGCCACCGAGACGGATGTCGAGCCATCCGATGTGCCCTTGCGGATGTTCCGTGGTGTCTCGGAGGACGCTCCCGGTGGACGCGTCACCTACATTGTTCAATACCGGCAGGACCATGTGATTGGATCGGTGACGGTGACGCAATCCTCGTTCATGGATGACGGCGGCCGGCTCGCCCTTAGCCTCGCCCACAATCAAGCTACCGCGATGGCGTCCAGTGGCGACAGGTTCTCCCCACCGGACCAGTCCCACACGGCAGCTACGAGAGCACCGGCGGCACGCGAACCCGCGGGCCGTTAAGGGCATCTCCACGGCAGCGCGACCCTCACCCGGCACGACCGCGGATCTGCACCGGTGGACCGACGCCCGCGCTGTCCGCGTGCACCGGTGCATGGATGACGATTCGCATAACGGGAGGCAATTCTGATCATGGAAAGTGGACCGATTTACCAGGCGCCGGCGACCCGGCCATCCCGTCCGTACCAGGGGAGCTTTGCGCTTCCGCTCATGGCAGGCCTCGTGTTCCTGGTCGTGGCCGCGAGTCTGCTCGGGCGAGGCGCGTTCACCTTCTCTGCCGGAGGCGCCGACGCGGGAACCGCTTCTATCATCGCTCCCATCGTGGCCGCCACTGATGGGGGCACGGAGGCAACCGCACGTATCACGTCGAGCCGGTCCGTGCGGACCGTGATGGTGGCGGGTGACAGCGCGGCAACCGCGCCGGCGACATACTCCGCGCCTATGACCCTGATCGCGGGACACGGCCGGGTGATCACCGTACCGACCTTCCCATCGCCCCGCGCTAACTGAATCCCTCCCGCGCGACGCTGCTGTCCGTTCGGGATTGACGTAGGATTGAGAGGAGCGGCGATCGATGTGATCGGTCACGGGTGTTGGTGAAGAGTGTGAGGATCGTCGTGTCGCGGCCTCGGGCTTGCTCCAAAGTGAGCGGGTCCGCGCGGGTCCGGTGTCATCCTTCGAGCAGCCATCCAAAGCACGAGGATATGACGTGTCGTCGATTAAGCCGGTGATCCGATTCTCGCGGTTCGAGGAAGGCGTGCGCGCCGCGCATGATCTGTTCATCGAACGGATCGGCGCGCACCATGTCGAGGATGCGGATGGATTTCGCCAGAGCGTATGCGTCGAGACGGCCGATTGGATACCGCGCCTCGGCCTGGCGTTCGTTGCCCGCGACACCGGTGGCGACGCCGTGAGGCGCCCGGCGGCGAGCAGCGCCGAACCCGAACTGTCCAGTGGGGCATGGACACTGGCGGCGGCGCAACTCGGCGGCCTGCTGCCCCCGATCAGGATGGTGTCGCTGCCGTACACGGCGGTCGCGGCGCCGTTCGAGGGGCAGGGGGTGTATCTCACGCTCAAGCGGGCGATGCTGGCCGAGCTTCAGTCGCTTGCCGGCGCGCGTGGGTTGCCCGCGCCGCTGGGCAACATCTCCGAGGAGGCGCCGGGCAGCGCACAATATCAACGCAAGGTCGGGCGGGGGATCGCGATCCCCTTCGGCTTCACGTACTACCAGCCCGCGGTCAGCGGCCTCCGCGAAATCTCACTCGCCCTCACCTTTGAAGCGCTCGCGCGGCCCGCGCCCCAATTCAGCCCGGATGACGAGTTACAAATCGTGGCGGCGATCTACCGTGGTCTCTACAGGATCGCGCGTCCCGAGTCGCACCCGACGTTCCAGCGGATTGCCGCCTCGATACGCGGGCCGCGTTCATCTCCTTCTGGTCAACCTGCTAATCTGCCCTGACAACCGCATTCGGCCACCCCCGATGTTCCATCACTGCCACATTATATGCATTCTCCCGCGCGATACCGGCGTATGGTATGGTGTTGGTATAGCCTCTCGTGTTTATGGGAGCGCCCCCTTTCTCCTGACCGTGCCGGCGTGGGACTGCAAAGGGGGCCGGGGGATAGCTCGTCTCACGGCCGTCGGGGTAGGAACGACCTTTGAAACCGATCTCCTTCACCGACATTCAGCGCGCGGTGGCACGGCATCTGCGTGTGCCGGCCACGGGTCTCCCCTTGGAGCCCTACCCAGAGCAGATCACCGGCGCCCGATCATTATTGCGCGGCGACATCACCGAGATGGCGACGGGTGAGGGCAAGACCGTGACTGCTGCCTTCGCCGCCGCGTGCTGGGCGGGCGATGGCCCCGTTCATATTGCCACGGCCAACAGCTATCTCGCCGCACGCGACGCCGCCTTGTTGGAGCCGGTGTACGCCGAGCTTGGCCTGACCGCCGGCGCGGTCATCCCTGAGATGGACCGCGGTCAGCGGCGACGGCAGTATGCCCGCGATGTCGTGTACAGCACGCTGTCGGAACTCGGCTTTGACTATCTGCGCGACCGGCTGGTGACGCACATCCGCGATCGGGTGCAGATCCGGGGGCTGGGCGCACTGATCGTCGATGAGGCCGACCTGCTCCTGATCGACGAGGCGCGCACGCCGCTGGTCATCGCGGGGCAGTCAGACGACGAGCCTGGCCCTGACCTGGTGCGGCTGAGCTTGATCATCAAGGAACTGATCGCGGGGCAGCGGGAGCGCGTGACGGCCAAGCTCGCGCGGCTGCGGGCGCTGCCGGCAGATACGTTTGACGCCGCGGTGCTCACATCCCAAATCCGCCGTGGCGCCCCGCGCGACCCGGACGTGCTCGCCTGGTTCCGCGACAATCCCCACGCCTCGCGCACGGCCGAGCGCGCCGCCCGCGAATTGGGGACGGCAGGGGCATGGATGCTTGACGACGGTCTGCTGTACAGCATCGACGAGCGCGCCCGCACCGCCTACTTCACCGAGGATGGGCAAGCGGAAATCGAGGGACGCCTTGGGCCGCTCTTCGCGCTGCCGGCAGTCAACGGCGACACGCTCGCCGCTCTGCACAACCTTGTCGTCGCCTTCGCCCTGTTCGAGCGCGACCGCGACTATCTGATCCGCGATGGCCGTATCGTGTTGATCGAGGAGGCGACCGGCCGGGCGGCCGAGAGCCGGCGCTACATGCATGGGCTGCATACCGCGATCGAGGTGAAAGAGCTGGGTGTACCCGAGCGGGAGAGCGACACCCTCGCCCAGATTAGCGTGCAGCAGTTCGTGCGGCAGTATCGCCGGCGCGCGGGCATGACCGGCACCGCCCGACCCGCCGCCAATGAGTTCGCCCGTATCTACGACATGGCCGTGACACGAGTGCCTCGCCACCGCCCCAACCGGCGGGTCGATCTTCCGCCCCGGCTCTACCGCACACCCGCGGACGTCGATGCGGCGCTGGTGGAGGATGTCGCGGCGGCGCACCGATTGGGGCGTCCGGTCTTGGTGGGCACGAGTGACGTCGGCCGCTCCGAGCGACTGAGCACATCGCTCACCACGGCGGGGCTGCCCCATGTCGTGCTCAATGCGCGCGGGCACGCCGACGAAGCGGAGGTCGTCGCGGCCGCCGGCCAGCCCGGCGCCATCACCATCGCCACGAATATGGCCGGACGGGGGACCGACATCAGTCTCGCGTCGGAGCTGGAGACCCACATCGTCACGCGGGCTGTCGCGGAAATCCGGCGATTGATCGCCGGGGGGACGGTCACGGTCAACTGCGCGTCTGATCGCGCCGCGTGGGCGCTGCGGGCGGCACTCGGGTCCGATGACCAGGTGACAATCGAGGTCACGGCGCGGACGGTACACGTTCACCCCCGCCCATCGGGAGTCGTATCCGTGCGCGGTCGCGGGGGGGTGAGCAGCCCGACCACGGCTGGATCGGGAGAGGACAGCGCCGATCAGGGACGAGATGGCGCCGTGCCTGGTGTTGTCACTGGTCGGGCATCACGCGCCCGCGCCGGCAGTTCCACCGAGAGTGGCGGGACGCGGCGCCAAACCTCGCTCGAATTCGGCCTTGGCTTGTACGTGATCGCCACCGAGCCGCAGACGAACCGGCGGCTGGACGATCAGCTTCGCGGCCGTTGCGGTCGCCAGGGCGATGAGGGCGTCACCCGCCTGTACGCCTCGCTCGACGACGACGTGATGCGCTCCTACGGCGCGTCACGCGTGCGTTCGCGGGCGGTTCGGGCGCTGGCAGGGCGGCAATATCTTGAGGGACGGCCGGCCCGCGCGGTGATCGACGACGCGCAGCGGCGGGCGGCAAGCATCCACTTCGGCCAGCGCCGCGCGCTGTATGAGTTCGATGTCGTGCTGGAGGCGCAGCGCACGGCAATGCTCGCCGCCTACGAGCGTGCCCTTATCCACCCCGCGCCGGACGAGGGCGTGCGCGCCTTCATTCCTGATGTGGCCGCCGGCGAAGTGAAACGCCGCGGGGCCAGCCTGCTCGGGGCGGAGGCATGGGAGGCGGAGCTGGCCGAGCGCTACGGCCTGGCGTTCACATCATCGTCGCTCACGAGCCCTCAATGCGATGCGATGGATCGCTCCTCTCATACTGTCGTCGCCGACGACAGCCGCACGAACATCAACCCTGCTTCCACTGCCATTGGCGGGAATCCGGCCACATCAGAGGCGCATCAACGTCCGGCGACGCCTCGCGATCACGTATCTCCCCCTTCCCTTGCATCCCCGTCCCGGCCTTCCGGGGGGAAGGGAGCCGGGGGGGTAGCTTGCCCCCCGTGCTTCGCGGGGAAGGGGGTCAGCGAGTTAAGTGCCGCCCTCGCCGGCCGCTACGAGCGTGCCCGCGCGGAGGCAGGCGAGGCATGGCGGGAACTGGCGCGGGCGGCGCTTATCCGGGCGGCGACGGAGTTGTGGGCGCGGCATGTGGATATGATCGACCACCTTCAGCGGCAATCACCCGCGATTTTTGGATTCTTACCGGGTCCACCGGCGATTCCGTACGCGCGGGAGGCAAGCGCCTGGTACAGCGCCTACAATGAGGCCGTCAAAGCCGAGGCGCTCGGCGCGCTGCTGACCTTGCCCCAGCAGTATGAGCGGGCGGTCGCACCCTCGGCAGCGCCGCCCCTGAGTGCCGCGACCGCGAGTCTGCTGGCTTCAATACCACCGGACGGTCGGACGATTCGGCCTGCGACTACAGCAATCGTTGCCGTGGGGGTGCATAATAGATCATAGATGGGCGTCGAATGGGCGCCCCGTGAAAGGATTGGTTCAATGATTCCCCGACAGCCGGCAGAACTGCGCGTGCAACGTGATGCGCCGGCGTATCGTCGGCCCAGCCGCCTGTTGCGGTGGGGCGGCATCGCGCTGGGCGCCGGCGGCGCGCTGGGCGTGGCCTGCGGCGGCAGCGACACCAAGACCGCGCCCAGCATCCAGGCGAGTGACTGGGTCGAGTCCGACGGCGGCGCCGGCCGCATTAACCTCGACGACGTACGCGAGGCGTACCAGGACGCCTATAGCAGCAAAGACGGCTTGCAGTACGAGAAGTTTGCCGAGGCGGTCAATAAGATTTATGAGGGCGACAACCTCGTGGTGATCAAAGTTGCTCGCGAGGGTGACAACGCGCTCATCAGCGGGTGGGAAGATCTCAACAAGAACGAGACGGTGGACACGGATTCAGATGACCAGTTGTTCAGCATCACGCAGAAGCTTGAGGAAAGCGGCTCCTACGAGATGCGTGGTCACGGCTCGAACGGCTACTACTCGGGTGGAGGTTTCCTCAATGGCTTTCTTCCCGGTCTCCTGATCGGCCAGATGTTCGCCGGCGGACGCACGACCTACATCGGCGCGCCTGGCTATTACGGCAACCTTGGCACATCGCGCGGCTCATACCGCAACAGCCCTGACTTCAACAACCAGCAGCAGCGCAACGCCGCCTATGGCGCAAGCGCGGCTGGCCGGTATGGCTCTGCCGTGAACGCGCAGCCGGTTAGTCCCGCGCGCCAGTCGTACCAGCAGCGGCAGATCAATAGCGGCGGCTTCCGCTCTAGCACCAGCACCAGTCGCAGCATCAGCAGCGGCAGTCGTGGTGGCAGCACCAGTGGCAGCGGTGGCAGTCGAAGTAGTGGCGCGCCGAGCGGAAGCAGCGGCGGCAACACCAGCGGCGGCGGTGTTTCCGGCGGCGGTGGGATGATGCGATTCTAGCGCGCGGATCGGTACACGTCCGTCACCGCCGCGCCCGGCGCGGTGGCGGTTCGGCGTGTACCGCCCAGTGGGGATGATGTCGATGGCGGCTACCGGATTCGACAAAGATGTCGAGGGGGTGATACTCGACTACCTGCCCAGTGACATCCGCGACTACGACGGCTCCGAATTCGATCTGCGCGTGTCATTCGGCGACGACCCCCTCGGATATGCGTTCTGGATCACCGTACCCGGCGCCGATGAGGAACTCACGCTGCGCCAGTTGTTCAGCAAACATGTGCTCGGTGAATCGAAAGAGGACCGCGAGCGCATCCGTGGGTCGCTCGATACCGAGACGAACCCGGACCTGCCCGAACTCTTGCTCGCCATCCGCCGCGCCTTCGACGATGTGCAGAAGGGCCGGGCGGTGATGCGCCTGTGCGTCAACAAGGGGCCGTGCGACATCCAACTCGATGAGCCGGCTTCTCGCCACTTCAGCCGCGCCTACTCCCAAGCGCATGGGTTCGACTACCGGCTGATCGACATCGTGCTGGACGTGACCGATATCCCCGCGAGTTCGATCCCACCCGACCAACAAGATGAGATGAAGCGCCAGTTCCGGTTGCTGTTGTTGCTCTACATGATGGATCGCTATGGACAGGATGTCGTGTTCGAGGGGCGCAACTTTGACGCGGCCGGCATTGAGGCCGTGGCCGACTGGGCTGTAAATCAGGGTTTGCTCGACCTCTCAACCAAAGAGGTGAAAGGCGAGTATCGGGGCGTCTACGTGCGCACCGCCGAGGGAAACACGCTCGTACGCAACGTCGTGCGCGAAACTGATGACCTGATCAATAACTACGACCATTTCGCCGATGTCACCGTCGATGAGCCGCCGGAGTTCGGAACCGGTCGCGGAGACGACGTTCGTGTGCCGGTCTACCGCGCCGAAGGCGTCGATGCCGTGCGCGCCGCGTTCTTGATGAATCTTGAGAACGGGCACTACGAGCGGACATGGCGGGACACGTTCGGTGATGACGCCTTCTTTCGCGAGTTGCTGGCTATCGCCGCCGCTCCCAACCCCGTGTCGGACCAAAAGCTCGAACGTATCGTACGCGCTGGCAAAGCATGGGCCGCGCGTAACCGCGACACAACTCGGCGCTCGGATCGGGCAAACCGGCTTTGGCGGGACGCCGAGGACGACTGACGGGCGCGAGGATGACAGTCGACTCTCGATGACGCTCACGGCGTGCCCACGCGGGTGTGTATTAGACAGGGCGCCGCGGTTCCACCAAGAAACCAGGGGTCAGGCGGCAGGTGAGGCATAGCGGGCCTGCCAGGTGTCGTTGATACAGCGCACGCGGAGCGCGACCACGGCGCTGGCGGTGGAGCGGCGCCAGCGCATGCCGCGGCGCTTCATGCGCCAGTTGATCACCAGGGCCACCGCCCGCTCGATCAGGCCGCTGCCGATGGGCTCACCCGCCGCCCGCCACGCACCGTAGTTCCCGAGCCAGTCCCGCTGGCCGTCGAGATAGCCCAAGGTTTCGGCGAAGGAGGCCGCGGGTTCGGCACCGGGCTCCGGCAACGCCTGGAGGGCCGCGATGGCGGCATCGACCGCCCCGTCCCACAGCAGGGCGGGAATCGCCTGATGCGCCGCCCGCCGCACCTCCCGGTGGCGGGCTCCGGGGCGGGCCGCCCGAATCGCCTTGTGCACCGCCCGCGCCAAGTGGGGCCAGTCCAAGATGGTGGTGGCGTCGGGGAACTGTGCCTGGGCTTGGGTCTTGATCCAGCCTGCGCCATCGGCCACCACGGTCTGGCGTGGCGCGTGCTGCCCACCCAACGCCCAGGCAGCGGCCCCCACCAGCGGGCCCAAGGTGTCCGCGTCCGCGAAGGGGGCGACATAGCGCCGCTGCACCAGGCGGCGCCGGCCGCTGGCGCTGATCACCTGGGCCTCGGTCGCCACTACCCCCACCTTGCCTTCCATCCCGTTCTTGGTGTCCCGACTCGGCACCCAGCCGCCATCCATGCCCACCACCATCCAGGTGGGTGCCGGGCGCGGCTGCCCGCGGAGCTGCTGATCACGCTCGGCCCGGACCTGGGCCATCGTCGGGGCGAGCACCTGCTCGGCCGCGGCCTGCTGCGCCTGGGCCTCGGCAGTGCCCGCGGTCCGCAGCACCTGCCGCACCGTCTCCGCGCTCACCCGTGCCCCACACAGCCGCTGCACCACGGCCGCCGCTTGGGCAAACGGCCACGTCATCGCCGCCTCCGCGCACAGCCGATCCAGCGCGGGGGTGACCTGCCGGCCCGCCAGCGCCCCGAACGCGGGTGCGGCCGGGCGAAAGCGGGTGCGGCAGGCGCGGCATCGGAGCCGCCGCAGCGGCATCCGCACCTTGCCCACACTGGTGAGCAGGGTGCGGGCCACCGTCCCACATCCTTCCACGGTGGTAGCCGCACACCGCGGGCACGCCACCTGGTCTGGCTCCAGCACCCGGCCCACCCGGGCGAGCGCCCTGCGCATCGCCGTCCGGCCTGCCTCCAGTACCTGCTGCTCGACGGTTGCCACCGCACTGCCTGGCGCGAGGTCTACCGTCACCGTTATCGTAAGTTCCACGAGCGGCCTCCCTGTGTGTGCTTCAGCACCGCTCACAGTGGTGGCCGCTCGTCCTTACCGCAACCCCCTCTTCTGGGTGGAACCCGCAGGGTGATTTAATTTTCCATCGGGCCGCTCAGGAGCCGCAGGGCGATGGTCGGGTCCGCGCTGCAGGTGCGGCGTGCATCGGCGACGGTCCGCTCCCCGAGCTGACGCAGCAGGCCGATGACCAGGTTGCGCACGGTG
>JBBQJF010000074.1:0-17362 GCA_038325665.1 Dehalococcoidia bacterium | reverse complement strand
TGATTCGCTTCAACCGCGAGCAGGCACTCCCCACGCTGCGGCAGCAACCCGGTTTCGAGGAGCAACGGCTGCTGGTCGACCGCCAATCGGGCACGGTCCTGTCCGTGACGCTGTGGGCGAGTGAGGCGGCGGCGCGCGCAGGTGATACGACCCTCAACCAGAACCGCACCCAGGCAGCCCAGTTGAGCGGTGCGCCCACACCCACCAGTGCGGTGTTCGAGCTAGTCGTCAACGAGACCGCCTAACCACACGGCCCGCTGCTGCCCACGCGGATCAGCGGCGCAGCAGGTGATGGACCAGCCCACCGCACCGCCGCGACGGCCACGGGGCGCGTCCCGCGGGACCCACCGGTCGCGGCTGCGACAGGTTTGTCACCCGCGGGGACCAGATAGCAGGCGGTGATGACGGCATTGTCACAGCCTGAGCCTGTCAGCTGTTCCCGCCGGGCGGTGGTGCGCACCGTCACCGGATGGCGGCTGGCCACGCGGTGGCGATGGGGCCACGAACGGTCCAGCAGGCGGCCGCGGCTGGTATATCTGGTGGACGCCGCGGCATTGCGGGAAATGAGACCGACGATGGCAGGTCGATTGGACGGGAAGGTCGCGTTGGTGACGGGGTCCGCCGCCGCGGAGGGCGAGGCCACCGTCCGCCTCATTAAGGACGGCGGCGGTGAGGCGACCTTCGTGCGCGCCGACGTCACAAGCACGGCGGAGGTGGCGGCCCTCGTCGCCGCGACCGTGAAGGCCTATGGCCGGCTGGACTGTGCCCACAACGACGCCGGCGTGCTGGGTGAGGTTGTTCCCATGGCGGAGTACCCGGAGGCGACCTGGCGCCAGGTGATCGCCACCAACCTCACTGGCGTCTGGCTGTGCATGCAGCAGGAGATCCGCCAGATGCTCACCCAAGGTGGCGGCGCCATCGTCAATACGTCGTCCGTCCTCGGGTTGATCGGCTTCGCGGGCTTGTCGGCCTACACCGCCAGCAAGCATGGCATCGCCGGCCTCACCAAGACCACGGCGCTGGAATACGCGTCGCGGGGCATCCGGGTCAATGCGGTGTGCCCCGGCGCCATCCACATGATGATGCTCGAACGTGCCTTCCCGTTCGGCAACTCGCGGCCCGTCTATGGTGCGGCGTACAACCAGGGAGCGTAACGCGGCACTTGGGAGGCCAGGTATGACGACACATGTGACAACAACCGAGCAGGACACGGGCGGTGCAGGGCTAATCCTGGCGACGGCGCTGACGCTGGTTACCATCGCGGGGATGGCGCTCTGGGCATTACGCCCCGCGGGTGATTCGGCGGTAGCCGTCCCCGGCACGGCGATCAGCATGACCAACGACGGCGTTGTGCCGATGGGTGTATCGGTGCGGCGGTCACCGGAGCAGCACCGCGCGCGCGCGGCACGCGAGGCGGCGGCGGTCACCACACGGGGCGGCGTGGCCGAGCTCTCTATCGAGCAGGAGGCCGAGGCACGAGCGAGGGCCTGGCCGGCGGAGCACGGAGCGGTGTCGGACCAGGAGATGTTCGACGCCGTGACGGTGAAACGGCTGGCGCTCGCCGAAGGGGCGATGGTGGACCAGGCATCGTTTGACGCGGTGACCGCGGCGCAACTGGCGACCGCCGGCACGACCGTGCGCACCGTCCCGGCGAACCGCGCCATGACGGTCTATCTGGCCGGCTCGGCCCCCTCGGCGGAGGAGGTGCGGCGACGTCTCATGGAGGACGCCGCCGGCCGTCTCCAGCGCGGCGAGCCGGCGCTGCAGAACGAGATCGTGGTGGTTGGTCAATCCGAGGAGGACGCCATCTGGCTCATGCTCCAGGAGCTGGGCGACATGCGGCACCTACTCGGCCTCTCAGGGATGGCAGTGGTCGATCTACGGCCGGCGCCCATCACGAGTGAGTAGCCAACGCCAACCGTTCCTTTACCAGGCGCGGAGGCCGCCAGGGCGGACATCGAAGGTGGTCTGGCACGCACACGTATCGGCAGGAACCACGATGGCTGCATACGCACGTCGGGACGGTGAACTGGCACGAGCATGGGGCCAAGAGCACCGGGAGGTCGAGATGAGTGGTACGAGCACACCCGCGAACTGGGTGACCCGGCGGACAGCTCTGCGCGTCGTGGGTAGCGCGGCGGCGGGAGCGGCGTTCCTTGGTGAGGCCGCCCGGCCGCGGGTGGTGCGCGCCCGGCGCGCGGACGGGCTGATCGAGTCCCGGGCCGGTCAGTGGAAACCGTGGCTGCTATCAGCGGGCAATCAGTTCCGACCGGCGCCGCCGCCCGACGCGGCCGCCACCCGCCAAGAACTCCAGGAGTTGACGGCGCTGGCGGCGCGGCGCGATGGCGCCACGTTCGACCAGATCGCGTATTGAGAGGCGGGGGCCGCCCCGCACCGCTGGACCGATATCTACATCCGGTACGCCAACATCACGAACTTTCTGCCCAATCCGTTGCAGTCGCGTGCGCTGACGCTGCTCAACATCGCGATGTACGACGCGATGATCGCGACGGAGGAGTTGTTCGACCGCGTGATCGCGGTCAATCTCAAGGGCATCTGGCTGTGCATGAGAGAGGAAGCCCCGCACATGCTGGCGCACGGACACGGAGCCATTGTCAACACCGCGTCGATTATGGGTCTGGTCAGCACGGCCGGCGCGAGCGCGGACGTCGCGAGCAAGCACGGGGTGATTGGGCTGACCAAGAGTTTCGCGTTGGCGTATGCGGCTCAGGGCATCCGCGTCAACGTCATCTGTCCGGGATATATCGAGACGCCGCTGTTGCGGAGCGTGGTGCTGAATCCTGAGCGCGAACAGTAGATCGTCGCCCGTCATCCCATCGGTCGCTTAGGCACCGTCGAGGAGATCGCGGAAGCGGTGATCTGGCTGTGCTCCGACGCAGCATCGTTCGTGACCGGACACGCGATGGTGGCGGACGGTGGCTACATCGCGCAGTAGCGGTGGGCCTGTGCAGCGCATGGATCGATCACAGTCAGCAGGTGTAGTCTGCGACCAGGATAAGAGTGAATCGCTTCTGGCACACGGTGACGCGGGTGGCCGCCAGGCGTCTCAGAACCCGTCGCCGCTCAGGCCGAATTTAAGGTTTTGAGATGGCCTCGGTGCGTGTGTCAGAATGGACGTTTGCGAGACGGTCGGGCTTCGTTGTCACCGGTCGACTACGACAGCAACCGCTAAAGACACTATGACACGAAGCTCTGAAAGTCACACGATGCGTCCACGCGGAAGGACGCCAGCGCAGCAAGGTAGGTCGTCGCCCTGGCCCCGCGGCGACCCACCATCTGCCCCACCATGGCGTTGACGTGGTTACCATGGTCGACCGTCCGGGTCGGTCGACCACTGCCGTGGGGACAATTCCGTGGCCGCGCTGTGAGTGCCGGGCTGGAATGCTCGATGCATCACAGACCAGCCGGTCCCGCCCATTGCCCGCGCGAATGGAGCGGGGCCGGCCGGCGTGGGACCGGACCCCTCATCCGTTGATCGGGCCGCCCGTTCCTCGATGATGCCGGTATGACGGTTCAGCACCCAGCGGGTGGCCTGATCAACCGCGCGTTCCCACGCGCGTCATCCCGGCCACCGGCCGCGAGCGTCGCCCTCTCGCCGGTCAGTTTCCGGCGGGCTGCGACTGTCCCTGAGGCTGCGTCGCCGGGGCCGGATTCGGAATGCCGGCGGTCAGGGCGCCGGGAATCACCTCCTCCAGTTCCTCAACCGTCCATCGCCCCGGCTTGGCGATGCTCCGGATCACCCGGCGCGGGCTGTAGCGCGACGCCTGCCAGCCGCTCGTCCCGATCACCTGCCCGGAGATGTTTGCTCCCGCCTCGGTGCACAGGTAGACCACGGTCGGGGCATTATTCAGCGGGTCGCGCGGTCCGCCCTCCCCGCTCGCGGAAGGCGGCGGGGTGATCGCGGCCGGCGGCTCGGACCGTCCGGCGAGCTGGCCGCCGCCGATGATCCCCGCCGACGCCCGCCGCTCCCGCGCGGTGGGAGGCACCGACGCCGTCATCCGTGTGGCGCCGCCGGGATAGATCGCATTGACGTTAATGCCGGAGGGGCCAAGCTCGCGCGCCAGCGAGCGGGCGAAACCGACCATCCCCTCCTTGGCGGCGCTGTAGTTCGCCTGACCGGACGACCCCAGCCCTGAGCCGGACGAGAACAGCAGAATGCGGCCGTGACGCTGCGCCAGCATTGGCTCGACGGCGTGGCGCACCGTGTTGAACGCGCCCTTGAGGTGCACCGCCAGCACCGCGTCCCACTCCTCGGCGGTCATGTTAAACACCATCCGGTCGCGGAGGATACCGGCGACATGGCACAGGATGTCCAGGCGTCCGAAATTGTCGAGCGCGTCCTGCACCATCTGCCGTCCGCCGGCGAAATCCGCCACCGAATTCGTGTTCGCCACGGCCCGCCCGCCCGCGTCCTTGATCTCGCGCACGACCTGCGCCGCCGGGCCATCGTCGTGTCCGGAGCCATCAAGATTGACGCCGGCGTCGTTCACGACCACCGCCGCCCCCTCTTCCGCCAGAAGCAGCGCCACACCCCGGCCGATGCCGCGTCCCGCGCCGGTGACGAGCGCCACTTGTCCCTGAAGTCTGTTACCCATCTCTCATGCCTCCCATGTCGCGCCGCGGGCTGACCGAGCGGCGCACGGCAATCAGTCGCCGCGCCGTTCTGCCCGCCGTCGGTCGCGGTCATTGTTCAACCAACCGGCGCCGGGTGCTGAACCCCCGTCCCCAGGCTGCGGGGACCGATCACGTCCAGATCATCGAGCGTCAGGCGCTGGCCCCAAGAATGAATGCTGCGCTCGATCGCGGGGTTGCTGTACAGGTAGATGTCGCCGCCGCGTCCGCCCAGCACCTGACCATTAATGTCGGCCGAGGCATCGCTGCACAGGAAAGCGATCAGCGGCGCGACGTTTTCGGGCGTCCACGCGCCACCCGCGTCCTTCCATGTTCCCACCGCCGGCGCGGGTAAGCCTGCCACTTCCTCCGGATCGATCAGCCCCCGGCCGCTGCGGTAGGCGTCGGCCGAGGCGGAGAACAGCCGCGTGTCGGCCTGCGCGCTGACGGCGTTGCAGGTAATCCCGTATCGCCCCACATCGCGCGCCACCGTGCGCGACAGCCCGACGATCCCCTCCGACGCCGCGGCGAGCGCCGAGCTGCCCGGCGCCCCGAGACCGGCGTCGGACGTGAGCATGACAATTCGCCCCGCGCGTTGCTGGCGAAAGAGGATCGTGGCAAATTTGGCCGGTAGGAAGTATCCCCGGAGCACCCGCGCGACCGCGAGATCCCAATCTTCCTCCGAAAGCGACCAGATCGGCCGGTCGCGGCGGATACCGGTCGCGAGCACCAGGCCATCGAGCCGGCCGAACTGGTCGAGCGCCGCTTTGACGACCTCCTCGGCGCCTGCCTCGGTGCTCACATCGGCAGTGGTAAAGGTGCAGCTCCCGCCGGCGTCCGCGATCTCTTCTGACACCCGCCGCGCCGTCTCCTGTGAGCTACCGGTGCCGTCCACCTCGCATCCGAGGTCGTTGACCACCACGGCCGCTCCCTCGGCCGCGCAAAGCAGGGCCGTGGCCCGGCCGATACCCCGGCCGCCGCCGGTGACGGCGACCACCTTGCCATCCAGACTGCCCATTATCCACCTCCAGGAACTATCCTCGGCCCCGTCCCACGTCGGGAGGGGTTCGATGACCCTCGCTTGGTCCGGCCGGCGGTCACGGCCATTCTTTGCCGGCGTCGCGGACGCTGGCTAGACGCGCGCCGAGCGGGGAGAGTCTACTGCTGCCGCGCGCTTCGTGCCAGCTTTCCCATCGCGGCACGCGTGCTGACCATGGTGGCAGGTAGCGCACGGCCGGCACATTCTGTTCACCGCCATCGAGACGTACTATAAGGCGCATGTCAACCGTTCCAGCGCCGGGGCGCGCTGCCGCCAACGTGCGGCGAGAGGGAGAGAATTCCATGAGCGATGTCGTGGTCGAGACACGGCCCGATGGGGTCGCGGTCGTGACGATGAACCGGCCGGAAAGTCTCAATTCGATGAGCGGCGACCTGCAGAGGACACTGGCGGAAACGCTGACGGCGATCGCGGCCGACCGGGGCGTGCGCTGCGTCGTACTGACCGGTGCGGGTCGGGCCTTCTGCGCCGGGGGCGATGTCAAGGGCATGGTCGCCTCGTTCCAAGCGGCGGAGGGAGTCACACCCGCGGCCGTCGAGTTTACCGAGGGGCTGCGCGTGCTGCGGCAAAATCAGCTCGGGATCAGCTATCTGTTGCATACGATGGCGAAACCGACAATCGCCATGGTCAACGGCGCTGCCGCCGGCGCCGGTCTGTGCATGGCGCTCGCCTGCGACCTCCGCGTTGTGTCTGATGCTGCCCGGTTCACCACCGCCTTCCGCAATGTCGGGTTGAGCGGCGACTACGGCGGCTCGTACTTTCTTCAGCGTCTCGTGGGCGCCGGCAAGGCGCGTGAGATGTACCTGACCGCCGAGGTGATCGACGCCGCCACCGCGCTGCGCCTGGGTATGGTCAACCGCGTGGTGCCGCACGAGGGACTTGAGGACGCGACCTATGAACTGGCCGCGCGGCTTGCCGCCGGACCGACACTGGCGTACGCCCGCATGAAGGAGAATCTGACACTGGCCGAGCATGCCGACCTCCGTACGGTGCTCGATCACGAGGCGTTGAACATGCGCCTGGGCAACGCCAGCGCCGACTTTCGCGACGCCACGCGGGCGTTCGTGGAAAAGCGCAGCCCCGTGTTCAGCGGGACGTAATGCCCGTGACTGGTGGCGTGATCCGACCCGCTGCCTCGATGGACAACCGCGAACACGTCCCCGGTACCGTGACGCGAGCGGTCGTAATCCTGACCGGCGCCGCATCACCGGTGAAGCGCGCCGCCCGAGGGCGAGACGGGCAGGATCGTTGACGACCGGCCTGTGTCGTGAGCGCCTGGCGGTTGAACTCGGTTCACGGTGCGCGGTGGCACAGGTATTCAGCGGCCAACCTGAAGGGATGCCATGACTGACGAGTTGCACATTCTCGATGACATAACCGTGCTCGATCTAAGCCGCGATATACCCGGCGCCTACTGCACCCGATTGCTGGCCGGCCTGGGCGCCCGCGTGATCGCGATCGAACCACCGGAGGGTGGGCCGCTGCGCGCCGCCGGACCATTCCCGCGCGACCAGCCGCATCCAGAGGCGAGCGGCCTGTTCCTGTACCTTAATCTCGCCAAGCAGGGCGTCACCCTAAACCTCGCCAGTGGCGATGGTCAAGCGATCCTGAAACGGCTGGCGGCGACGGCCGATGTCTTAGTCGAAGACTTCGCGCCGGGCACGCTTACAGGCTGGGGCATCGACCACGCCGCGCTATCGGCCGCTCATCCGGGGTTGATCACCACGTCGATCACCCCGTTTGGTCAGGACGGCCCGTACCGTGACTATCTCACCGACGAGATCGTGGCGGAGGCGCTCGGCGGCCTGATGTACACGGTGGGACTGCCGGCGCGCGAGCCGCTCAAGATCGGCGGCAACCCCGTGCTGTGCAACGCCGGCGGCGCCGCCTTTAGCGCGATCCTGGCCGCGCTCTGGCAGCGCGACGCCAGCGGCGAAGGTCAGTTCATCGATGTGTCGATCCATGAGGCGACGGTGATGACTCAGATCCACGCCAGCGTTCTCGCCGCGTGGGGGGATGAGGATGTCGAGCGCCGCACGAGCGATCTGCTCGAGGCCAAGGACGGCTGGGTGTCAGCGGGGTTGGCGATGGGTGTCGCCGCCGACACCTGGCCCGCCGTCTGCCGCATGATGGGCCGGCCCGATCTGATCGACGATTCGCGCTTCGCCACCAGCGCCGTCCGCCGCGATAACCGCGACGCGCTCAACGTGATCGTCGGTGAGTGGGTACGGGGCCAGCCCAAGGAGGAGGTGTACCACCTGTTGCAGGGGCTGCGCTCGATCGCCGGCTATGTCGCCACCACCGCCGACCTGTACGGTTCGCGTCAGTTGAACGAACGAGTGTTCTTCCAAGAGATCGACCACCCGGTCGCCGGCGTGGTGCGCTATCCTGGTCTGCCGTTTCGCATTGGCGACGCCGCGTGGCCGGTGGAGCGCGCGCCACTGCTGGGCGAGCACAACCATGACGTGTACGCCGCCGAGTTGGGATACTCGGCGGAGGAGTTGGTGCGCTTCAGGCAGCAGGGCGCGATCTAGCGCACGGTCACGCGACTATTCGATTTTGAGCGCATCGGTCCGCGGCACACGGGGCGGGGCCGGGGCGACCCGGCGGTTTGCCGCGCGAGCGCCTGCCCGGCAGGTCGCCCGCGTCCGCGCGCCAACAGGGCGACTGATCCGACGATGCAATCCGCACCCGCGCCGATGACCTGACGACACCACCAACTCGAAGGGGGAGGCCAATGTACGCACTGGAGGGTGTGCGCATCCTCGATTTGACCCAGGTGGCAATCGGGCCGTATGCCACGTTCCTACTGGCGAGCCTCGGCGCGCGGGTTATCAAGGTCGAGTCGAACAGGCGGCCGGATACGATTCGCGGTCCGGTGCAGCCGGCCGGCGAACAGCAAATGAAGCAGTACCCCGGCGGTGACCCGGGCGAGCGTCCGTGGAACCGGGGGGCGTACTTGAATCAGCGCAATCGCGGCAAGCTCGGCATCACGCTCGACTTCGCGACGCCGCGGGGCAAGTCGCTGCTCAAGCGGTTGGTCGCGAATTGCGATGCGTTGACGGAGAACTACCGCGCGGCGGTCATGGACCGGCAAGGGCTGGGGTGGGATGCGCTGCGCGAGGTCAATCCCAGTCTGGTCTACCTCAAGTTGAGCAGTCAGGGCAACAGCGGCCCCGAGCGCGATTATGGCTCGCTTGGTTCCACGCTCGAACAAACCGCCGGCCTCGCCTCGGTCACCGGGTACACCGACGGCCTGCCGCTGATGACCAATGAGACGTACCCCGATCCCGCCGCCGGCATCGTCGCTGTCGGGGCATTGATCGCCGCCCTGCGGCGGGTGAAGAAGACCGGCCGGGGACAATTCATCGACTTTTCCCAGCGCGAATTGACGGCCGGCATTCTGGGCGAGGCGATGATGGACTATGCTCTCAACGGCCGCGTCCAGGGACCGGTGGGAAATCGCCATCCCTGGGCCGCGCCCCACGGTGTCTACCCGTGCCAGCCGCCCGAGACGCTTGGACACCGCGGCGAGGTGTCGGCGCCCGGCATTGTCCGTGATGCCGGCTCGTTGCCTGATGTCACCGGCGCGGCGGATTCCACACCGCCGCCCGCGTCTCCGGCGCCGGGCGGCGCGGGCGACTCGTGGATCGCGATCGCCGTCCAGACGGACGCGCAGTGGTCGGCGTTGTGCGACGAGATGCAGTCGCCGCAGTGGAGCCAGGAGCCACGCTTCGCCACGGCCGCCGGCCGGTGGCGTAATCAGGAGGAATTGGATGCGCGGCTGGCCGAGTGGACCGCGCGGTTTGAACACCGCGAATTGATGCACCGCTTGCAGCGCCGGGGTGTGCCGGCCGGGGCGGTGCTCACGGGGCGGGAGCTGCTGGCCGACCCGCAACTCGCCGCCCGTGGTTGGTGGGAGTCGGTAACACCGACCGAGATCGGCCGCCCTTACCCGTTCGTGACGGCCCCCTGGCGGATGTCAGGCAGCCCGTTTAAGCCGTCAACGCCGGCGCCATGCCTGGGTGAGCACAATGACGCCGTGTACCTCGATCTGCTCGGCCTGGACCCGGCCGAGTACGCCGAACTGCAGGCCGAGGGAGTGATCAGCACCGACCCGGTGTGGGTGCGGGAATAGGTCAACGACGGGCCATGGCTGCCAGATCATGGCGGGCCGAGCAACGCCGCGACCGCTCCCGCCGTGGCATCGAGCCGGCCGCTGGTTAGGCGGTAGGCTGCCGCCCCACTGACGAGCCGCCCGAGCGCCGGCAGCGCGCGGACGGCTGAGCCGCCCGGCCAGTCTGCCTCTGGAAGCAGGCCCAACTCGGCCTCTGCCTGGGTGAGACTGACCAGCCGCGGGTCCGGCTCTGAGCCGCGAGCGACGAGCAAGATGTGGCGCACGGTCACGGGGGCAATGTCGGTCACGCAGAGGTCGGCGGGTGTGAGGAATTTGTGCCGGAGTGCTTGAGCGGGGATAGGCAATCCCACGTCCCGCAACAGTCGCCACGAACTCTCGTCCAGATGAAAGCAGCGCGGCACCGGTGAGGCAGCGCCGGTGTTCGGGTCGATGAGGGCAATGTCGTCGCCGCCAACCCGGTAGCGGCGGGCGGCCAGCGCCAGCGCCAGTGTGGTCTTGCCCGCGCCGGACCTGCCGCTTATGAAGCACGCGCCCCCGGCGGCGAGCACCGTCGCGCCGTGAAGCGCCATCAAGTCGGGGCGATGCGCGATCATCCTTACACAGACCGCGTACTCGAGTTCCTGCAACGCCAGGCCGAGAGTGACGCGACCGCCGATGCGCGCGTCGCCGTCGTGAATTCGCCAGCGGCGTGCGCCGGGAGTCGCCAGCCGCTCGATGTGCAGCGTGAACGCCGAGGGGTGAAGATCAGCGCCGGACGTGGCGTACGCGCCGTACAATCGGTACAGGAGCCGCCGCGCGGTGGCCGATTCCGAGACCACGCGGAATCGAAAATCGAAGAGTTGAAACGAATCCGTGTACCGGTGAGACACGGGATCGCGCCGTGGGGGACCGGCCATCACGCGGCGACTCCCCCGTCCCACTCCACCAGTCCCCGCGCCTGAAGGTCCGCGAGGAGGGCGGCGATATCATTCTGCACGATGCCGGCAGGCGCATCGTAGATGTCCATGAGCTGCCGTGCGATCGCGTCGAGCGTCCGCGTACCATCGCACGACGCCCAAACCTGGGCGGCCGACGCCGTGAGCGCGTATGCCATCCCGGATCGGGAATCATAGAGCATGGCGCTGCCGTCCGGCAGCGTCTCGGCGCGGACGCCGGCATCGCGGCGGGGACGTGGGGACTCGTTCACCGGCGAACCCTCCACGGTTGCTCGTCTCCACGTCCCGCGTTCGTCGCGCGTCTGGCGGGCATCCTACCCCGGTTTGGAGGTAGCCTACTTCTTTGGTTTCTTGTCCTTCTTCTCTCCATCGCTGGCGGCAAAGGCCGGCTCCGCCTTCATTGCCGCGAGTACCACCGGCGTCACATAGGCAAGCTTCGCGCCATGCCGTAACACGGATCGTCGTGACGGATCCTGTACCCCATTCAGTTCTGTGCTCAATTCGGCTCTCCCCAAGGGATATGCGTTGTGGCTGCATCGCCCCGATTTAGCTGACTACCCCAAAGAATATCCGTTTCGCACCAAATTGGAAGCACTGTTTTGGTTGAGAAGTGGTGACGGCGGGGAAATGTTACACTCTTGAGATGAACGACTACTTTCGTTGCCGTGATGGTCGCCGAGCGCTCCACTTGGGCCTGCCGGACGCTCCAGCTTGATTGCCGCTCGCCGTGGGATTGTAGAACCGCCCGTGCGTACCCTCTCTGTCTCTGATCTCCCACGACCTTGACACCGGACCGAGCGTGCGCCTAGCTTACTGCGTGCCCAATGAGGGTGGCGGGCCGGACCCGGCCCATTGGGTCGTGGCGACGCTGGACATGTGCGGCGGTTCAGGATGGAGGCGATTGCATGGATTTCGAGGTCACCTATACCGAACAGCAACAGCAATTTCGCGCCGAGGTGCGGGCATGGTTCGATGCAAACGTACCGCCGGGCATCAACCGCAAACCAGCCAGCGCCGAGGAATCCCAACAGAATTACCTTCAGCGGCGCGAGTTGGGGCGTAAGCTCGGTGAGAAGGGCTGGAACTATCCGCTGGCGCCCAAGCGGTACGGCGGCGGCGGCCTCGACGTCGATCATGCCATCATCCTGGAGGAGGAAGCCGACCGCCTCGAGTTGTCTCTGCCTCCGTACTACGATTCAGGCGGCCGGCTGGGCGCACCCAGTATCGTGGTATGGGGCACCGACGAACAGAAAGAGACCCTGCTGCCGCCGATCTACAAGGGTGAGGTCCGCACCTGGCAACTTCTCACCGAACCAGGCGCCGGCTCCGATCTCGCGGGCGTGAAGACCACCGCGATCCGCGATGGCGACGATTATGTGATCAACGGGCAGAAGATTTTCGTGGGCAGCGACAACGGCTGCGACCGTATCTGGATGATCGCCGTCACCGACCCGAACGGCGCCCGCCACGAGAATGTCAGTTGGTTCATGATCGACGCCGATCTGCCCGGGATCTCGATGGCGCCGATGGAGTTGATGGGCAGCGGCGGCGAGGGCGGCGCCGACAGCGGATACAAAAACACCGTTTGGTTCGACAACGTGCGGGTGCCTGCCGTGTCCCTCGTCGGCGGCGAGAATAACGGCTGGAAGGTCGCCAGCACGCATCTCGAGTTGGAGCACGGCGGCGGCGGGCGCATCGGTCGCAACCGGCTGTGGGAGCGGCTGCTCGCTTATTGTCAGACGACGATGCGCGACGGACGGCCGCTGGCCGAGGATCCCGACGTGCGCGACCTGCTCGCCGATATCTACATCAAGGGCGAGGTCACGCGGCTGTTCGGCCTGCGTAACTTCTGGCTCACCTACGCGCGGCAGCCCAAATCGTATGAGGGTCCGCAACTCTCGCTGTACCGCAAGATGGCCGGCTTGTGGATGACCGGCGCGATCCTCGAGGCGGTCGGTCCCGCCGCCCTCACCAACGACGAGACCTGGGGATCTCTGGGCGGCTTCCTCGAAAGCCAGCAGCGCAACGGTATCGTCGCCGTCCACCCCGGCGGCACCGCCGATATTCAACGCGTGAGCATGGCCCGCCGCATCGGTATCGGCCGCGCCACCCGCGAAGCCGCCGGCGCGGTTGGGTGACCGGTGATAGGTGTTGGGTGTTAGGTGCGGGGAGTGCCCCACCATCACCCAAAACCCGATACCCCAATCCGCGCGAACGAGGGGTGGTTCAGGCCCTCTCGCGGGCAGGTGGTCCACCAACCAAAATCCAACACCCAATACCGCGCGAACGGAGTGAGCGCCATGGATCTTTCGCTAACCGAAACCCAACAAATGCTCAAGCAGACGGCGCGCGACTTTATGGAGCGGGAGGCGCCGCGCGAGGCAATCGTCGCGTTGCAGCGCTCGGAAACCGGATTCCGCCCGGAGGTATGGGAGACAGCCGCGCGTTTGGGCTGGCTCGGGATGCTGATCCCGACCGAATATGGTGGCAGCGGCAATTCGTTCACCGATGCGGCCGTGTTGTACGAGGAACTGGGGCGCGGGCCGCTGCCGGGGCCGTTCTTTAGTTCCGGGGTGCTCGGCGCATTGACGGTGCTGGAGGCGGGCACGGACGAGCAGCGGAGCCGTCTCCTACCCGCCGTGGCCAACGGCCGGGAGATCCTGTGCGTCGCGATCACCGAGCCGCATTCCTCATGGGGGGCGCGCGGGGTCCAGCTTCGACCGGCGCGGCGCGGCGATGGCTATGTGCTCAGCGGCCTCAAGCTGTTCATCGGCGACGCGATGGCGGCGACCCGGCTGATCGTCGCGGTGCGTACCGGCGACGGCGACAGCGATATCAGCCTGTTGTTGGTAGACCGTGACCACCCGGGCGTGACTGTCCGCAACCTGCCCGGCTTTCTCGGCTGGCAGGCCGAGGTGCGCCTCGATAACGTCGAGGTCAGCGCGGCGGATGTGCTGGGTGGGCGGGATAGCGCGGGCTGGTCCGCGATGGAGCGGGCGATGGAGCGGGCATTGCCCGTGCTGTGCGCCTACACCGTGGGCGGCTGCCAGGCGGTGTACGAGATGTCGGTGACGTACAGCCAGACCCGCATTCAGTTTGGGATACCGATCGGTCGCTTTCAGCGGGTACAAGACCACATCATCCGGCTGGTCAACCATCTCGACGCCGCCCGCTGGGCGACCTACGAGGCGCTGTGGAAGCTCGACAACGGCAGACCGGCCGCGGCGGCGGCGCACATGGCGAAGGCCGTCGCCGGCGAGTCGTATCTCGAAGCGTGCAACGCGGCGCACGAGGTGCACGCCGGAATCGGCTCGGCTCAGGAGTACGGCCTGGTGCCGCACACCCAGATGTCGCGCACGCTGCTGCACTTCCTCGGCGACCCCAAGTGGCACAAGCGCCGTATGGCCGATGCGCTCGCCTGGTGACGACTACTTGGCCGGCGCTCACGCTTGTCCTCCCGGTAGTCCGCGGGTATGCAGTATTTCACGACGTATCGCACGGGCAGGGAGACTCCCGGCAGTTGTTATCATTACCGTCGCTGAGAGTGATCGCGCGGATATGACGCTCGGTTCGTGGCGCGACGAGCGCGACAACATCCGGCTCTCGCGCTACGATGTGTACGCGCTACCTGGCGACGGTACGATGGGTCCAGACCGCAGCCTCGATCTGATGCTCTCACAATACGAGGAAGGACTGCATGAGTACACTCGACGTGATTGCACACGGGCAGGCTAATCGGGCCACTGTGCCGGAGATCGCTGGTCATCTTTTGGGCTTGTTTGGGCCGGATCTGACAGCGCTGATGCTGGGCGCTGCCGCGCCGGGCATCGTCGAGCGATACGCTCTCGGTGAGGAGCACCCGCCGGCAGAGATCAGCGAACGGATGCGCGTCACGTATGAAATCGCTGCCCTGCTCGAACACGTCGAGTCACCGGCCATCGTGCGAGCTTGGTTCATGGGAATGAATCCACAGTTGAACGACCAAGCGCCGGCTCAGGCGCTTCGAGACGACCCGCGGCAGGTACTGGAGGCGGCACGCCAGTTTCTTGCCGAGGGATGATGACAGTGCGTGACGCGGAGCCGGTGGGTCACGTCCTGTGGCGGATCGGTCGTTATCCTGATCCACTCGCGTGGCCGCCGCGCGAGTTCGCTGGCGGCGGTCGCTTCGACGACCCCGAGCGGCGATTCCGCGTGCTCTATCTGGCCGAGCATAGGCTGGCATCTTTCCTTGAGTCTCTCGCTCGATTTCGTCCAGCTCTCTCGCTTCTCGCGGAACTTGCTCAGTTGCGTGCCGGTGATGCGGGCAGTGACACCACACCTGTCGGTGAGATAGAGCGTGACTGGCTCGCAACCCGCCGTATTGGGTGGCTCCAGCCGGCTCCGGGCCTGCGCCTGATGGATTTGCGGAAGGTTGAGACGCGCGCGTCCCTTCGCGTCACGCTTGCCCCCCTGCTTCACGGGCGCGGCTATCACGACTTCGACATGAGCGTGGCGCTGAACCAGGATCGCGCGCTCTCTCAGCGCGTCTCACGCTGGGCGTACGAACAGGGCTTCCGGGGCATCATTTATCCATCACGGTTTGGCGCCGAGTTCGACTGCTGGGTGATTCATGGCGGTGAAGAAGCTTCATCCGACGCTCTTCCCTTCACCCCGCTGGGCGTGGCGCCGATCATGCGTGACGATCCCGATCTGTTGTCCGCGGTGCGTCTATTCCGACTGAACTGGTAAGAGCGCGGGTTGGGGCGGGAGGCGTGCAACGTGGTGCGCCGGATTCCACCGCGACCGGCTCGGTGCGATCGTACGGATCTGTTTCGTATACGCGGATGTCGCGCACGCTGCTGCACTTCCTCGGCGACCCCGAGTGGCACAAGCGCCGTATGGCCGACGCGCTCGCCTGGTGACGTCGTTGACATCCGTCCCGCCTCGGGTCTAGGATGCCGCCACCGGGAGACGCGGTATCGAACTTCCTGATGCCAGGAACCGCCGCTCGCGGTTGAGGAGGGGCACGGCGATGGGCGATCGGAATATGGGCATGCGTGGGGCACGCGGACGGCTCAACCGGCGGCGGATGCTGAGCGGCGTGGCCGTCGGCGGCGCTGGACTGGTGTTCGCGGCCTGCGGCGGCGGTGGAAAGCAAAACTCCGGCGGGAGTGGGGGTGGAGCCTCCAACCTCGCTTCCACGACGACGACCGGCAATCCGGGCGTCGCCGCGAAAGACCAGCAGCCGGTGCGCGGTGGGCATCTCACCTTTGCGATCGGCGGTGACCCGCCGAACTTCGACATGCACGGCAACTCAACCTACATGGTCAATCACCTGATGGCGCCGGTTTACAACCAGCTGATTCAGTTCGATCCGGCCAAGGGCGACGAGTTGCCCGACACGATCATCGGCGACTTGGCGTCCACCTGGGAGCAGTCGGGCGACGGCCTCACCTATACCTTCAAGCTGCGCGACGGCGTCAAGTTCCATGATGGCAAGCCATTTTCGTCTGGCGACGTCAAGGCGAGCATCGAGCGGATGATGAACCCACCGAAGGGCGTGGTCAGCCCCCGGCGCGACTCGCTCCAGGTGATCAGCAAGGTGGAGACGCCCGACCCGCTAACCGTCGTGCTGGGAATGAGCCGGCCCGCGCCATCGCTGCTGCCGATCCTCGCGCAAGGCTGGATGTCGATCTACTCCGAGAAGGACATCGCCGACGGTTTCGACTTCAAGCTCAAGACAAACGGCACGGGACCGTTCAGGCTCAAGGAATACCTACGCGGAAATCGCCTCAACTACGAGCCGTACGAGAATTACCACGTCAAGGGCCAGCCGTATCTCGGGTCGATGACGTGTTTCATCATCCGCGAGGCACAGGCGCAAATGGCGGCGTTCCAAACGGGCGAACTGTTGTTCAATACGCTGTTTAACCCCACCGATGTCAAGACGCTGGAGGCGGCGATGAAGAACCGGATGGTTGTTCAGCGCAAGGACGGCTTCGGCTTCTCGACCATCAACTTCGGCTCCGGTGCTATCTGGCGCGATGAACGTGTGCGGCGCGCGGTCAGCATGGCGATGGACCGCGAGAACGGGATCGCCCTCGTCGACGAGGGCGAGGCGAAGGTCGGGGGCTATGTTTCTCCGAGCGGCATGTGGAGTCTGACCGAGCAGGAGCTGCGGGCGATTCCCGGCTATGGACTCGTGACCGACAAGACCACGGCCGACGCGAAGGCATTGCTCTCCGCCGCTGGAGTGAAAGACGGCCACGAGGCGACGATCCTCACCCGCCAGGGTGCGGGGAACGAGAAGCTGTCGCTGTTCATCAAGGATGCGGCGGCGAAGATCGGGCTGAACCTAAAGCTCCAAGTGTTGGAGGATGGCCCGGCGTATGACGCGCTCAACTCCCGCAATTTCGACCTCGCCCCGTGGGGCCATGCCATCGCCCTGGACGATCCTGATGCGATCTTCGCCGAGTTCTATATCAACCAAGCCCCCCGGAACTACTCGGAGCTAAGCTCGCCCGAGGTGGACGACCTGTTCGTCAAGCAGTCTCAAACGCTCGACCAAAAGCAGCGCATCGCCCTCGTCAAGGACATGCAGAAGAAGGCGCTGCCGCTGTA
>JBBQJF010000073.1:0-17438 GCA_038325665.1 Dehalococcoidia bacterium | reverse complement strand
GGCTTCGAGCTCGGCAATGCGGGCCTCGGCACGGACACGGGCAGCCTGCAATTCTCGCACCAGCGGTGCCAGGCGATCCGGCGGCCAGGTGTCCAGTGCGGGCTCACGCATCGGAGCGAGAGTCTACCGGCTCGGCTCCCTATCGTCACCTACTCCACCGTCGGCCCGTGCCTGACCGAGCAGGTGAGTAGTTACTACTTAACTTATGGCTCACGCAGTCAGGGTATTAACCTCGTCTGGAAGGATTACAACGAAACGCCGAACATGCGCATCGACCGCCAGTCGGGTAGTGGTCCGCTCACGTATGGTGAGCCGGTGGCGATCTATGTGCAGGGGGGCGGCTACCTGCGCTACGGGGTGCGCTCATCCGGTATCAATCTCGTGTGGAGTTCATCGGCGGTCTATGAGTGGCGCATCCATGGCCAGGACAAGATGAGCGGCGCCGTGATGAACCCGTACGACTACAACATGGCGCTGTACAACACCCGCGCGGGCGCCCACGTGGTGTACGGCGAGCGCTCGTACGGCATCAACCTCGTCTGGGCGGGCGGCGCGATTCCGCCAAGTACGGCCACGGTTTCGCTCGGGCACCGTCTGTCAAGCACAGTGCCCTGCACCGGGAGCGTGTCGTTCCGGCTGACGCCGGTCAGTCTGAACGGCAGCGACGGCATCGGCACGGCCACGACCGTGCAAACCTCCGGGGAAACGCGATACCCATCGGGCGGGTATTGCTACTGGACCGTGCCCTCGTACGGTCTACGCACTGGCACTTGGAGGATTGATCTCCTCAACCCGGCCTGGCCGGTGAGCTGCCAGATATTCCTCGGTGGCGGTACCACCTCCGCGAATTTCACCCAGGGTCGCTACGGCTGCACCACCGGCCTGAGTTACCCGTAGGGGCACGTTCCGCCCGCGCCATAAGCACGGGTCAACGGGAAGCGGCGGCGTTGTGGCATGACATGCGGTGTCCATCACGCGCCGGTGGCGATCCCGCGCTCACTCCCTGACGCCGGGCTTTCGGACCTCGACATCGCCGTACACACGCGTCTGGCAGCACAGCCGCAGGGGCGTCGTGAGCGCCTGCCGGCCGCGCTGCCGGACGATGTTCTCCTCTTCGTAGCGGCCCATCGACGAGAGGTGCTCCATGCCGGACAGGACGATCCCGGCGCAGGTCGTGCATTCACCCTTGCCGCCGCAGCTCGTGGGCCAGTAATAGCCGGCGGCGATGGCGGCCTCCATGATCGTCTGCCCGTCCTGGGCGTCGATGGTCACTCCAAGCGGGAGGACCGTGATTTTGGGCATGGGAGGGCTTCCGTTCCCGCCTCATCTCGCGGGGCGACCATTGCTCGTGGTGGCGGCGACCGGCTACCCGCCCCGCAGTCGCGCCAGGCTGACCGCGGCGCGCTTGTGGGTTCCGCCGCCGAGGCGCTTGCCGTCGGGACCGAGAGCCTCCACCTCCCACACGTACCGTCGCCCCTCCATCGCCTGCAGCCGGGCACGAACGGTGGCCGGTTGGCCGACGGCCAGCGCCGCATCGTGCGTGATGCACACCTCGGTGCCGACCGAGGTTTCCTCGTCCGTGAGGTAGGGCTGCATCGCCTGCAAGGCGCACTGCTCCATCAGATTGATCATCGACGGCGTGGACAGGACTGCCACATCGCGCAGGTGGGGCGGACTCATGTCGGGAGTGACCGTGACCGTGATTTCGTGCGCGGTTCCGATCGGGATTTCCTGAGCCATGGTTGCTCCTCTCCTTGAGAATGGGTGTTGGGTTGTTAGAGGTTGGGAGATGGGACTCGCCCCCACCGTGCATCTCGGGTGGCTCCCCGATGGGGCATGTGTGACTCCTTAGGAGACTCAACCCCCGGCCGTGCCGGGGCGGAGGGGCCAGGGCGAGGTAAATCGCGATATCGGGCCGCGACGGTCACTCCTGCCGGTCCACACTGCCGGTGGACGCCCGCGCCACGACACAGCGGCGTGCGATGGGCGTGAAGTCGAGTGCGTTCACCCGTTCGACCTCGGCAGCCCAGGCGGGGGGAAGTGACAGCGGGACGACCGCTGCGCAGATTGCACCCGTGATCGCGGCCGACTCCGGCGCGTGACCACCCTGGTTGACCGCCTCCAGAATACCGCGCCGCGCGCTCTGGGTCGCGTAGACGAGGCCGAGTATGAACGGCGTGAGCGCGCCGATGTCGCCGGCGGGGGAGAATCGCACGCGCAGCGCCACTCCCGCGCGGCGGCCACCGGATGCTTGGGCGATGCCCCCCGCCTCGACTATCGCCGCCGCGAGCCGGCCGTCACCCGCCGCGTGCGCCGCCTGGACGGACGCCGCCAGCGCGGCGTGTGCGGGCCTGCCCTCGATTCCGGCGCTCACCGCCGCGGCGACCGCCGCGATGCCCGCGTTCGCGGGTGGAAACGCGAGGATGGCCGCCAGCGGCCGCATCGCGCCTATCGCCACGGCGCGTGGCAGGTGCACGATATCCACAACGGACGGCTCATTCATCGACGTGGCCGTCGTCGCCAGAGCCATGGCGATCGCGTTTTCGGTGGGCGAGCCGGTTTCGGCCGCGGCCCATTGCTCGTCATCGAACAGTCGGACCGGTTCGACGAACTCCATGATCGCGTCTTCGTAGATCTCCTCGATCTCGGCCGGCTCGTACGCTTCCGTGGCGCGACCCATGGCGTCGCCCACGGCGAGCGCCTGAAAGGCGGCCACGAGCCGCGCGAATGTCGCGTCGGACGACGCGGATGGTTCCTCGGGCATGTGGGTCATGCTTGTGCCCCGCATCGCCGGCGCATCGCGGTCCGTCCGAGCGACGGCTGTCAGCCATATGGCGTCCACAACAGATCCGGCCGGCGGGGCGCCGCCTGGAGATAGTCCATTACCTCCGAGCGTACCGTGGACGCATCAATGGTGCTGGGCGACGGACCGCCCCGGCCGTCGTCCAGATACATCCGCGGCGTCGGGTCGCTGACCGGATCGGCCCGCCAAGCGCCCCCGGAGCGCTCGAACAGGTTCAGCCGGTGCGCGAGCGGGCGAAGATCAATGCGTGCCGGCCGCGGACCACGCGGAAACTGCACCCAACTCTCTCGCCGGTATTCAAGTGTGTAGGTGTTCTCGGAGCGAATCGTGAGCACACGGTACATTGATACGGCCATGGTTCGCGTCAGATCGTGCAGGCGCAGCGGAGTCTCCACGATGGACAGGTCGATCTCGGGAAAGTCCTCGATCTGGACGGCGCCCGAGTGCAGCAGGCTGTTGGCGCGCAGCACGTCAGAGTACTCGCCGATCCAGTCGAGGTCAAAGTCCTTGGGCGCGTCGAGCAGTCGGGACACGCGCGGCAAGAGTTCGGCATAGAGCGACGCCGGTTCATGGCTGCCCGCTTCCTCGGGGTAGGCCTTGAGGAAGCAGGCAATTTGGGCGATCTCATCGGAGTCAGCGATGTGGAACGCGGCGGCGCGGGCGACCTCGACCAGCCGCCGGCGGCGGGATAGAGCGCCATCGCGGTCGGTCAACGCCCAGACCGCGAGCAGATGGTCGCCGCTAAACGTCGCGCTGGTTGCCGCCTCAGCGCCAGCCACCAATGCCGCACGGTCCGGCGCGGTCAGCAGATTGAGGACGATGCCCACGGCGGTGTCGGCGCCGAGGGCGGACGTCACGGGCGCGCCCGGTTCGACGCCGAGTGTCAGCACCGCTCGCGAGCGCACCGCGCCGGGCAGCCCTACGCGGAGGTGCGGTACCTTGTCGATCGCGGGTCCGTCGGGCACATAACGCATGCGGACCTCGCCGGAAGAACGGGCGATGCGAATTACAGGCTCGCCGCCTCCGCCTCGATGGGGACGGAATACATGTTCGGGAACTGGGCGGATCGTCCGGGTCGCCTCAGGTGATTCACGCGGGGAAGTCCGCGCCTACGCCGTGGACTCCCCGTCAGCGGGGCCGTCCGGCCAGCGCGAGGAACTCGTCCTCCCACTCCAGCACCATTCGGATTAACCGCTCATCGACCGCCTCCGGCACACCCTGCACGCCGTCTGCCGCCAGTTCCGCGACCAACTGGGCTGCCGCATCAGCGTGGGTGATCGATGGGATCGAGATCGAGGAGTCGCGTTCCTTCTCCAGCGCGAGCTGGATAAGCCCGGCGTCGATCATGAACCCTTCCTCGGCCATCTGCTCGGCGATCCAGTCAGCGCACTCGACCAACAGTTCGTGATCCACGGTATCGCATCCTCGATAAAACGAGATTGGGCGCTGTCCCGCCGGCCATACGCGGCGCGGCGGGAACCTACTACTCCGTGCCGATAATCCCGGTTCGCAGGCGCACGGTCAAGTTGATGCAAAGCGCGACCGGTGGGCGCGTCCGTCTCCGTACAAGCACGTCGCGCCCGACCCGCGCGCCATCACGCCTGCATCGGCGCGCTACACATACCTGACGCGACCCGGCGCGCGGTTCTCCATCGTCGTGGTGGGATTGGCTGCCGGTGTTGGGCAGACGCTCTTTGAATGCCGTGGCGGCGCCGTCGCCACCCCGACAACGAACCGACTCACCAGAGCCACCCACGAGGCGAACGCTCCGCCGTCAGGCATCACGCGCCGGCAGCGAGCGCGGCTTCCTCCCAGGCGGCGATCAGGGTCTGAAGGCGCTCCTCGGCGGCCACCACCGCACGCCCCAGATCGGTGATCCCGGTCATATCTCGCGCGGCTGCCGCGTCTTCCAGCCGCGTTTGCAGGGTGGTCAGCGCCGCCTCCGCCTCCGACACCTCGCGTTCGAGGTCGCGAACCCGCGCCGCCTGGCGCCGTTCGTCGCGGGTTGCCGGCCGCCCCGCGCCCAGTTGGACGGCGCGGCCGTCGAGTGGAGCCGGCACGGCGCCGTCCTTGGCGGTCCCATTGGCGCGAGCAGCGGCGTCGAGGTTCGCGTGGATCGATGCTGTCGCGCCCCTGGCCGGCTCGGGTTCGCCGGCGGAGCGGACACGGTTCGAGAAGGCGGTCCAGTTGCCGCGGAACGACGTTAACTCGCCGCCCTCGACCGACCAGATATGCGTGGCGACGGCATCAATGAAGCGACGGTCGTGCGAGACGAACAGGATCGCACCGGGAAAGGTCGGCAGCACCTCTTCCAACGCCTCGCGCGAGGGCAGGTCGAGGTGGTTCGTCGGTTCGTCAAGGAGCAAGAAGTTCGCGCCGCAGCCGAACAAGCGCGCCAGCGCCAACCGGCTGCGCTCGCCTCCCGACAGATCGCCGACTCTCTTGAAAACCTCTTCGCCCCGGAAGAGGAACCGTGCGAGCAGATCGCGCGCCTCGGCCAGAGGACGGTTGCGGGGTTCAAGAAACGATGTCATCACATCATCGTCGGCGTGCAGATCCTCGGCGCCCTGGCGGAAGAATGCCACCTGCACACCCTCGCCTCGTTCGGCGCGACCGCGACGGGGCGCGATCTCGTCGGTGATCGTCCGTAGCAGCGTCGTCTTACCGCTGCCGTTCGGTCCGACCAGCGCGATCCGGTCCCCGCGCTCGATCTCAACATTCAGCGGCGCTCGGATCAGCGTCTCGCCGCGACGGCCCGGATGTTCGACCTCGAGACGGTCGAGCCGCAGCACGACCCGCCCCGACCGTAGCGCGGAGTTGATGTCGAGTGCCACCGTCGCCCGGCCGCGCACATCGGCAATGCGCTCGACCCGATCGAGCTGCTTCTGTCGGCCGCGCGCCTGGCGCGACTTCTGGCTGTTGCGATAGCGGCGGATAAACTCCTCGGTGCGCGCGATCTCCGCCTGCTGGCGCTCGTGCAATTCCTGTTGCCGGAGGTCGCGCTCCTCACGTTGGTGCGCGAAATGAGAGTAGTTGCCGGGGTAGACATCGACATGGCCGTCGCGCAGTTCCCACACTCGGTCAATCACGCGGTCGAGAAAGTAGCGATCATGCGAGATCACCATCACCGTGCCACGCCAGCCCACCAAGAATTCTTCCAACCAGGCGAGCGCGGCCATATCGAGGTGATTGGTCGGCTCGTCGAGCAGGAGTACGTCCGGCTCCTGCAACAACGCTTTGGCGAGCGCCAGTCGTGCGCGCTCGCCGCCAGAGAGTCCGGCGGCGCGACGGCTCCAATACGGCTCGGGCAATCCAAGGCCGGAGAGGGTACGGCGCGTGGAGGACTCGTACGCGTAGCCGCCGCGGGCCTCAAACGCGTGGTGGAGGCGGTCGTATTCGCCGCGTGTTCGCTCGACTCCCGCGCCCTCGGCGGTGGAGAGCGCCCGCGCGGCCTCGGTCAGTTGTCGCTCAATCTCGCGGAGTTCCGCGAACACCTTGAGCGCATCGCCGTAGACGGACGCCACCGGGTCCACTTCAGGTTCCTGGGCGACGTAGACGACGCGGGCATCGCGGGCGCGCGATATCCGGCCGCCGGTCGGTTGGTCGAGGCCGGCCAGCAGCCGGAGCAAGGTACTCTTGCCCGCGCCGTTCGGGCCGACGACCCCCGCGCGGGCGCCCTTCGGAAGCTCGGCGGTGACACCGGTGAGGACATCCTGGCCGCCGAAGGCCATGGTGAGGGCATCGATCGTGATCAGGCTCATGAGTGCTCTGCTCCCACTGTCGCATGGCTGCACATGCCGGGGCGGGCACGCGTTGACACACCCCACCCGCCTGGGCAGGGGCGCCCGACCCCAGCACGGCCGCCGGCATTCCGCTACCGACGGCCTACGTCACGCGAGCAGTGGCACAGACACGATGACAACTCCCGACGATGCGCCGTGCCGCCGGGATGCAGTACGGCGCGGGTGAACGCCTCGATTAGCGCCGTGCGCCACGCTGCCGCTGGCGGGTGGCGAGCCGTTGCACCGGGGCGAGCGTCCCGCCGCTCTCGACCACGGCAAACTGACTCATCAGACGCGACTTGCGACGCGCGGCGTTGTTCTTGTGAATGATACCCTTTTCCGCCGCCTTATCCAGCGCAACGATCGCCTGTTTGAGCTTATCGGCGTCGGCCGTGCCGGTGCGCAGCCCACGGAACGTGTCGCGAATGTAGGTACGAGCGGTACTAATGGCGGCGCGGTTGCGCATCCGCCGCTTGAGCGACTGACGCCACCGCTTCTCTGCCGACTTGGTATTAGCCAAGAGATTGCCTCCGTCTCTTTTCTCAACCGCGGAGCGCGTCGAGATCGCTGCTTGTTGGAGGGCGGAGACATGGAACAAGGAACCCGGACCACCAATCGGGCAGTGGTCCGTGTTCCCTGTCCCGTGTCTCACACACTATGTCCGCATCATGATAGAAAATCGGAGTCGCGCTGTCCATGACCCAGCCGCAACGCCGCCGAGCACGCCTCCAGCGTCCGCACGACGGCAAGCCCATCGGCGCCGCTAGTGCGGGGGGTTGCTCCGCTCTCAATGCAGTCGAGGAAGTGCTCGGCTTGAGCGCGTAGCGGTTCGACCCAGGGGATGATGGGGACGCGCGTGTCGCCATAGCGATACGCCACCTGCCACTGGCCGAAGTCGTCGTAGTAGGGGGCGCGGTCAATACCCTTGTCATGGATACGGAGCTTGGCGGAGGGTTCAACGTCGTCCCACACCGCCATCCGCCTACTGCCGGCGACGGTCATCCGCCGAATCTTCACCGGATCGAGCCAGCTAACGTGGAGGGTCGCCAGTACATCGCCGGGGTAGCGAAGTTCGGCGTACGCGACTTCGGCCACCTGCTTGTCCTGGAATCCGGCTCCGTAAACGGCCCCCACACGGGGATCGGCGTCGAGCAGGAACCGAAGAATGGCGATGTCGTGGGCGGCCAGGTCCCATAAGACATCGACATCCTTGCGATGCAGGCCGAGATTGACGCGGGTACAGTTGACATAAAGCAATCGCCCCAGCTCGCCCGTGTCGATCAGGTTCTTCAGCGCCAGCACGGTGGGGTGATACATGAACGTGTGGCCGGTGAGCAGTGCGAGGCCGCGCCTCCGCGCCTCCGCCACGATGTGTTCAGCCTCGGTCGAGTTGGTCGTGAGGGGTTTCTCGACCAGGACATGCTTCCCGGCAGCGAGCGCCGCCAGCGCCAGGCGGGCATGAGCGCCCGCGGGTGTCGCGATCACCACCGCGTCAATGCCGTCCGCAAACGCGGCGCCGGCGTCGGGGCTGGTACACACATCGGGGAACGTCGCCCGTATGTGGGCGAGCCGTTCCGCGCTCAGGTCAACGGCCAGCACAACCGTCGAGCGCGCCGACGCGCTGAAATTGCGGATGTGCAGCGGTCCCCAGTAGCCGCATCCAACGACGGCAACCCGAATCATGCTCTCCCCTCGCGCCGCCCGGTGAGAGCGGCCGCTCACACCCCGGCGCCGATGGCGAGATACGCGATTCCGGCGGCGCGGATCGGCCCGCTGCTGAGCACGGCGCGTCCGTCGAGGACCGCCTTCAGTCCGGGAAACCGGCTGAAGTCGAGCGAGCGATAGACGAGATGCCCTGTCTGCACGATGACGGCGTCCACCTCTGGCGGCGGGTCAATCTCCGCGGGGCACAGGCCGAGCGCGGCCAGTTCCTCCGCGCTGAACAGGGGGTCGTGCGCCAGCGGCAGCGCGCCGCGTGCGGTCAAGTCCGTCGCCAAGGCCATCGCGGGCGAGTGGGACGCTTCCTTGACCCCCGGGCGGTAGGCCACGCCGAGGATCAACACCCGCCGTCCGGCGATGCCGCCGAGCGCTGCCTCAAGCCGGTCGACCGCGTGCGCCGGCATCGCGTCGTTGATCACGCGCGCCGCCGATGCGAGCACGCCATGGGACGTACGCGTGGTGATGAGGTACGGGTACTCGGGAATGCAGTGGCCGCCAACGCCGACACCGGGAGTATGCAGATGCGACTGCGGCTGCGAGTTGGCGACCGGAAACACCTCGGCCACGTCGACCCCCGAAATCTCGGCGTACAGGGCCAATTCATTGGCGAGGGCGATGTTGACATCGCGATAGACGGATTCCGCCAGCTTGCAAAACTCTGCCGCCTCCGCATCGCGTAACGTATGCACGGCGACGCCGAGATTTGCGCGGTAAAAGGCGGCCGCGCGCTCGCCACTCTCGGCGTCCACGCCACCCACCACCCGCGGGTAAGCGGCAAGATCGCGAAATACCGTGCCCGATTGCACCCGCTCGGGACTGAAGGCGAGAAACAGGTCGCGACCGAGCACCGCGCCATCCCGCGTGAGCATCGGCAGGAACCGCGCACGGGTATCACCGACCGCGACCGTCGTCTCAAGAATGACCAGCGCACCGCGCCGCAGGCCCGCGCTGATCTCCGTGAAGGCACGGTCGAGGGCGCGATAGTCGGGAGAGTGCGCCGCGTCCAGACCGAGCGGGGCGAGCACGATCACGACATCCGCGTCGCGTACACCGGCCGCCGTGTCACACGTCGCGCGTAGCCGTCCGCCCGCGACCAACTCGCGCACGAGTTCAGGCAGGCCCGGCTCATGCTGAATGGGTGACTCGCCACGGTTAATCGAACCCACGACGGCCGAGTTAACGTCGCAGCCGGTGACGCGATGCCCGCGTGAGGCGTACCAGGCCGCGACGGGCAGGCCCATCTTTCCGAGCGCAACGACGGTGATGTTCATGTGCTGCCAGGGTATCGGTCCGGGGGCGCGCGATCAATCAGGGAAGTGACGCGATAGGCCGTCCATTCAGAGGAGCGCCTCGCCGCCGCCGAGGGCGGGACCGCGCGGCATCCCTGGCCGGTGTCGCGTGTCCGGCGGGTGACGCGCTCGTGCGGCGACGATCCGGCGAAAATGATCACCCGACGGCGCGCGTCAGATGCGCGGTCATTCACATCGGCGCCGCGGACGCGGGTACCGGCCGAGCCGGCCGCTCGATCGCGATTTCCGGCTCTTGCCGCGGGGACGGTGTCGCCGGCGACGTGGGCGTATGGCGGTCGCGCGGGGCGCGGGCCAGGGCGATCAGCCGTGTGCCGTCGGGCGCGCCATCGGGCAAGGGCGGCAGAGCGCCCCGGCCGGCGGCGCGGCGGTCGAGCGCCGCACGCGCCGCGATCCCGGCCTTGCCCCGGCCGCTGACGTGTGCGCGCGCCGAAAAGACGTCGTAGTCGGCCGCCTCAATGCGATCAAGGATCGCGGCGTAGCAGCGGGCGGCCACCCGGATGGCGAGGCGTGCGTCAGGACTGAGGTAGGGCAGTCCACGCATGCCGCGGTCGTAGTAGACCCGCGCGAGAGACACCAACTCGCCCATCATCGCGCGGAACGCGTCATCGACCCGGCCGTCGCGCAGACGGTCCTCGTCCCAGCCCGCCCGGGCCATCAGGTCATGGGGCACGTAGATACGGCCATTCTCGAAGTCCTCACGCACATCACGCAGGATGTTCGTGAGCTGCATCGCCACACCAAGCTCGACCGCACGCGCCTGGGCTGCCGGATCGACCGCGCCGAGCACATGACACATCGCCAGCCCGACGGTGGACGCCACCCGGTAGCAATAGACACCCAAATCGGCGACATCGGCGTAGCGGCGCCCGGCAAGGTCCATCTCCAGTCCGTCGATCAGTTCGATAAAGTGGTGCGACGGGATGGCGTACCGCGTCAGCGTGTCGCGAACCGCGGGCAGGATCGGCTCCACGCGGGGATTAGCCTCCGGGTCATTCAGCCAAGCACGCCACCGCTGGAGTTCCTCGCGGGCCGCGCCGGGATCTCGCTCCCCTTCGGCGACCTCATCCACGAGATCATCGAGGGTCCGGAACAGCGAGTAAAGCGCGTGGGTCGCGCGGCGGCGGTCGGGACGCAGCCACAGCGCGGCAAAATAGAACGTGTGGGCGTGATGGCGCATCACCTCACGAGCGGCGGCGTAACTGCGTTGCAGCTGGATGTCCATCAGCGTCTCCGTCTCGTGGGGAGCAGCGCGGGTGCGCGGACCCGCCTCGACTCACCCCGTCGTGGCGGGAACCCGAGCTGTCGCACCACTGTATTCTGTCCCGCGACGTCCGGCGAGAAACAGACGCGGGATGGGTCTCGGCGGCCACACCACGGCCGTGACCGGAGTCCGGCCGCTCGGACACTAGTCGCCGGCCGGAACGGGCTGCTGCTCACGCAGGATCCGTTCGGTGACCAAGCGGGATCCCATGATCACCAGCGGCACGCCGGTGCCGGGGACCGTGCTGGCGCCCACGAAATACAGGTTGCGAATGCGCTTGGCCCGGTTCTGTGGGCGCATGTAGCCGACCTGCATGAAATCGTGTCCCAGCCCGAACGCGGATCCGTACTCAAGGTTGTATGTCTGCTTCCAATCCACGGGAGTAACCGCGCGCTGAACGATGATGTGCCGGCGAATCTGTGTCATGCCGAGAGCTTCCAGCCGGTCCAGGACGCGCTCCCGAAAGGCGGGTTCATCCCGCGTCCAGTCGATCGACCCGTGTTGCATGTGCGGCACGGGCACGAGCACGTACAACGCATCGCACCCCGGCGGCGCGAAGCTCGGATCGGTGCGCGCCGGGGCATTGACGTACAGCGACGGGCACTCCGGTAGGGTGTGCGTCTTGAAGATTGACGCGAAGTTGGCGCGAAAGTCTCCTGCCAAGAAGACATTGTGATGAAGAAGTCCGTCGTAGCGGCGGTTGACGCCGAGATACAGCATGTATGCCGATGCGGTGTAACGCATCCCGGCCAGCTTGCGGTCGGTGAAGTCAGGCCGCAGGGCCTCCGGCACGAGCGCGCGATACGCGTACGGCAGATCAGCATTGGCGACCACCACATCGGCGGTGGTCACCGACCCGCCGGCCAGACACACCCCGCGCACCCGACCGCCGGAGATGTTCAATCCCGTGACCTCGGCGCCTGTGCGTACCTCGACGCCCAACTCCTCTGCCAACCGGCGCATGGCGACGATCAGTTGATAGATACCGCCGCGTGGGAACCAGATTCCCTCGGCAAGCTCAGTATATGGCAGCAGGGCATAGATAGCCGGCGCGTCGAGCGGCGAGATGCCAAGGTACATCGATTGGAAGGTCAGCGCCAATCGTAGCCGTTCATCGCGAAAATAACGACCAGCGTAGGTAAACAGGTTGCGTAGGGCGCCGGTCCGCACCAGTTCGACAAGGTTGCGCGGGGTGGCAAACTGACCAAGGTGGGTAAAGTTGCGTCCGATGAAGCGCTCGCGGGCGACCGCGTACTTGTAGCCGGCGTCCTTCATGAAGGCCGGCAGCCGCCCGCCGGCGCCCGGTTCGATCCGGTCGAGGGCGTGGCCGAGGCACGCCGCGTCGGGTGTCGCGTCGAAGCACGTTCCGTCGTCGAAGCGGATGCGGTAGTTGGGCGTGATCTGGAGCAACTCGAGATAATCATCGAGACGGCGGCCAGCGGCGCGGAAAAGCTCATGATACACATCGGGCATGAGCAGCAGCGAGGGTCCGGTATCAAAACGATACCCGTCCGACTCCCACGTATTCGCGCGGCCACCGACCGTGGCGTTACGTTCGAGCACGGTCACCTGGTGACCTGACGCCTGCAAGCGGATCGCGGTCGCCAGCCCCCCCGCTCCCGCGCCAATGACGACCGTTTGCATCAGCAACCTACTTTGCATATATTATGCACTACGTTAGCATGAGAAATGACCATGCACAATCCCACGCGGTGCGAATCGCCCCGCACCACTGGTCGGGAACACGGGCGACCCGTCCGGCGCGGTGAAGCGGGTGAACTCATGGTCGTGGTGCATGGTTGCGGCCCGGATTGAGCGTGGCGCGGTCAGAGCCGAGCCGCAATACTCCCATTCGGCCTGGGGGGAACCGCCAGGGTCGTGCAATTCTGAATCTAGTCACGCCGTGCCGCCGGACCTGGCGCCCCGCTCGATGCGGCCGGACGGAAGCGCTCCAACGAGCACTGGTGGGACGGGGTGCACGCCAGGCGAACCAAATCCCATGGCCCCGAAAGGCATCACATGAACCCTCGCCGTCCAGTCGCGCTGCTCTGTCTCCTCCAGGCGCTGCTCGGCGTTCGGATCGTGCTACGGCTGCTGCGCACCGCGGGCGGTGAACGCATCGTACTGTCGGATGCGCCCCTGCCGGCGCACGAGCGTGTGTCCGTGGTCGTGCCGGTGCTGAATGAGCAAAAGCGGCTGGGGCCGTGCATCGAGGGATTGATCAGCCAGGGCGACGAGGTGGTCGAGGTGCTGGTCGTCGATGGCGGCTCGACCGATGGCACCCGCGCCTTGGTACGATCATACGAAGTGCGCGATCCGCGCGTGCGACTGATTGACGCCCCGCCGCTGCCGCCGGATTGGAACGGCAAGGCGTGGGGCCTTCAATGCGGCTTTGAACAGGTTGGTACAGGTTGGGGCTGGGTGCTGACCATTGATGCCGATGTGCGCCCGGCGCCGGCATTGACGCGGTCGCTGGTCGCGCATGCTCGTGCGGCCGGTGTGCCGGCGCTGAGTGTGGCGACTCGCCAGGTTGTCAGCGGAGCCGGCGAAGGAATGGTACACCCTGCCATGCTGGCGACCCTCGTCTACCGCTTCGGCATCCCCGGTCACGCCGCGCGGCGCGTGAACGACGTGCAGGCGAACGGACAATGCTTCCTGGTCCGCCGCCAGGCGCTCGCGTCGTGCGACGGATTCGCCGCTGCCCGCGACTCAGTATGCGAGGACGTGACGCTGGCGCGGGCACTGGTGCAACGAGGCCACCCCGTCGGGTTTTACGAGGCGGATGGCCTGGTGTCGGTACGGATGTACGAGGGGTGGCGCGACACCTGGAGCAACTGGTCGCGGTCGTTGCCAATGCGCGACCAGTTCTCCGGCGCCTCAGCGTTTCTCGGCCTCGCGGAGGTCACGCTAGTACAGGCGCTACCCCTGCCGTTGTTCGCCGGTCTGCGGCTGTCCGGCGCGGGGCCGGCGTGGGCACTGGCGATCAACGGCATTCTGGCCGTCACGCGACTGGGCGTGCTCATGGGCATCGCCCGCGCGTATGAACGGATACCCTGGACGTATCCACTATCGCCGCTCGCCGACCTCCCCGTGGCGGCGCAATTGTGGCGAAGCGCCCTGCGTCGTCGCCATACATGGCGAGGACGTACGTTGGTACGGCGATGATCGGCGCTGGCCCGCGACGATTTCGGGCGTCAACATCAGGCGCCGGCGGCCCGGCGCTCGGAGGGCATACATGAAATCCGTCCGCGGTCTCTTCGTGGGGCACTTGATAGCGCTCGCGTTCGGTCTTGGCGGCCTGCTGGTCGCGCTGCCCCATCCGGAACTATGGTCGGGCAGTCGCGGCGCCACGCGGGTGTTCGACTTCGGCATGACCTATGCCGGGTCGTTGCACATTCTGTTTGGCGCGGCGGCGGTGTTCGCGTTCGGCTTGCGCTATATCGGCGCCCGCCGAACGCTGATCTTCTTCGTCGCCGCCACCACCCTTTCGCTCGGCTCGGAGTTAATCGGCACCGGCACCGGCTGGCCGTTCGGAAACTACGCCTACACCAACTTCCTCGGCTACAAGATCATGGGCAGGGTGCCGTTCACGATCCCGCTGTCGTGGTTCTACATGGGCCTGACATCATACCTGCTCGCGGTGGTCATCCTCAGGAGGCGCACGACGAAGCTGGGCATGTGGCCGGTGGTGGCGCTGGGCGTGTGGTTTCTGACGGTGTGGGACTTGGTGCTCGATCCGGCGATGGCGCATGAGTCGATGCCGGTACAGTTCTGGACCTGGCAGGAGAGTGGTCCGTACTTCGGCATGCCAGTCAAGAACTTCGCCGGCTGGTCGCTGACCGGGCTGGTGTTCATGGCCGTTAGCCGCTACCTGTGGCGTAGCGACCCGGCGCCGGAACAGCTTTCGGCGTGGTTCCCGGTCGGGATGTATGCCGCCAACATGTTCTTCGCTCTGGCGTTGAGCTTGAGTGTGGGCCTTTGGATACCTGCCGTGATGGCGGTGGCGCTGGGCTTGGCGCTGGCGCTGCTGGCCCTGCGCGCTCCGCGCACGGCCACGCGTGAGCAGGCGCTCGGCGGCTCGGTGCGATGAGCGGTCACGATACGCTCATTCAGCGAATCGCCGGTCAGGCGATCGGCGCGGCCTGCCGGCTGATCGCCCGGCGGGTCGATTGGCGGGCGGAAGGGCTGGAGCACATCCCCCGCGCGGGGCCGGTGCTGATTGCCGCGCGCCACTATCACCACCTGTACGACGTCCCCGTGTTGATGGCCGCGGTGCCACGGCCGCTGCATGTGGTGGTCGCGCTCGATTGGGTGCGGGGGGCGCGGTCGCGGCGGTTGATGGAATGGGCGTGCCGCACGGCGCGCTGGCCGGGAGTGCTTCGAGTCGAACAATCCGGCGGTCATACGACGACCGCGGGCCGAGCGAGTGGCGAGGGGGAGCGCCGCTCATATCTCCGCGGGGCGGCGGCGGAAGCAGTCGCGTTGCTCCGTGAGGGCCGGGTCTTAGTCGTATTCCCCGAGGGATACCCAACGATTGACCCGAACGGTACCCCCAAGACCGAGGACCAACCATTTCTGCCATTCCGCCCGGGCTTCGCGCGACTCGCGGCACTCGCTGCCCGCGATGGCCGCGACCGCCCGCTGATCGTTCCCGCCGGCCTTGAGTATGAGCGTGGTCGCCGCTGGCGGGTGGTCGTGCGCTTCGGCCTGCCGTTGGAAGCGGGGTCGCGAGGTGAGGAGGCGGCGCTGATCGAGGCCGTGAGCGCGCGGGTGCAACGGCTGTCGGGCGAAGGACGCGGGTAGACACGCCCGCCGCCCGACGCTGGCTTACCCGCGCTATCCGAACCCGCCAATCGCCGTCGTCTGCCGGCCCATCCGGTCAGGGAAAGAAGAAGAATGCCATGCCGATGATCAGGTAGACCGCGAGCAACTGCGCGCCCTCGAACCAGTTGGATTCGCCATCAAGGGCAATCAGGGCGACAAGAATCACACTCAGCGCCACGGTGGCGATTTCGAGTTGCGTGAACACCAGGTCCATCGGCGTCCCAACGATGTGGCTGAGCAGCACCAGCACCGGCGCGACGAACAACGCCACCTGGAGGCTCGATCCCACCGACACGACCAGGCTGAAATCCATCTTGTTCCGTAGCGCGAGTTGAACCCCGACAAGGTGCTCGGCGATGTTGCCGACCAGCGGCACGAGGATCACGCCCGCGAACACCTCGCTCACGCCCCACGCCTCGATTGTCGGTTCGAGTTCGTGAACGAGGATCTCACTCACCCATGCGGTGGCGGCGGCCGCGATCAGCAGCACTACCGCCGCCCGCGCGGGACTCCACCCGGCGTGCTCCTCCGCGACGACCGCGCCGGTACCTTCTTCCGGGTGGCTGAAAAAGAACACCAGGCTGAGCGCGTAGATGCCAATCAGGACGATCGCGACACCGTCGCTCAGGTGACGTACTTCCGTGCCGTGCTCGTCGCCCAGCGACTGGCCGAACACTGCCGGCACGAACAACCCCACGACGGCGATCACCAGCATTGTGGAGTTGATGCCGGCAATCGAGCGCGAGAAGGTCTGGGTACCGTGACGCAGTCCGCCGGCGACCAGACTCGCGCCGAGCACCAGCAAGAGATTGCCCAGAATCGAGCCAGTGATCGAAGCCTTGACCACATCTATTAGTCCGGCGCGGAGCGCGAAGAAGGTGATGATAAGCTCGGCGGCGTTGCCAAACGTCGCGTTGAGGACGCCGCCAACGCGCGGACCTAGCGACGCCCCCAATTCCTCGGTCGCCACACCAATCAGCCACGCCAGACCGACCAATCCCAGTCCGGCCACGATGAACACCAGCGTGTGCCCCGCGCCGCCGTATCTCAATCCGAGCACGAGCACCGTGAGCGTCGCGCACACCGCATAGCCGATCAACCGCGGTGAGGACCGACCGCCACCCGGAGGTCGGTCGTGCTCGACGGTGGCAGCGTGGGCGCCACTCATGTCATCCTCCACCGTAATTGAGGCTGATGGAATCTAGATGTCGCCGGGCGCGCCCCACGGATTCCCCTGGAGATCCAACCCTGGCAGGGCGGTGCGCGTCTCGCCGGCCCACGTTCGTGGGTGACGTGACAGAGGCGCTCATCTCATGACCGTGCCGGGGTCTCATCGAAGGCGACTCGCACTACGATGGCAGCAACCGCCATCAGCACGCGCTCGCCGTCGTCGAGCGTTATCGCGAGACCACCGTGCTCGGCGCGTATCGACGCCCGGCCAACAGGCAGCACCGCCATCACGGCGGCCGAATCCACCGCGCCGGGGTCGGGCACTCCAATGGTCACATCGACACTAACTCGCGTCCGGCGCTGGCGGCTGAGCGTCCGAAGGAACAGCAGGCTGACGCGGCGCATGGCGTCCTCGACCGCACGGCAGGCGGCCTTGGTCGTGTCACCGCTGTGCAGATCGACGCCCATGCCCGTTTCCAGAAGCATCTGGTCCGACACGCGTGTCTCCTGGGCGACATCAGCAGAGACAGCGGCGACGAGCAGCGCCGAATCCGCCCCGGATACGATCG